>JBNKNM010000114.1:0-17067 GCA_050293845.1 Pseudobacteriovorax sp. | reverse complement strand
AGTTAGAAAATAAGTTGTTGTCTATTGATAAACTGGAACTCAGCAGAGGAAAGGTTGAATATGTTCGGCATGAGGTTAGTGAATACTATGATACTATTAGAGAATATGAATACATAAATGATAAAATTTTAAATCGATCTACCTTGGCTAAAATGGAAGTTGCTTTGCAAGATGTTAGCTATTTTATGCAGGATTTTTGTAAAAGCGAATTCTATAGTATATATCCTGATCGCGATTTAGCGGCTACTTTGACTACTAGGGTGATTGAATTAACTAGTTCGAGTTTTCAAAATATACTCGCTCCCTTAGTGGGGTCATTTACGTCAATTGCAAAGCAGCTTGGAAAAAAAACTCCAAAACTCATTTTTTCAGGAGATGATTTTATTCTTGATAACCTCATTTCAGATACATACGAAAACATTTTTGTACACTTGATTCGTAATAGTTTGGATCATGGTTTCAGTCAGGAACAGCATGGAGAGATATATATTGATGTAACTGAAACCGATTATGAAAGAATTATCAGGTATTCTGATTCGGGAAAGGGGCTAAACATCACTAAACTAAGAGAAGTTGCACAAAATCGCCTTGGCATTATCGATAATATGGATGAAGATTTGGTGGCTGATCTTATTTTTCAAACTCATATCTCCAGCTCAGAAGCAGTCAGCGATATATCAGGAAGGGGTATAGGAATGGATGCCGTAAGGGCTTATGTTATGGAGCTGGGTGGAGATGTGAATGTTTTTTTAGGTGATGAAAAGTCTACTGGTTTTTGGGCATTCGAGATAAGAATTAGAATTCCGATGCATCAAGCCGAATCTTTAAAACTATCTAGCTAGAATAGGTTTTTGGATCGTGGTATAATGCTCAAATGATAATTTCTGGGGTCCATTACACATTACTATGATTAAACGATTTTCTTAAGATATTTAGGAAGGTTGGGATATTTTTTTAAAAAGTTATGAATTCTCTGCGTGCCAATCCAATCTGGGCGCCATTTCATTTCATTCCGGTAGCTTACAAATCACCAATCCTATGGTCAGTTCCATCGCCAACGAGCATAGTAGAAAGACCTACACCGAGTTTTTGCACCAACTCATGAATGGTGTAGTATTGTAAGAATTAACGGGGCTGAATTCAGAAATTAACTTAATCATGTAAAGATGAAATAAGATTGATAAGGAGATGTAAATATTAACTATTGCTAGTAAGCTTTAAAAAATATCAAAGTAAACCGATAAAGAAGGAGGGAACAGGTAAATTGAGGAGCTAAAATGTTTAAAGTTTTGTTATTGTATCTGCTTGGAATTGGATTCATTTCGTCTTGCAATAGTTCTAGCCCCATTGAAGGTAATGTTCAGAGACTGCCAATTGTTGATGGGCAGGATAAAACCAAAAATAATGATAATCGACCGTCCGAAGAAAATCCTGGTATCCCAGGCTATATTATCAAGTGTAAAGAATCATCTATCAACAAACAACGATCAAATTTTAGCTGTGGAATAGCCAATGAAAACAGAGTATTAATTAATGTTTCATCTGAAATTGTCGATTTTGAATACAGTATAAGGAGTGCCTTCCCTTTAGCTTTTAATAAATTAGTTAGTGACGATCCATACTATCCTATAAATTTTGATGTAAATATAGAACCTTACGGAGATATCTCCCTTTCTGAGATTTACAGAGAGACGTTATTATCAGCCGATGGTGTATTTAAAAACAGTGGAAAACAACTTGATATCACCACTAGGATTGCTCAGGCTTTGATAAAAAGCGAATCTGTAACTTTCAATTACTTGCGGTTTAAGATTGAATCTATTGGGAGGTTGCCTATAACTGGTCCCAATGTTTGTATTTCCAGTATTATTTTTTACGATAATGGAATAGCTTTTGCTAATAATTATGATTTTGAGACTGGTCAAGAATCCATAGGGGGAGCTCCTGTTCTTACTTCAGCTTCAACGAGCCTTGCTCCTACCTCTCATGGACTAGTTAATGATACGATTTACTGGGAAAGCGAAACGGAGGTTTTTTCTTCTAATCCTCCCTTTGATGCTGTAGAGAATACTTGGTTTCAGGTTGAGTTTCAAACTATTCCGATGGTTGTTGATGCTGTTAAGATTAATAGTCACACAGAAAATTCTTTAGGAGAATGTGTTCCTGATAGTATTAGTATTTTAGGTAGTCAAGATGAGTTGAACTGGGTGGTACTAGCCAGAAGGGAAATTCTGAATCCTGATTTAACTCGTTCGATATATATTGAATGGAAGTAACATATGTCGGCTGTTTGGAAATATAAATTATTCGAAACAACTAAAGTAGATGTTGTTAAAGAGTTAGACGAAATCGAGAATGAACATGGACGCGAGGAACGTGTACTATATTCTTTAGAGCGGGTTTCGGAGTTGGAAAATTCTAGCCCTGAAGGTCAGCTTAAACGGTTGATATATATATTTTCAACTCTTTCTCAACATGTTCAATTTGATGTATTGTCATATGAGGAAGCCAAGGGCTTATTTGACTTAGCCTATACCCTATTGCTGGTACATCGGGTTCCTAACACCACCGGAAAGTTATCAGTTTTATACGGGGATTTTCATACCCTAAAGAGTCTTTTTGCACAAAAAGAAGGAAATTTTTGGAAGGCAGCCTGGCAACAGAACTTATCTAAGATCCAAAGTCCCACACAAAATTCTGGTGGGGAAGTCTATCAAAATTATTTATTTGGTTTAAAAGCATTGCGATTGGGCAATACAGAATTAGCCTTAAGTTATTTAAGTGAGGATTTGAAACCTGATCATCAAATGTTTGGCTATTATTTAGTGAATAAAATAAGGGCTTATCGCTTTCGAGGTGATTATGAACATTCTCTCAGAATGATAGAAGATTATAGCAGCACGAATGACATCGACTCACGTTTTCAAACGGAACTTATCTGGGAACATGCTTGTATAAATGCAAGTTCCCAGAAAGATATTAATGGAATCGGTGATCTTGTAAAGGCAGGATCAAGCCACTATAAGCCATCATATATTTTAGAGTACTATCTTTGGAGTTATTGTACTTCTGGTTTTAAAATTATGCTTCAACTCCCTAAAGTCCGAACTCTAGCAAGGAAGAAGGAATTAAAACTAAGAAGTGCAGGAACATTTTTCAAAATAGTGAATTCGATAGAAGTTGCATATGATAAATCAATTCCTCTTGTGACCCGGCTACAGAAACTTGAGGAAATTTTTGATAAAATAAAACTATTGCGAAATATTGATAAGGAAATGCTAGTTTGGTTAGCTTTAGCGCGATGGCTAGATCGCAACAAACAACGTGATATGGCACAAATGACTCTTCATGAATATGCCGCACTTTCTTTTCGACTGAGTAGTGGTAGTAATCATGATGTGTTAGGTTTAGCTGAGGACCTATTTAAGGAATATTCTGTAAAAAATTTATTACTTGAGTAGTTTTACTTTTTACATAAGGAGTATAATCTTCACAAGCTAAAGAAGCTTTTTCTTGAATAATGTTCGTAGAAATCGTTCTGAAAAATCTTTCATTTGTATAATATCTTTTTCCGTATCTGGAATTAATCCATGGGATAAAAACTCCTCGAAACCGCCTATCCAATGAGGAGTAATCACGTGAATGGGGACAAGGTTCAAATTGTAGAAATTTGAAACGATGTTGTTTGGAGGGTGGTCTCCTAAGATTATAATAATATCATCTCTTGTTGTAAATTTTTGGATAACAGTTTTAATTAGCTTCAAGTCGTAGAGAATAGATCGGGTATAAGCTAGGTCTGTATCTTCTATTTTCTTTAGTTCAATCGAATTGTAACTTCTACCAAAATCATTGATCAATTTTTTTTCTATTCCCAAAATGGGTATTTCATACTCCCAGGGTGTATGCGAACTGACAAGAAAAAACTCAATTAGTTTAGGTTTTTTTGGAAAACTCGGCAACAGATCAAGGAAAAATCGAGCCAGGCTGTACTCGTCAGGAATTGCTCCCCATCCTATGGGAATGCTGTGATAATCTAAGTCTTTTGCTATTATACTTTTATCAAACTTATATTTTTCTATTTCTTCTTTGAGTAGAGGTTGCTTGGTTCCTGGTTTTATTTCAATAGAGAAATAGCCATAATTTTTTAAGATTTCCGGAAGACATTTTACTTGACTTCTAAATATAGACTTAAATTTAAGTTGATTATCAACATGGAGGCCACAATTTAAGCTAGCATATGCCATCCATGATTGACCGCCAAATACGGGAGATTCTAATATTCCAGAAAAGTATTTCTGATGTCTATTATTCAACTCTTGAGGTAAGTTTTGAAGGAAATTAGAGACGTTCTTATCAATCCTTAGAGTTGATAGACCATACGATTCGATAAAAAATATGTATATATTGGGTTTATTGAATTGAACATTGTAATCTATTGATGTAAATCTAGCAATTGAGTCATTTATCTCTCTCTGAAAGGCTAATAGGGAATCTTTATTATCAAAGCTTACAACTGATTTTTTTATATTTCTGAATATAAAACTTTTGTTTGCTTGGATTTTATGATGGACTTCGTGACATATAGGTATACCCACTATTAGAACTAACGGATAAAACTTTTTTTGAAGCTTAAAATGATGACTTATTTTTTTTAAAAGTGTCATTATTCCTTGTATAAAGATGACAAAAGCTAGTAAGAGTAAAAGGTAGATTAGGTAGAAACTAAAACCATAACTCATAGTTCCAAAGTTGTTTAAATCAACTATTAATCGATAATCAAGTCCAAGATATAAGTTTTTATTGAGGAAATATAAGAGTGCTAAATCAGTTAAGTTTAAAAAATAATTTATAGAGCAAATTATAGATATCATAATAGTAAGTGATGGCAAGAATAAAACTATTCCGACTATAAATAGTAAATCGTAATTTGGTGTTAAAGCAGTTGCCCAAGTAAGGTCTGATTTTGGAATTAATGTAGTATTTAATATCACTAAGTAGATAAAACTCATTAAACTCTTCATGTTCGTTGCCTCAAAATGATTATGCTTTTTATTATATGAAAGTATAATGATGTTATTAGAGATATCATTGTGCGCCTCCCTCAAGGCTGAAATCAGGCTTAAAACAATAATGATTTCTATAGATTGTCCAGAATTGCTTTGTATGAATAAGCGGCATCAATCCAACGGTTATTTATGACCATGGGGTTGATATGTGGTATTTTACCTTCTAGCCAAAGAGTGATAAATCTAGCGATGTTTACCGGGCATCTATACGGTACTTGCCAGCCTTGCCTATGACCTATTGCTTTTTTTAAAAAGCCGTCCGAACAATTTAGTACGGGAATACCAGCGTTTAAAGCTTCGAAAGCTGTAATACCAAATGATTCATAGGGGGAAGATACAATGTAGAGATTAGTTTTTAAGAATATTTCAAAGATTTGTGGGTGATTAAGTTCACCGTGAATTGTTATATTGTCATTTAGTTTATACTTGCGAATTCTTTCGATGATATATTGATAATATTTGGTATTTCGCTTACACGAACCAATCATATGTAGCTGCCATTTTTTTGATGAGACACTTGCTAATGCATCCACCAGAATTCCTTGGTCTTTGTCTGGAGTTATAGCGCCGATTGTACACATGGAGTGAGGAGGGCTCTCTGTAGATTTACCGTAGGAAAAATGGTCTGTGCCAGGGCTTATGACGCTGACAGTTATCGGTTTTTTGCCGACATTTGCTATAAATCGGCTTTTTAGGTCTTCACTGACAAGGACAATATGGGTAAATGGTTTGGTTATTAGGTTCTTTGGTAAGTGAGGGCCGTGGAGAATAAGTACTTTTTTTCTTGTATCATGAATGAAATTTACATTTCCGAGCAATAAACCGTCTACTAATATAACATCTTCATGATTTCCAATATGGCGACTTTCCACCTTATGATGAAGGCTAATTTCTTCCAACTTAATATCGGCGTCAATATTTAATAAATCCTGGAACACCTTTAAATTGTAAAGTGTTCCTCCACTGATTAATTCCGATGTTAGTGGAACAAAAAATTTAATTTTCGGATTAGGGAACTTTTTCATAAGTAGCCCATGAAATATCGTCTTCCCAAAGACGGATTGTAGCAAGTTTTATATTGGGAGTTTCGATGTTACCGAAAATTTTATTCCAAAGTATTTTTGAAAATAATTCTATACTAGGATTTTCGTTATGAAATTCAGATAAGTCGTTTAATAATTTGTCTTTAAAATGACATACTACATTGTCCAATTTATTCTTTAATACAGCAATATCAGCAACGTAATTATGATGATCAAGCTCGGAGGATTTTAGTATAATTTCTATTTTAAAATGATGAGAGTGTGGGGTGTTTTCATCTCCCCAATCGCCGCCTATCAAAAAGTGTTGTGCTATAAATTCTTGCTGAATTCCAACTTCAAAGTTCATTTATAATCCTCATAGTTTAAACAAATTTGCATGTAATGATCCGGGCCTTGTTCTAGTAATTTATAGGCTTTGTCAGCCAGTGTAAAAGGAATATTGTGGGTGATTAATAAGTTAAGGTCTAGCTGGTTTATTAATTTAATGGCTAAATGAAAACGTTTTTCTTTAGTTAGAAAATGCTTAAAATTAGGGTTGATATTGCTTACTTGAGAACCTATTAGCCTGATCCTTTTACGATGGAATTGGGTGTCTAGGATTGAAAATTTTTGGTAATCACCATACCAGGAACCAACTATGATCCTGCTATCACATCGGCAGTGGGAATAAATTTGTGGTAAAGCTTCGATATTTCCAGATAATTCAAATACTAGATCTATATTTTGGGGTAAGTCGCCTATATTATCATGAACTGTGATAGGGTAATTTTTTAAAAGGTCACGACGAAATTTGCTTGGTTCAATAACATGTATGTCGAGTCCTATATTTGATTTGAGTATTTGGGTTACCAAATGTCCGACAACTCCTGAACCGATAATAGCTATCTTCTCACCAATTAGTGGATTCGCGTCCATCACTAAACTAATAGCCGTTTCTAAATTTGGCAAAAAAATATATTTTTTTGATTCATTTTTTGATGTAGGTAAAGGAAATACTATTTGATACGAGGATTTACTATATTCCTGATGAGGGTTAAAGCTAAAAACAATCTTTTCTAGAAGTAGTTCATTTATGGGATTGGCCACCTCTGTGACTATACCTATATTGGCATAACCATAAGCACATGGATAATTTAGATTGTCATTAAGGTCAGAAATAGATTCATCAAGTTTGTATTTCTGTGAAATGAGTCCCGCATAAATCAACCATTCGCTTCCTGCACTGATACCACTGTATAGAGTTTTGATCAAGATTTCATCACCCTTAAGGGGGTAGGGATTATAGTCCCGTAACAGAACCTGGCGAGAACCTGTGAATAGTATTTGTCGGCAAGGATTTACATTATTTACTATCAACAGCAGTACTCCATTCGTCAGACTCACAGTATCTAGATGATGAGCCAAAGACTACTATGTCAGTGCCAATTTTTTGATAGTTGGCTTTACTGATAAAATCATTGATCGAATTACTGAAATTACTGTATCTGATAGATTGTTCTGAACCTAGAAACATGGGGCTTATCGTCATGACGAAGTAATCAACAAATTTTTCTTGAATAAATCGAAAGATAGTTTTTCCTCCACCTTCTACCATCAAAGTCTTAATTCCTAAATCGTAGAGTTTGTTTAGCGGATCTTCTAGATTATTCTCTTGACTGAGATTGCATACAAGCACTTCAGCAGAGCATTGTTGTCTAAACGCGGAAATTTTATCGATATCCGTCTTATTATCACAGATGATGATTGGGGGTTTTTTATTAATAAATCTAAAAATCTTGCTATCTAAGGGAGTTTCCATATTGGGATCGATTATTATAACTCTAGGTGAAGGGCCTTTAATGTGACGAACATTCAATTTGGGGTTATCTATCTTAATAGTATTGATACCTACCAGTATACCATGGTGTAGTGATCTTATTTGATGCGTAAGAATAGAACTTTCACGATGAGAAATTATCGTTTGTTGGTTTGGCCCTGCAGATAAGCAACCATCCAATGATTGAGCAAAACTTAAGGTTACAAAAGGGCGTTTCATAGACCTGTTGGGAAATCTAATTGCTTGTTTTTTCAATTCTTTAATAATGATTTTCCGGTTTATGGCAAAGCCCATGATCCCCTCATTTCGAAACTTCTTTTAGTTTGTAATATTTTACCTTTTCAAAAAACAGGCAATCAAGGTAGAACGAATAAATCAATATAATGCTGGAAGCGAGACATAAAAACTTACTCCACAACCTGTTGAAATACAATTCGGCTAGTAATGTGAGGAAAACAAAAATATAAGTGATTCGACCCCAATTACTGCGTCTTTCCGCTTGTACTTGATTCCAGAATATCCTTTTAAGGATCACCATCAGCGGTCTGGCAAGCCCTACTAGCAATAAATAGGGACCTATTTGTGATTGATTGACAATCAGTAGCGTCAATATTAAAATAGAAGTAGAGTCTAGTTCCATGTCGAAGTATGCACCAAATGTTGATTCGTGTCTTAGCTTACGAGCTGCCCACCCATCTACTCCATCTAAAAATAAAATGATTAAAAATAGTATGCTTTGAACGGAAAGGTTGGTTTGAAACAGAACTATTACCAGGAGGCTCCATCTTATAAATGTAATAATATTTGCTAGTGTATATAATAAAGTTGCTGACATAAGAACACTGCCCAAGAAAATAATCGATAATATAAAGAATATAGGTATAATAACAACCGGAATGGGCCACCATAGACAAGCTATAGATAAAATCAGAATGATAATATTATGATATTTATTCCATACTTCCAAAGGTTAATCCCAAATTCCCAGATGTGAAAGTAATTCTGTTCGGCATTTTTACGTTAAAACCTCCTCAATGAAGAGGAAAGTTGCGATAATGTGTGTTTGCTCCGTGTTTTGATGAAAAACTCTTTATATATTCAATGACATTCATGGCAATTAAGGCTCTCCTGAGAATTTTCCCATGGATTTTTCAAATATGGCGTTAATTACGATGCAGTTTCTATTGAATAGGATAGACGTGTGATGCTTCGTATGCAAGATTTTACTTGAATGAAAAGCAAGTCGAAGAGGAGCAACACTCTATTACAAAGTAAAAGACGTGCACAATTTAATTTAAAGCTTGGCTTTAATATCAATCAATGACTGCTGCGCAAATTTATCATGATTCTAATGAAAAACGCCGTAGTCAATATTTGCTAACTACGGTGTTTTTTGAAAGCAGTTTTTTAGGAATGTGGGATCAGCATTCCTTTTTCTTTAATGAACTGAATGATTTCGTTCAGCCCTTCCCCTGTTTTTTGATTCGAGAAAATAAATGGGAGCTCAGCTCTCATTTTTTGGGCATCTCTACTCATAACTTCTAGAGACGCCCCTACGTATGGAGCCAAGTCGATTTTATTGATAACAAGAAGGTCTGATCGAGTGATGCCAGGACCTCCCTTACGAGGTATTTTGTCTCCTGCGGCAACGTCGATGACATAAATGGTAAGGTCAGATAAATCGGGACTGAATGTAGCACTAAGATTGTCTCCACCGCTTTCTACAAAAACCAATTCAAGATCAGGTATCTTTTGAGACAGGTCATCAATCGCTTGCAAGTTCATCGAAGCATCTTCACGAATCGCTGTATGAGGACAGCCACCAGTTTCTACCCCAATAATGCGCTCTTCGGGAAGTGCTTGGTGATGAATTAAGAACTGCGCATCTTCACGGGTATAGATGTCGTTGGTTACGACCGCAATGCTAAACCGATTTTTTAATTCTCGGCAAAGATTTTTTACAAGGGCCGTTTTGCCAGAACCAACGGGCCCACCTATTCCTATGCGTAATTGATTAGTCATGGGTGTCTCCTATGAGCGAAAGAGTCGGCAATACTGTTGTTCGTGATAAGAACTCGCGATAAAAAGGCCCGGTAGTGACCGACCTATTTGCTTTTGATGTAGATCTAAGCCAAATGCTACGGCATTTTCGATCGTTTTTTGCAATTCCATAAGAACACTTTGAGCATCATATTGACCAAGCGATAGAAGGCGAGTCGCCGCCATGACTTGGTTTTCCATCATGGTCCAAAGATAGCTATTCAAGGCTGTGTGAATAGGTAAGCTAAAGTGCTTAAATAGCAAAGACAAGTTGATTTCGTAGAGGTAATCCTCGCTGCTAGCATCCATATCTGAGTGGAGCCTTCGGATAAGTCTGTGGAGAGACTTTCCCATTTGGATGGATTCATGCTTTAACTCACTGGTTTCTTTAAGGGATAACAGTAAATTGCTGTAAAAGGCCATACTTTCATCGGTATCGCGATATACTTGTCCCATGATGGGAATTTCATTGTAAGCGAGGCTATTACTAAGGATGTCCTGCAGCCAATTTTTGAGGTCGTGACTGTTCTTGATCCAGTTCAGCCCCACGGCACCCTCTAATCCCTGTGACCATGAAAAACCGCCAATGGGCAAATTAGGGCTGCAGACTCTCAGCAGATGGATCCACTGTTCAGTGTTTATGGTAAGCTCCTTTTTGAGGTGTAAATATGCGGTAGCCATGATCGACAGTGAAACCGAGGCCTGCCATCATATCGTCAATGACATGATCTTTGTGGTAACAGAGTTCTCCTTCTAAAACTGCAGCGGGAATATGTCTATTACCTAAATGGTAAGCAGCTAAGGCTTGTTGTTTCCCAGCTGCCCTAATTATCGATACCAGTTCTGGGGTGCCGCGAATCATAAGTACTTGGCCACAGTTCGATTGGAGTGTATCGCCGCACTTTAAGTCCTGGCCTCGGGGCAGTATGATGCCAATACTTTTCCCTCTATTTGTAGCAACATTAAGACGACTTTTCTGGCGCTCATGATAGCTCAAGTGGACTTCATGGTTTATTTTCTTATATTGCTGAATTTTTTCCGAGAACATTAGCATTTGTGTTTCCTAAAAAAGATGGTAGCGCTGAGCAAGAGGTAACTCACTTAAGGGGTCGCAACTTAACTCTTGGCCATCAACGACTACGCTATAGGTTTGGGGATCTACAGCTATATGAGGACATAATCCATTGTGAATCATATGCTGTTTTTTAACGGATCTGGTATGGGTTACGGCTGCCAGCTTCTTCTGGAGGCCCCATTTGGTGACATTTTTCATCGAAATCTGGGAAATGAAATGATAAGCAATTTGGCTTGTCGATGACCCCATCCCGCCAAACATATTGCGATAGAGTACCGGCTGTGGAGTGGGGATAGAAGCGTTGGGGTCACCCATCGCTGCCAGGGTTATGGAGCCTCCTTTGATAACAAGCTTAGGCTTAATCCCAAAAAATGCTGGCTTCCAGAGAACTAGGTCGGCCAGCTTTCCTTTTTCAATAGAGCCAACATGATGCGATATTCCATGGGTTATAGCTGGATTAATGGTGTATTTGGCAATATAGCGCTTTACCCTAAAATTATCAGAGCCATCAGTGTCAGATAAGGGGCCACGCTGAAGCTTCATTTTATGAGCTGTTTGCCAAGTCCTGCAGATGACCTCTCCCACCCGGCCCATGGCTTGGGAATCAGAAGCAATCATGCTAATAGCTCCCATATCATGCAGGATGTCCTCGGCAGCTATGGTTTCTCGACGAATACGTGAGTCAGCGAAGGCTACATCCTCGGGTATCGCAGAGTCAAGGTGGTGGCAGACCATGAGCATATCTAGGTGTTCGTCAATGGTATTCACGGTATAAGGCATAGTAGGGTTTGTGGATGATGGTAGCACGTTTTCCAGTCCACAGGCTTTAATGATGTCTGGAGCATGGCCACCACCAGCACCTTCTGTGTGGTATGTGTGAATAGTACGACCCTTTAGTGCCGCTAAAGTAGTTTCTACGAAACCGGATTCATTTAGAGTATCGGTATGGATAGCAACCTGTACGTCCAAGTCGTCGGCGACAGATAAGCAATTATCAATGGCTGCAGGTGTCGTTCCCCAATCCTCATGCAACTTTAACCCAATGGCACCCGCCTCCACTTGTTCCATGAGAGGCTGGGGTAGGCTAGCATTTCCCTTGCCCAAAAAACCAAAATTTAAGGGAATTTGGTCAACAGCACGCAGCATTTGACTGATGTGCCAGGCACCTGGAGTACAAGTTGTTGCATTAGTTCCTGTAGCTGGTCCCGTACCACCTCCCAACATCGTGGTAATACCCGATGCTAGGGCCTCGTCGATTTGCTGGGGGCAAATAAAGTGCACATGGGCGTCAATGCCACCTGCTGTGACGATATCCCCTTCAGCGGCGATGATTTCTGTTGATGCTCCAATGATCATGTCCACTGGTCCTTGGATATCCGGGTTTCCAGCTTTACCAATGACGGCAATTCTGCCATTTTTGATACCAATATCGGCTTTGACTATACCCCAATGATCGATGATAGTGGCATTTGTGATCACTGTGTCCATACAGTCGCTAGCCAGCCGCTGGCTTTGGCCCATCCCATCCCGGATGACTTTGCCACCTCCAAATTTAACTTCTTCGCCATATCTGCAAAAATCTTTCTCGATAGAGATCCATAATTCTGTATCACCGAGACGGATCTTATCCCCAACGGTGGGACCGTACATATCTACATAGGCTTGTCTTGAAATTTTTTTCACTGATTACTCCACTGAGCCCATAATTTTTCCAGAAAATCCATATATCTCTGTCGGTGAGACAAACTTTACTAACTCCACCTGTCGTTCTTGACCTGGTTCAAATCTCATTCCTGTACCAGCGGGAATATTGAGTCGAAAACCTTTAGTTATGCTTCTATCAAACGTTAGCGCATCATTAGTTTCATAAAAGTGAAAGTGGGAACCTATCTGAATCGGGCGATCACCTGTGTTCGCCACTACGATGGTCTTTGTTTCCCGGTTAGCGTTGATGGTGATGTCTGCATCGCTAACCTTAATTTCTCCAGGAATCATATGAGACCTCATTGAATGGGATGGTGGATCGTAACAAGCTTGGTACCATCTTTGAAAGTAGCTTCAACCTGTATTTCAGGAATCATTTCGGGTATTCCCCCCATAACATCTTTACGCCTTAAAATCTCCCTTCCTGAGGACATGAGTTCGGCAACAGATTTTCCTTCTCTGGCACCTTCTAGGACAAATGCTGAAAGCAGTGCCACAGCTTCGGGATAGTTAAGTTTGAGGCCTTTTGCTAAGCGACGTTCAGCGAGTAAGGACGCGGTGAATAACAGCAGTTTATCTTTTTCTCTCGGTGTTAGTTCCACAGAACCTCCCTTAATAAGCCCAAATCCTAGGCTTTGTATAATAACGACCCGTTGAATCATGATATTGGGTTATCGTTTGTTCTAAGTGTCGCCTGGCGTCGTAGGCTGAGTTTCCTAAAAAACGAAATTGTAGCATGTTCCCATATCGCGTCCAGGAAATATGCTCTGATCTTCCAGGCAAATGTTCGTCTTGAAGAAGTTTGAGATCTGGTGACACAATGATTAGCTGTCCATAGCAGTTGAAATTCTGTACTCCAGAAAAAAGTGAGCGCCCTTTTTCAAGGGGAGCTTTTAGGTATCGATCTATGAGGATGGGCTGGTCCTCTACAAAGATACGTAATGTGCTATCAATACTGGCTTTGTTATGGACTTCCTGAATGCTGGGGCGGCCGAATACGAATATTTCCCAGAGAATGAGGCTGGACTCAGATTTCATATGAATGTCGCTAACAGATTTGAAATGGCTATTATCAAAAAGAATCGTCTCTTGAGGTAGCCAGGATAATATTGCACCATTGGCAATTTTAGTCGTAAGCGAACTCAGAGCAGTTTTTTGCTGGGATCGGTATACCTTTTGCGCAGAAGGAGACGTTAACAGAATGCTAACATCATCCTGTAAATTTACTTCTGTGTGTAAGGTATCGCCTCCAACAAGTCCTCCTGGTGGGTGGAGAATATAATGATGAAGATTTTTTTCGTTATTGTGGAGATAAGGCTTTTGCACAAGTAGTGGACCTGTGTGATGTGCCTTAAAGCTAATACGACCGCCATTCATGCGATAATTGAGCTGCAGCTGGGCTTTCCAAGTCATAAGCTAGGATTTCTTCTTATGTTTCCGTAGAACGTAATAGGCTGCTGTGACGACGGCAACAAACAGCACTGTTTCTGTAGGAAACTGAAATCCAAGTTCAGGATGGATATGATCCATGAAGCTGACGTGGGCATACAATTGTTGCATATTTTTCTCCTGCAGCTGTTTTCGTTAATAGTATTTGAGCAGTTCGTAAAGGTACGCGATAGAAGTTAAGATGTACTCATTACATTATCAAACCTACGAGCCTAGTAAGTATGAAAGTAAGTTGCTACAAACAATTTATATTTTAAAATTATCAAATTTTATAAGCTACATTTACGGTTGTTTATATTACAGTGTTGTAGGATATCGTCGCGGGTCTTAAGTGCTACAAATAGACTCAGTCATAGTAGAGTTGGTTTTTAACTCAGGTGTTTTTTTATTTTGATCTTAAGGATTTCTATGGTGAACTTAGCAAACGTTAATATGCAGTAACTCATATCTAAAGGGGGCTTAGCCTCTTCTTAGTTTGAAGCGATAAGTCAAAATGAATGTTGATTATTTTTGCTAGCCGGTCGATACTTACATTAGTCTCGCTGGCTTTCCCCGTTGGCAGGTAATGAAGGAGGTGAATTTTTGATTAAGAAGTTTCTTGCCGCAGGCCTATTTATTGCAATTTCAGCCAGTGCAAAAACAAGGAAGCTCGGAATTGATGATATTATCAGTATGGCCATCCAGGATTCACCCGATGTCAGACTTGTAAAGCAGGACTATGAGATAGGTAAGAATGAAGCCCGCACCTATCTTGCACAAGCCCTACCGCGCCTTGACTTTGATTATAGTTTTTCTAAGCTGGATCAGCTGTTGACACCAACCTCAGGAGGGGGAACAATTTCAAATTCTGGAGGCGATAGTTCCCAGTCGCAAAGTTCTCCTCCTCGTTTGAAGTTAGATAATTATGGCTGGACTCTATCGTTTAGCTCACCTCTGTACACTTTCGGACGCGTAGGTGCTCTTTATGACATGTATTCCATTCAGTCCGATACAGTAAAATTACAGCAGAGTTATAATACAGACATAGCATTACTAGGAGTGATTAGAGCCTATGTTGATGCTCTTAGTGCTTTAAAAAACAAGCAAGTAGCTACCAAGGCTTTAGAAAGTGCTAAGAAAACCCTGTCATTTACAGAGCTGGAATACCGGGGAGGGGCTATGAAAGAGGTGGACTTTGTGAAAAGTCAGGCCAGGAAGGAGCAAGCCGAGGCTGAATCTATCTTAGCTGATGTAGAAGCTAGTGATAAATTGACAAAGCTTAAAATTGCCTTAGGTGTTCCTAAGAACCGAGAAATCATGCTGGAGCTTGAATCCACCGATAAAGGACAATACTTTCAGGTTCCTGATTATAAAAAGCGCACGCAGTCGAAACAGCTAAGGTTGACGCGGAAGAATGCCGAATTTGCTGAGGCGAACAAGGCTTATCGAAGTGCGGCATATTATCCTAGTTTGGGATTGTTTGCGCAAGCGTCTGGATCGGTCCAGAAGCTGAACGATCCCGTGTCTACGGAAGGAAGCTATAAGGACTCCTTTGATAAGGATAACCGCAGTACCTCTTATGGTGTATCCCTGACCTGGAATTTTTTTGCCGGTGGAGGGGACTATGCAAATCATAGGGTGGCTATTGCTCAGAGCGCTCAAGCCCGGATATATTTGGACCGTGCAATACGCGAAGATCCCATATTGCAGGAAGGGGCGTATGCAAACTTGAAGGCGAGTCGGCGGTTCTATAAAGCTTCTTTAGGTTCTTTGCGGGCTAATCGGCAAGCTTTTGCTAGTGCTGAATCAGAGTTTATGGGTGGAGCTATTCCGCTTTATGAATTAATCCAGAATGAGGAACAGCTCCTTGAAGCTGAAAAACAGGCTATTGATGCCCTAGGTGCTTTGATTATGGCAATTGCACAGTACAGAATTAATAATGGTTGGGAGATTCGTTAGTGAAAGCATTGATTCCATTTGTGGTAGTTCTTTTCACTGTTGCTTGTAACAAGAGCGAGACTAGTGGCGCGGTTGAGCCTATTGAAAAAGTAGCGTCAGCTGCAGGGGTTCCCGTAAAGGTCGAAGATTTGGCTCCAACTGGTTATAAGGAATACGGAGAATATGTTGGCGAAATTGAAGCTATTAGAGAAGCTAAGTTGACTTCATATGCCGGTGGGCGCGTTAGTAAAGTCCTCAAGGATCGCGGTGATCGGGTTCGTAAAGGTGAGAAGTTATGCAGTATTGAAGGGGAGAAGTACGATACCATATATGAGTCGGCACTCCTTGCAGAGAGGCTCGCTCAGGAAAAGTTGAAACGCAATAAAACTCATCTACAAAAGGGGACGGTATCAAGAACACAACTCGATCGATCGCGTATGGAATTTTTAGAATCTAAAAAACTTCGCCTTGATGCCGAAAAGTCAAGAAATGGTGCGCTATGCATTAGTCCTTTATCTGGAGTAGTGGTTGATCGCAAAATTGAAGTTTTCGATGAAACAACACCGGGACAGGCTACATTCTATATAGCAGATACCAGTAGATTCAAAGTCACCGTTGGCATCCCCGAATCCGAAGTCGATGGCTATCGTGTTGGCAACCAGGCATTTCTTACTATCAAAAGCCAGGGGGAAATCACTACTGAAGGGAAGGTTACAAGCTTATCGCAAAAAGTAGATCCTGTTCGCAGGACTTTTTTAATGGACTTGGAATTCACTAGTAGCAATGAAGCCATTAAACCCGGCATGACAGGTAGAATTAAGGTTTTGAGATATGACTTAAAAGACCAGTTGGTTATACCGACAGAATCAATCTTGGTATTAGCTAGTCAAAAAGTCGTGATGGTCGTCAAAGATGGTAAGGCGGTCAAAAAAACTATCGAAATTACCAGCTCTAATG
>JBNKNM010000113.1:11095-17087 GCA_050293845.1 Pseudobacteriovorax sp. | reverse complement strand
GGCGAACGTACATCTTGTTCGCGTCGTTTTACCGATAGTGACAGGGTTGATCGTACAAGATTTGATCATATTGGTTTTGTTATGGCGCTAAATGCATTTCACGTATATTTAGGGAAGGACTGGGAGCCATTAGAGATACACCTTCAGAGTCATTTATCACCAGATCTAGACGTTATCCTATCAAAAGCAAAGAGTACAAAAGTTTATCTAAATCAAAGAGTGCAGTCTTTTGTTTTTCATACATCTGATTTATTTCGTACTCCCTCAACCATTAATGAAAATAAAAAAATAAATATCACTGAACCAGATATTCCACCTACTGCTACGCAAACCGTAACCAAAATATTTGATACGATATAGCAAGGGTATATCCCATCACTATTACAGTTATCTAAGATGATGAACTTATCAGAAAGAACCTTGAGAAGGCGCTTAGCGGAGGAATCCACTAATTACATTGAACTGTTGGATCAATGGCGATTCAAAAAAGCCATAAACATTCTACAACAGAAGAATCTTAAGATAAAGGAAATTTGCAAAATTCTAGGTTATAATCACGTACCAAATTTTGAACGTGCCTTTAGGCGTTGGACGCAAACATCGCCTCTACAATTTCTCGAAAATCAATAATTCTACTCTTCGCAAAGCAATGTCGTGTGATAAATATATCTATTTTTATCAAATGGGCGTGATTTTTTACTATCACGCCACCCGATCACGAAGCTACATGGAATTCGACGTGACTAATGCTATTTAGAGCTGGGCACAAGGTACTCCAAACTATGGGCTTCTATTATGGGCTATGAATGAAAACATAATCGGTGGAGGTATTCGATTTTACAGTAAAAAATACACAAATGTACAGCTGCATCCCATTCTTAAGGTGATTTGCGATGAATAGAGAACTACACTTCCAGTTTGGATAATCTTCTTAATTACGATTGGTTCGTTTCGAATGTCCTTGATTAGGGGGCTCGAGCTCTCACCTTTCAGGTGATACCATTAGGATATGATATATTTCGCCTGGAGGTGAAATATAGTCAAAAAGAAGAGAAAAGCGACGAAAGCCGCTTAGTATTAGGGCGTGGTCCTTTAGGGGCGAGTAGTTAACAAACCCTTGATGCTCAGTAGCAAGGGACCATAAATTTTGAGGAATTCCACTATCAATTAAGAGGGTTTCCGAGGCAGCTATAGTGCAAGACTATGCTACCTCCATAATGAAAGTCTACCATCTAAAAATAGCTACATGAGGCTCGAGAGTATGATTATTTTTTGAATCTATAAAATGGACTTTTCCATTTTGTGACAGGACCATGTCTACGATATCATTGATAATACATTGATCAATATGGTTCTTCTGGTATTCATAAGTTTGGACAGCGCCAGACATTCTATCAAAATGACCCCATACCTGAACCCTGGAATCAACAAATAATGTGGCGATTCTTCCCGCCACAGCAGCAGCGCCAATTTCGTTTAGGTCGTTGGAATGCAGGCCTTTCTGTTCCATAGTCTGTTGCATTTCTAGGGCAAGTTTTGTTTCTAGAAACTTTTGTTCTGTCTTAAGCAGGTCCGAAACTTCCTTATGCATTGTTTCGAGGCATGGTGTGATTTCTGATTGGTAAAATATGTGAGATTTCCATTGGGATTCCAATTCAGCTATCAATTTTTTTCTTAGGAATTTCGAACCCATCACTGCGATATTACGGTGATGTAAAATCTCAACTTTACCTAGCTCACGTACTTTGTTACGAGTAAACCTATCTATCAGTTCTTTGTTGCGCGGCTTTTGACCTACAAAACCTAGTCTTTTATTTTCCTCGATAGTATCCAGATCATTATGCAGTACTCTCTTTGCATAAATACTGTGATCATTGATAGCATAGCAACTTAGTTGTCTATTTGTAATCGTAATGATCAAGCCATCAATGTTAAAACGCGAACTTTCCACCAATGGTTTGATGTGGTAACTGTCAGAAACTACAGCAATTTCAGGAGGGATTTCACTCAGGGTTGCACTATAGATCCTATTTTGTGAGCGAAAAATTGCTACCCCTTTTTGGAGGCCCGTTTTGAGAATATTTTTAAGCTGATCTCTGACAGGAGATAAAAAATCCTCAATATCATTTCGCCTCATCTTCATCGCTAACAACCTACGGCTTTTTCCAAGAAGAGTGCTCATTCTCTTTTCCACATCCACCCTACTTTCTGATGAATCCGCTGGTAGGTATACAGAAAGTAAGGTGTCATTGACTTGTACATTTTTCAGGTGACTAAGCAATGACCGTGAACATTTGAGATGAATTGCCCTGTTCATAAATCCTCCTTTGAAAGGTTACTAACTAGATATTACGGATTTATTGCTAGGGGAATAAAATAGATTTTTAGGATGCAAGGTTTCTATAGAAACGAAATTAAGCTTTACTCCAGACGAAAGTTTTCTAAAAGGTACTTTGTTAATGGGTTATGAACTAGGCGATGAGCTGTGATCAGCCAAAGATTTTCATGACATATGGGTGTATCGCTCAGGCATATAAGGCTTCCCCGTTTTAGCTCTTCTTCTACAGCTAGCAAAGGTAAAGCTGTGAAGCCATTTTCATCCATTACTAACATCTTCTGCAGTTCTAGATCGTCTACCTCAGCCACAATTTGTGGCTGGATATGTTTGATTTTAAGAAATTCTAGTATTTCGTTCCTTAGGGGACTATTTACCCCAGGAAGAATCATCGCTTCACTGTTCAGTGAGTGAGGCATATCCTGTTTAAAATCAATTCTTTCTGATGGAGCTACTAACACTACCGGAAGATGTCCAACTAGTTTAGCGTGAAATCTAGATTTTTTGCCTTCAGTGGGGGGCTTATCATTGGCCAAGATTAGATCAAGATCATGTAGTTCCAGCTTATTCAGCAAACTACCCAGGGACTCTTCATCTATCGTAATTTTAGCATCGTACTCTTTGGTAGCTCGTAATACCAAGTCGCGGCTTAGGGATTTGGGAATAGAGTCCATAACCCCAATTCTTAGTGGCACTCTCAAAGAGTTTTCAAAGCTTCCTAGATATTCGCGCAACTCCTCGCCCAATGAAAAGATTTCGTGGGCATATTGAAACACCCGACTTCCTACATCTGTTAGGTGGAGACGGCGATTTTTTCGCTCAAACAACTTGTAGCCAACAGCTTCCTCAAATTGCTTCAGCTGAGCACTTAGAGTAGACTGAGCTAAACGCAACTTATGGGTTGCTTCGGTTATCCCTCCTTCATTGGCAATGGTGTAAAAGTAGTAGAGGTGGTGATAATTTAACCATTGCATTATGTCAAATATCCCTCATTTCAGTACTATAATCCAATCACTAAAGCACGGTATAAAAATGCCACAAATGCTATGGAAAGGGCTATAGAAGCAAACCTTGCCAGGCGTTTCTTAATCTCCATTACTGGTCCCCCGTAAAATAGTTAGTCCAGTGATGATTGTCGGAGATTTCAAACATTTTGTTAAAACGATATTATAATAGATTAGTATCGATTTAATAGATGATTAGTAAGAGTATGATTTATTTAACTAAAATATACTCAATTCGATTAAATAAATTTATTTAATCTAATATATCTATTTTATTGAAGGATATAGTTTGCCGTAAAACTATCGTATTGCTAATCTAGGGAGCATCTATGGCAGGCCAATCAAAAATTATGACTATTGTTCCACCAGCACTATTAATGATAGGGACACTTGCAGGCTTAGCTTTGGCCAATGGCCCCTTGGCTGGCCTTTATAACAAGGTCCTAGACACGCATTTATCTTTTGGTGTTGGTGCGCTTTCTATCATCGATAAGCCTTTTCTGCTCTTGGTAAACGACGGACTTATGGCCATCTTTTTTCTCTTCGTTGGCCTTGAACTCAAAAGGGAAATACTCATAGGTGAACTGTCGGGTTTAAAGAAATCAACCCTACCCATATTTGCTGCCATAGGGGGCATGCTATGCCCTGCCTTAATATATAACATATTTAATCCTACTCCACCTAGCTCCAGCGGTTGGGGGATTCCCATGGCCACTGACATTGCATTCGCTTTAGGTGCTTTAACTTTATTGGGTAATCGGGTCCCTCTAGCTCTCAAGGTTTTTTTAGCCGCTATAGCAATTATTGACGACCTTGGTGCCATCTTAGTTATTGCTTTATTTTATACGTCCGAACTTTCAATAAACTCCTTAGTTATATCTTTAATGCTCTATGGGGTCGCAATCATCTTCAATAAGACAGGCGTTAAAAGAACCTCAGTATATATGCTCCTTGGAATACCTCTTTGGTATTTTATGCTTAAGTCTGGTGTGCATGCTACCATTGCCGGCGTGCTTTTAGCTACCTGTGTCCCTTTGTCTAAGTCTGGTACTTCTAAAAGTGATCTCGAAGATATTTTAAATAAGCATCGGTCTTTATTAGATAGTCCTGCAATCTATCTGGAAAAATCTCTTTTACCATGGGTTACATTATTGATTGTTCCACTTTTCGCCTTTGCCAATAGCGGGATAAACCTATCCCAAGGTTCTTTCGGCTCAGCTAGCATCGGAATCATTCTTGGGTTAACCTTAGGTAAACCAATAGGAATATTTTTAGGTTGTTGGATTGCTTGCAAGTTAAAACTAGGCGCTTTAGCTGAGCAGGTCACTTGGAAACATATTTGGGGTATCGGATCGCTAGCAGGTATTGGTTTTACTATGTCACTGTTCGTAAACTCTCTGGCATTTAGTGATGTCATGCTAAGAGACCAAGGAAAACTTGCTGTCATCATTGCTTCGGTGATATCTTGCCTAATTGGTATAACCTTACTATGGGGCAGGAGGCAGGACTCATTAGCAAAAGTGATTAAGAATAGTGGAGCCCCCACCTAGCTTCTGTCTTTCACCATTTGAAATAATACGAAATCAACCTGAGATTAGTGTGAATCATCTAAAAGAAAAAAACTATTGTTAATTAGATGATCGCTACGTTTTTTTTAAAAATTTGTCACCGTTTAGAATCTGGATATAGAGAGTCATTGACCTTTCATAAGGCCGTATCCATCGGTTTTGCTTTTGATGTTTAATCAGATGAACCATAAATAGTCGTGGCTTCTTCACCAAGAATTCTGATAATCCTTTCCATATCAGGATTTAAACCTCTCATTGGATTTCAGATTTAAACTGCTTGTATTTGAAAGGGTTTTGTTTGGAAATCACGTCAGTATGCTTCATTTGCTTAAAAATAGTAGACTAGCCTAGAATTAGATCATTGGTTTTTACACCATATATGCAACCATGAATAAGTTGTTTCCTCAAATAAGTATCTCCTCGCTTACTGATCCCAAGCTTCCTCTCTTTGCCTCCAGTAGAATGCTGCTTTGGTACCAGCCCTAGCCAAGCGACAAATTCTCTACCATTTTTGAAGATCGATGGCTGAGGCGTAGCTGCGATAATTGCAGTAGCTATGATGGGACCTACTCCTCTTAGTTTTTGTATGCGTTTACAGTCTTCATTCATTTTAATTTTTTTATCATAATCACTGAGTCGCCTATTCAGCTCAACTAGTTCATCGTACAGCTCGCTAAATACTGATAATCGCAATCTTATTAGAAGCTCACTTCTAGGTTCTTTTTGATCTAAAAAGGAGAAACTATCGTGCGAATAACTTAACTTTACTAAATCTGGCTCCAGATACAAAATGGATAGCTGCTATTATTAAGGCCAATGTTTATTATTAAGGAGGATATCATGGGGATCTACATACTGTTCTCCAGAATCTTGATTCTGGCTCTGTTGTCTAGCTGTACAGCGCCGCCTGATTCAGCGCTCAATAACGAAAACATGGAAACAGCAAATCTTGCTTTAGACGACTTCGCTATTCAAGGAGTTCAATCAAAACGATGTGTCGACATCGCTGGAGTTTCCCAAGAAGATGGAGCGCAGGCGCAACTCTGGGACTGCCACAATGGAACGAATCAAACCTGGACATACAG
>JBNKNM010000113.1:0-11085 GCA_050293845.1 Pseudobacteriovorax sp. | reverse complement strand
GGAGTTTCCCAAGAAGATGGAGCGCAGGCGCAACTCTGGGACTGCCACAATGGAACGAATCAAACCTGGACATACAGCACTAATAAAGAGCTTTTAGTCTATGGCAACAAGTGCCTACAGGCTTTGGATGGCGGCACAAGCAATCTAACACCAGTCGTCATAGGGAGCTGCTCTGGTCAACCCCACCAGCAATGGAATATTAACTCCGACCAAACAATTACGAACGTCAAATCAGGACTCTGCATGGATGCAGAAGGTGCCGGGACAGATAATGGTGTCAGGATTGTCCTTTGGTCTTGCTGGATGGGAGATAATCAAAAATGGGATGTCGATAGCGGCAAAACCACCTATACCCTCTCCATTTTTGCCAGCGGTAACGGCTCAACAACTCCGGCTCCCGGTTCCTATATCTATGATGCGGGAGAAATGGCGACCATTACAGCTATCCCCTCTAACGGCGAAGTTTTTACCGGTTGGAGTGGGGCCGTATCGGGGACGACGAACCCAATAACTGTCACCATGGACGATAATAAGAGTCTCATAGCTAACTTCAGTGGCAGTAGTCCTACTCCCGAAGGTCCCTGTGATATTTATGCCAATGCTGGAACACCATGTGTCGCAGCCCACAGTACAGTACGTGCCCTATACGGTTCTTACACGGGAAGTCTTTATCAAGTCAGGCGCGCTTCGGATGATGCCACCAGAGATATCCCAGCCCTGACCGCTGGAGGTTTTGCCGACACATCTATCCAAGACGAGTTCTGTTTAAATACAAGCTGTACTATCTCAATCCTCTATGACCAGTCTCCCCAGCATAATGACCTCAGAAAGGCTCCCCCTGGTGCGACATGGTTACCAAATGGAGGCAATGAATCCAGTGCTACCAAGGGTAGGGCTCAAGTGGGTGGTCATACAGTATATGGCATCTACGTCACTGGATTCGCAGATGATGTTGCCTACAGAAATAACAACACCACTGGTGTCGCAACGGGTAACGAGGCAGAGTCTATGTATATGGTGGTCGACGGAAAACGGCATAGTAGTTACTGCTGCTTCGACTATGGGAATGCAGAAACAAACGGTAAAGACAACGGCAATGGCACAATGGAGGCACTTTACTTCGGAACTGACATCGCTTGGGGAGGTCAAGGCGATGGCGATGGCCCATGGATCGCGGCAGACCTAGAAAACGGAATGTTCAAGGGTGATGCCGGGTGCTACAACTGCTACCCCGGACCATGGCCAAACGCTAAATCCTTGGACTTCGACTTTGTCACGGCCATACTCAAGGGTCCTTCGGCTGACACATTTACCCTCAAGGGCGGAAATGCCCAATCAGGCACACTAACCACTATGTGGGATGGAAGGCGTCCGCGGCCAGACTACTTTCCCAAGAAGTTGGAAGGCGCCATCATTCTTGGAACAGGCGGCGATGGTAGTAACGGTGGTACCGGAACCTTCTTCGAAGGAGCTATGACCATAGGTAATCCACCAGACTCAGTCGATGAGGCTATCCAGGCAAACATCATAAAGGCGGGGTACGGACGCTAAAGCGTCGCGTACAAATTGAAACCACAAAATGTAAGATAGGTTTTTCGCGGGAGCTTATAAATTTTAGTGTCAAGGGTGTAGTGAGTTCAAAAGCTTTATTTCCGCAACTGTTGCTGTAATCACGCTGATATCGCGTTCCTCCTTGCGGTTGTAAAGCTTAGAATCTATGGCGACTCGTCGTCCATTAACTTCAAAGCGCACAGCAACGAACGCTAGGACTGTTTTCAGATTAATTTTTTGAAATTATTGCATAATTATGAGTTTAGAAATTATATATGCCCACCAAAATACCACCTATTTAGCCTACAAAGCAGCTCAAATAGAGTACTTTAATCAGAAAGTCGGTCTATTTCGGATTCTAAGAAGCTTCGCATATTTGTTTGAGTTTGTTTAGGTGCTTTTATTATATAATTCTTGAGTTTCTCCCAAACCGGTGTATCTTTGCTTTCTTTGAGATATTTGGTAATTTCATCTCTGGTATACCCTGGACTTCTTTTGGCGTTCCAGTTAGATGGAATACCTGTCCAAATAGCAGCGTCCAATTCATTCTCTTGAAGCCACTTTTGAATTTCTTTAAGCATTGGGTCGTTAGTTGTAGTGGAAGCTTCAACTTCGCTGATGCACTTTTCTTCGGTTTTTTCTCTAAATCGCAGGTTTTCTTTCGCTTCCTGAAGATTAGTAAATGACAATGTATTCCAATAAGTCTGGATGTTTGTGCCGTGCTCTTCATCGATCACCAGGGTTATTCTTCCATCTTTTGAAATTCTTGAAAACTCGATAGGTAGTGTAGGTCCATCAGTTTTCCAATTTTCAAATTTGCACGCCAGAGTTCTTGGATCCCATATCAATGAACCCCAGGCGATTACAGCGATCTTCATTTATCATCCTTTTTTGATTTATATTAGAAGGTTCAATTAGATTACCCTTTAGCAGTATACTTGGCCCTCTAATGTTGTAAAACAAATTTAGCTCTTTTTGGATCATATACAAACTTCTCCATTGTTCCTTTTTTATTATTTCGATAACCTATTCTATGATTCCCAAGGGAACAACAAACCATGCCATCAGCGGAGATCCCAAAACCGAAATAAATGCCTTAGGTGATACGCGATACAACAGTATTTTATCCTTAAGAATAACTTGGCTATCATAACAAACTCTGGAATTTCGTGTACCCTATTGTCATTAGGCATTTACTATGCTGTAGTTGGAAGCTCTTCGATATGGTTTGACTTTAGAAATATTAGAGTTTAGAAATAGCTTTGTATTTCTTATTTATCTATCTGAAAATATGAGATAAAAATGAATGTTTTCTTGCTTTATTTAACGTTGTCGATACTGTACTTTCCTTCTTCGTTGATGGGATCAAATAGTACACAGCAGCTTGGCAAACATTTGGCAAATGATGCTTCGTTTTTAAAGGTTCTCCCACTTGAACCGCGACCTTATCATCACGGTTGGGGATTTGATTCTTTGGGTCTTGGAGGAAAAGCTTACTATGAGAAATGTTTGTCGGACTACAAACAAGTTCCAGGGAAACTCTATAGTCTCCACTACAAAAGCGATGGATTGATAGTTAAGGGCGTTTTACTCACTCCAGAAAACTTTGATGCGGCAAAAAATTATCCAACGGTGATTTATAACCGAGGAGGCCATCGGGAATTTGGTTCCTTTACAGTTTGCAAGAAAAAAAAGCTCGCGGATATGTTTGCAAACCACGGCTATCTTGTCTTTATTCCCCAGTTGAGAGGTGTGGCAGGAGGTGAAGGTCAAGAGGAATGGGGAGGTGCTGAGATCAATGATATTCTCACATTGGAAAGAATTGCAAGCCGATCGGGGTTGGTTGAGAAATCAAAATTGTATATGGTCGGTTGGTCTCGGGGGGCTATGAGTACTTGGCTCGCGATAAAACAAGGAAGCAAGGTGAATGCCGCTGTTACCATAGCCGGACCTACTGATTTGTTTTTAAGCGCAAAAACCCGACCCGACCTTGAAAAGTTAGTAGCAGCCCAGTTGGTGCCTGGCTTCGAGAATCAACGCTACCAAGCCTATCGTGAACGATCATCTTTTTTTTGGCCAGAAAAGCTAAAAGATATTCCTCTGTTATCGCTTCAGGGCACCAAAGATTGGCGCGTTGATGTTTTGCATGCCAAAAAACTTGAACTGGTCTTAGCACCGATCAATCCCCGGTTTAAGGTGATTTATTACAAAGGAGAGGGGCATGAGTTAAAGAGAGTGTCTGATCAAGCCTATGCTGACATTCGGCTGTGGCTAGATATGCAATCTAAGTCTCAAGCCCCTCCTACCACCGTTTCTAAAGAAGAGAAATTGCCGCAATGGATTGTGAAAACAGGCTCACTTTTGCCGGCAAAGCCTTTACCTGAGGGCGAGAGCGAAAAAGTTCTAAACGAGTTGAAGTTGATCTGGAAAGATGCAAACCGATCCAATCACTATCGGATTGCAGCCAAGAAGGCAAGCAGACTGTTTAAAAAGTATCCGACAAGTTTTAGGCTGCAATCGTTTTATGCCATGCTTCTTGGGGATGCTGCTGTAGAATTTTCTGAAAAGCTTAGAGGTGAGGTTCAATTGATTTCGGTTAAAATCATGGAGAAACTGATCGAACAGACCGAGGGACAGACACCAGATTCAATAGCGCATCTAAAAAATGAGTACTTTTGGCAAACCGCTCAGCACCTACGACAATTTCGCTTAGGGGAAAGCGAAGTCGCCGCGGGACGTAAGGGTTACTACTCAATGCTGGTTGGTGGAGCATGGTATGCCCATCAACTGATGGGATTCGATCGCATTGCACTTGCAAGGCGCTGGGCGAAAAAATCCATTGAAGCTTGGAAAGAGTTTCGTAAGTATAATACGACAAACAATAATAGCTATTATCACTATGCATTAGCACTGGGGATACTCGGACGCCTCAAGGAGATGGATCAAGTTTTAACCACCTATCGGAAGCAGGTCAATATATCAGCAGAGCATAAAGAACTAGTCGAATTGAAAGATATGATCGATGATCATATCGCCAAGGGAAGGATGAATTAACCCAAGGCTACTATTTTTGAGGCCAGTCACTAACACCACCCATGTTAGTGACGCGAGTATATCCAGCTTTTTCTAAAATAATCTTAGCCTTGGCTGCTCTTCCACCGACAGCGCAGAAAACAACAATAGGCTTATTTTTATTGCCCTTTGTCATTTTTTCGATGTCAGAAAGTCGATCGGATAGGGATTGAACCGGAATATGCTTAGCACCTAGAATGCTTCCTTGCTTGAATTCCTTGTCACTTCTGACATCAAGCAATAATCCATTTTCCTCCGTCACTAACTTTTTTGCGAGAGCTGGATCACGATCCGGCAAGGAACCGGCAAAAAGCTGTAAAGAACTTAAAAAAATAGATACAAACAATATCGATCGCATATCAATCTCCTAATATTTTCTTTTAAAAATTCGCCGTCGGCTAATTCAATTACAATGAATAACTTATAATACCGAATTTTCAAATTGTTTACATTTTTTTCTCAGAATTGGTATTTTCAAAACTTCTGGTCTATGGCTAATGATAAGGAGCAACCGAATTGGGATGAAAAAAGACTATCTTGAACAGATATTCCTTCCATTTAAAAGACTTCACGGAGATTTGAGTAGAATCAGTTCCGGGGCAAGGGTCGACATTTTTTATCAAACTGCCAAAGTATTTTGAGAATTAAATGACAGAAAAAGGCGTAGTGGCTTTATTGGTTGAAGACAATCCGGCAGTACAACATCTGGCCCGAATACCAGATTTAATTTTACTAGATCTAAATCTACCTAAAATTGACGGACATCAGGACCCTAAATTGGAAAAACTCAATCTGAGAATTCTTTATCGAAAATCTACTTCAACAAGACCCAAGGCAAAAATCAACGCAGTGAACCCTCGTTAATGAGCTTGAATTTTGTCGAAGCAACGGAGTGTAAGTGCGACTTTTCACGGCCAGGATTAACTAGTCCCCTTGGAGGTATAAGTCAGAGCAGACCGTCGAAATCCCAAAATCCTTGGATTCCCTGAAAGCTGGTTGAAGCAGGTTACAATACTTATCATAGATAAGTGAATAGTCTGCAGGAATTTCAATAATCCGATTGTGCCCTCCATTTAGAAATCCACCTTCTGTGGGCACACTGTAAAGAAGGATTTTGTCTATGGGCATGAGATTATCAACCTCGGCTAATAACTCCCCATCGATGGTCCAAAGATAGCTTGCAGCACTTCCCTGGGTTGATACACCATTGACTAAGCCCTGAATTTGGGACACAACGGGGTTTAGCACTTCATCAGGTGTAGTGGAAAGCTTAAACTTAAAATTGCCTTCATCGAAGACTTCTAAGTCCGCTGTCGGGTTGCCTGATACCAATATTTCATCTTCACTGAAAGGTACAAAATAGTATATGCTCCTGTTTTTGTCAAACACTAGACGACTTGACCCCGTTTTAGCATCCCACTCAATGATCCGACCATCAATACCCAATGAGTAAAATCTTCCATTCCCAAGGGAAATTATTTTATTGACGTATTGATTGCTCCAATCTAGAACCTGCGTAAGTTCAGTTGGCTCATGTGCTTCAGCAAAATATTGAAACTGTCCTGTTGCTCGTTCATAGAATGCCACTGTTCCAGCCATCCCTCCAGCTGCAACGAACCTGTCGTCTGCCGCAAAGGCTGCCATCCTTATTATTCTAGTTTCTGAGTTCGGTAGGGTAATCTGGGTACCTCTCGAGAATTCAAATTGAATCGTTTCCTGGACATTAGCCCCTTGAAGGTCTTTTAGGAAGACTTTACCATCGAGATCACCTAATACCAATTCTTGGTTCTTGGAAAAGCCATTGGAAAAGTAGGTTGGAAGAAGAAGGAAAGGTTGACCAACAAAAGGTAATTCTGTTAAGAGTGGACCTGGGTGAGGCCAAGATTCAATTGTGTTAAAGTCTTGGTCAAGGACTTTGACCTTTAGCCCTCTGGAAAACACATCAGTTTCAAGAACCACAGTCCTTGATCGATCGGGATTTTGATCCATTCTACGAATGTATCCATCAAAAACCTTGGATCGAAATGGGCTGTGCTCAATTTCCCAGAACTGAAGCTTTTTCTTAAGATTTGCCGTCACCGAGTAGTTGTGAGACTTCAAAATTCCAATGCGCCCACCGGGATTAGGGAGGTTTTCAAAGTTTTGAACCACACCTCCATTTTTATTGATTACATAAACTCCTTGCTTTGGAGAGATTCTGGCTGAGATCTGCTTACTGTCTTGACTCCACCATACCTTTGAGAGTGGTTCTGAGATCGAAGCGATCCGTACTTTGACATCGGTAAGTCTAGTTTGCCCTCTAACAACTCGATCTAGATTGCTATAGACTATCGCGCCATTGAATAGGTTGCCATAACAAACAACGGATTTTTTATCAGGGCTTAGCTTTAAACGTCGCTGATTTCCTGGAGTTGCAGCAACGCTTATCACCTGGAGTTGCTCATTAAGCAAAACAACACCAGTTGCAATGCCATCAATACCAGAATCATTGTAGGTGAAACTTACAAGTAGAGCACCTGAATTAAGATAAACAGAATTTATTACTTGCGAATCTCCGGCAAAAGCAACAAAATCGAACACTTCAGATTGACCATCACCCCAAGGGAGAGGAGTTCCGTTAAAATCATATTTATAGATATAACGCGGATCTGATACGACGAAGCTTTGTCCATCTGGGTGCCAACTACCGGACCTTAGTATCTTATTTTCAGTGACCAAAGTGCTTATAGGAGCGTCCGAATTTAAGTCGTAGAGGTATGCAAGACCGTTAAAACCTACCGTCAAAATCCTATTATCTTGAGAGTTAAACTCTATGGTTTCGGTCGCTGTACCTTGATCGATATCACGAACTATTTCTCCATCCTCGTAATTGAAGATTCTAATCTTGTTTTGATTGCCTGACAGAGCAACTAGCTTACCGTCATTACTAAAGGCTTCTTCATCGGGAATATCATTTAAATTTTGCTTCCAGCGCAAGTTGCCATCTGCATCGAAGCTATATATCAAACCCAAGTTATCGGTACCCACAATGAAGCTATTATCGTCGGGGTGAACATTTATGGTAACGGCATTGTCTTCAAGTTCGATTGTTTTATAAGGAATGTTTTTGTGTAGTAAGTTGAATACAGCCTGTCTTGCAAAAGGGAGGGCCGCATTTCTTTCGAATTCTGTAGGTAGTGACCTTCGGAGAGTCTCTGTATAAAGGGCGTTATGAGCCCCTTTTAGCGGATCAATGAGCAGATCGATATTATAGCGAACATTTTCACTAAGCAGCTTGATCTGATCGATCAATAGCTTATTGTAGGAAAAAATCTTTTGCTCTTGAGTTTCAGACGGGTTCCCGGCAGCATCGACAGCACGATACCTCAAAAGCCAAAATCCACTGTTAGGAACTTCTATAGCCGATTCCTTAGTTGTAAGTTCACATTCCCTTTGCTCTGGATCTAAGGTTTCGATTTCATTCTCGCTGACCTCAATCCAGCAGTACTCAATTTTTGTATCAGAGCTATCCTGTCCCAATATATTGATACGACTACCAGGCTCATACATATTAAAGCTGGATAACTCTCCATTTGATGGAGCCTCGATGTTGATGTCCACTGTGGGAAGCTGGTTGTCGAGTACAATTGAGCAACTGGTAGTTTCTGGATCAATGTTTCTTAGTAGGTTCTTGGCGGCTATTTTGATGGTGTATGTTCCATCTGGTAAAGAATCCGGGATGGGCCACCTTTGCCCGACCAAATTTTGTGGGTTGAGTAGGCTACTATTTTCATTAACCATTCCTCCCTCTGTGAAAAATTGCCAGCTCAAATGGTAAAGAGATAATTGATTCGAGGTTAGAGTCACCCAATCTGCCAAGTTCAACTTATGGGTGACAAAGGGGGATTCACAGTCAAAATCTAGTTTTGTCTCAGAAAGCTTTTCTAGCTTAACTTCTCGGACTCCTTCCATTTGCTCACTTGAAGTCACTAAGGCAGCTCCTTCTGATTGGCTTCTTAATACGAAGTCTGAATTTGGAGTCACAGCAAAGCACCCTCTTTCAGTCAAGTCATGCTGAATGAGTTGTCCATCCGTACCTAAACGAAAAACTTCTAGTTGTTTGCTATTAAGCTCATTTCCACTGAGGCCAAGAACTTTAGTGTATTTTCCATCGCTTGGAAGGGAGCCACAGTTTAAGACAGTTGGGCTGTAAAAATTCGAAATTTGCCCGCAGGATATAGCAGTGAAGTAAATAAAGAGAAGACGGTAAAGCTGAAGATTCAGTAAGGAGTTTTGAGACATAAATGCACTCTGAGTATTATATAATTTTCATATAAGTCTAAAAGATATACCAAATGGTAGTTAAGTCATTTTTCTGCAAAAGTCACGGAAAAAAAAGTCCAACTGAGCTAACTATCTATTATCAGGAGAAAGTTATCTGGCGACGCTCTTTAGTATGAGATCAGCTAAGTTTTCGATATGACTATACATCATATCCTACTCGAAAATAAATATGATCGGGGTCACTCTTGGGACGACATCTTCCAAGGCGACCGCCGCTTGTTTAATAATTTTCAGCGCAGAACTTAATAAAGCTTAGCTTATATTTTGCGAATGTGAGGGCTTGTGATGCGGCATATTCCAGTGGCTTTATCGCTAATCCCTTGATTTTCGTTGCGTATTTAAGGGCTACGTTCCCAAATAGATAAAAAGGGGTTTGGTTTAAAATTTGCAAGGACAAACATCTCTAGTCGCAATGATTAAAAAGGGTGATGATGATGAAGTCTGTTTGCTGGTTTTTCTTTGTATTTCTAGCTGGTTGTATACACTCTAAAGCAAGCTTTCGACCGGCATTTCAAGAATTTGGTATGAGTAATCTTATTACTTCCAAAGCTCTACACAGTCGTCCAATTATTGTGGCAGGTGTGATCGATAAAGCACATGAGTCCGATAATAACAGCCGAGAGATAGCTCCACCTTGCACAGAGTGCAAAGTGATCATTGAGGAAACTTTACAGGAAGTGAGGCCAGATTTACGGCTTATCAAAGGGCTATCTTGGCAGGGAAACACCTCGGTAGCCCAATCAGGAATCAGGAAAATTTTAGACGATTTTGCTCCCCATGAGGAAATGTCTGATGAAGGGTATGATCTTATGTCTAAGTTAGGGCCTACTGATCCTTGGTTTATAATTGCTGTTTTGGAAGGTAATACTACTTCAAGGGAAAAGGAAGTTGAGGTCAAGAATAAAATAACAAGCACCCAACTAACGGCAAAGCGATTAGTCAGAATGAGATTCTTCGTCTATGATGCTTTGAATCGTGAATTAGCTTGGACTGGTGTAAAGAGCGAGGTCCTGTCTTATACCAATCGCTATACTGACGATCACAGAAAAGCCAATACTCTCGTTGAGATGCTTATAGATATCGCGCTTCAGCCAAGTCAAACTTATCCTGAATATCCTTCAAGAAAAAGCTTAGTGTCAAAACTATCAAATACATTTGTAGATTCTTTACCAAGGTAATCCCTATGAAATCTAAAAAATCTGTTACTTTTTTGCTATCAACTCACATTCCCGCGAAAATTTAAGATGTTCCATAAATTTCGCAGGCATTTGGTCCAAATAGTTTGATAATCTTGAGCCTCAAGTCGTTCAGGTTGAAAATACGGGCCTTTTCAACGTCGTTTAGACCATTTTCAATCACTATAATGACGCCCTCCATCATTTGAAAGATCCATCGCAGAGTTGGTGATGGCGTTGCTTTACCTAATTGATTCGGCAAAGTTTCATTATTTTCAGCCAGGGCTTTTCTCATACGATATTGTGCCACGTTATAAATCATTAGGCATAGGGTCATGATCACCATTAACGCTTCTATTCTCTGCTGTGATTTTAGGAAAAATGTATCGGCCATAAACCAGGGGTCTTTTAAGAAGCGGAATCCCTGCTCGACGTTTATCTGATTCTTATAGGATCTTAAAATTTCATCGCAGTTTATGTTATCCGTTTTGTTTGTTGCTAGTATAAAACGGCCTTTAGTAGCTAGAGTAGCCTCAACTTCACGGTGAGATCGTACTACTGTTGCTTTGATTTGATATCCTACCAGCTGCTTAGTGGTCCCAGTTTTCGGCCGTCCCTTATTCTGATACTTCTCTATGGGACTCATCTCGAAATGCTCTATCGTGTGATTACGATACTTTTTCATAACTTTTTGCAAGGCTTCTCTAGCATCATATTCACATCCATATATTTGATTGCATAGATGCCAGACCTCTTTAGAAACCTTTTCATCTTGTTTGATCAATAGGTTTTCAAAACTTGATTTTTCTCTTTCATAGGCTTGTTGAGAAAACACCAAAAGCCATTGTTGAGAGGTTCCACCATAACTACTTTGGTGAAGTGAATATCGATAACCGTTTTCAAATTCAATCCAATGTAAGTTGTCGCCTCGTTCAGATACCAATAATTTGGCCTCTTTGATGGT
>JBNKNM010000112.1:0-17349 GCA_050293845.1 Pseudobacteriovorax sp. | reverse complement strand
AACTAACCATTTGACACCTCAAGACCTGTTTAGCTTGATAAAGGTATCAGGTATTTTCGATAGTTACAAGTTTGCGATGGAACCTCTAGCGACGCGGCTCAAATCATCGGGATCAGAAAAGTTAAAATAAGGAATAATCAAAGCTAACATAGTAGCTTGGCCCCTTAACCCCATATAGCGAAGGAGTAATCCCCCGAGAAAGACCTGCAGCGCTAGAGGAGTCCACAGGTGGCTTTACTTGAGTCATATTAGTACTACCGATGCGTATGCTTGATTCCCGCGCAAAGCCATAACTGCAGTGCAGATCCCAATAGTTGAAAGAGGGAACTTTAGGGGTGCCATCAGCTCTCCAGCGCTTGGCATCAATATGATGATTCACTAAACTTAAACTATGATTGGCAAATTTCCAAGATACACTAGCTTTATTTCGCCATTTGGGTTGCCTTTGCAGATCGTTATCATAATTTCTACCAGAAGCATTTTGCCATCGAGAAATCGTCTTGACAGCTAGATTTTCATCGATAACGAGTCGGCCCAGTCTGGTTTCCAGACGGTAAGCTAAACCGATATTATAGCCCTGGGATTTTCTTTTACCTAGGTTCAAAAAAGGCAATTCGATGCTCACAAGCTTTCCCAAATCATCCCGCGTAATGTTTACATCGTTGGGAAGTTTATGATCGGCCTCAAGACTAAGGGCTTCCTCAATAGAAATTGAGGTAATTTCATCTGCCGTTTCTAGGTTGTATAAAAAGCCGGTTACTCTGAAATTTTGGGACAGATCCCATGCAAAACCTAAACTAGTGGTTTGCGATGTTTCAGGTTTTAATTTTTTATTCCCTCCCGCGTAGGTATTCACCGGCTGTAAACCTGCACAATATCCGCTATCGCTCTCAGAAGGGACTCCACAAACCCTATAATCACGGCCAAAGCTGAACTCCTGAGATCGGGGGGTGTTTATTTGTTCAAGAGTGGGAGCTTTAAAGCCCGCGGTATAAGCTATTCTGAAGGTTAAAGCTGTAGTAGGTCGATATTCCAAAGAAACTGCTGGTGTCGTTTTATGATCAACATCGGAAAATTGATCCACTCGTCCAGCAGTGGTGAAATTCAGGTCAGCGAGAAGAGGAAACTTCATTTCCAGATAAGCAGAAGCCACCTTCCTTTCCGCACCCCTACTCGTTCCGGAGTAACCCAAAATGCGAAAGTTCCCCTCATCATCCGGCAGCACTGCTTGGCCATCGTCAACCTTCATACTCTCCTTAACAAGATTAAACCCGCTAGCAAACTCAACTTCACCAGCCCAGTTATCCAGCATTACACCAGACAAACCAAAGTCGAGCATTGTAAGTTGAGTCCTATGACTCCCATAAAGGTTGATTTTTGCAGACTCAAGGGAACCTTGTTCACCACGAGGCTTAAAAGGGTTAAATTTTCCCTCTTCCATAGCTTCAAAAAGCTCTTCCATAATTAAAGCATTTTTTGTTTCACGTTGAAAACTGCTGTCTGCAAAGGAAATTTGTGCTGCATAATCGATAGTATCGGTAACAAAGCCCTGTAGTCCAGTCTCTAGACTATAAGTCCTGATAGAACTATGGCTGATCCTGGGTCCAGCAGCATTGAGAACCCCTTGGGCTAAAACAAAATTGCCGATAGACCGGGGGGGAGCCAATAGGGTTAAACCGTCTAGCAACGCTAGGGGCACAGGATAATTATTTAAGTAATTTGATCCATGAGTTCCCTCTATTTCCTTATTCAAAAAGAAAAAATTAGTGCTGAACTCATGGTTTTCGCCGAGAGTTCTACGATATTGATTAAAAGCAGTCAGCTGCCCCAATTCATTTTGAAAGTAATTCCAATCACCAGATCCATTATCTCTACAGGGGATAAACTCAGTTCTCTCCGATACACTGCATTGTTCTGAATTTACGGTATAAAAGTTACCATCTTGACTTAAATAAGCAGCCGGATCTCCTATAGCAAACTGTTTTGTACTATCCGTCCACCCCCTGTCACGCCAAAACAATGGTTGACTCTTTTGATATTGAACCATACTGAAAGTTGTATCATGACCGGAGCGGCTTCCCCAAACAACGGTAGCTATTGCCTCTTCGCCACCTCCGAGCTTGGTCGTTGCATAGGAACTTGAAAGAGTCGTGCCATTAAAATCTTTGCGCGTGATGATGTTGATAACACCGCCAAAAGCATCAGACCCATAAATAGCTGATGCTCCTCCCTGTAGAATTTGAACTTCTTGGATGGCAGCCAAGGGAATCATAGATATATCAGCGAGTTCTGTACTGGCATCTTTCACGACCCTACGACCATTCACCAATATCAGCGTATGGGAACTACCAACACCTAGTAAACCAGGTGCCTTAGTATCAGTGTTTTTGTCAAAAAAATTACCAAATGAGTTTTGTGGCAAGTCCCTAATGACGTCAGCAAGCGAGTAGTAGCCGAATGACATCAGAGAATCTCTGGTTATTGTGATCACATCAACAGCTCCTTCAGTGGCGGAGCTGTTGATCCTTGAACCAACCAGAAATATAGGTCTTTGGTGTCGCTTAGTTGTTTTCTCGCGTTTTTCAGTTTGGCCTTGCGAAAAGCCCCTCAAACTCAGAAAAAAACCAAATAATACTGGCATATACTGAAGTTGATATCGCTTCATGTCTATCTCCTCATGGTCTGTCCCTTTTTGAATAGGCTTACTGTATTAAGTGATTCTATGTATTTATTTTGCTTTATTCAATAATATTTTGTCATACTGCCTTTAGATTATTTTTTCTTTTTTTATTTTAGTGACTTAGGCCGTCAAAGATACATAAAATGAAACGAATGCCTTTCGTTTGGACATTAATGCGATTTGGATTTTATAAAGTCTTTCTCTGACTCTGATAGTGGATACCCCTATCAATGCGAAGCCACTGCGAATAAAATGCTGGTAAGGTTTGCTGACAATTTATTGTAGAATCTGTAATATGCAATCAAACACCAATACCGAATGTTGGCGATTTATTAAAAAGAAGGCTTGTGGATAGCAGAATTGAAAAGGAGAAATATAGTGCTGCGGTATTTCATGCAACTATTCTTGTTAGGTGGCGTATTTCATCATGCCCTTGCTCAAGATAACACCGTTGATCCTATCAAGTTGCTCCATGAAGTCGACCAAACTCATCGGGCCAAATCAAGCTTTGCTGAAGTCACTATGACTATTGAAAATCCAGATTGGACACGCACTCTAAAAATGGAAGCTTGGAGTTTAGGAACAAAGTTTACTCTGATTCGCATTCTTAGTCCTGCCAAAGATCGAGGAGTGTCAACTCTACGTCGCAATCTTGAGATGTGGAATTACTTTCCCAAAATCAATCGTGAAATCAAAGTTCCTCCATCCATGATGATGGGAAGCTGGATGGGCTCTGACTTTACTAATGACGACTTAGTCAAGCAATCGGACCTGGCTGATGAGTATCAGGTTACATTAGAAACATTACCAAAGAAGTTTGTTCTCACCCTGATACCGAAGCAAAACACCGCTACCGTGTGGGGGAAAATCATAATCCACGTAAATAAAAAGTACCGCCTGCCGTTAAAAGAGGTATTTTATGATGAAAACGAAACTAAAGTACGAGAGCTTATTTTTAGTGAGAATACTGAATTTAGCGGCAAGCTCCTGCCGCGGAAGATGGAAATGGTGTCCATAGCAAAACCTAAACATAAAACGACAGTATATTACGATAAACTTAAGCTCAATGCAGGACTCAAGGAATCATTTTTTAGTTTACATAACTTAAAAAAGGCTAAGCGATGATGCTGCTATTCAAAATGGCGATTCGTAATGTTCTGCGCCAACGACGTCGTACTGTTCTTACCACCCTCAGTATGGCCGTGGGCTACGCTTTGCTCAGCATTTCCCTTTCCATTGGTGATGGCAGCTATAACCTCATTATCGAGCAATTTACCAATAATATTACCGGCCATGTCCAAATCCATCACCCTGGGTATTTAGAGAGGCCCAGCTTGAATGCCCTGATTAGGCAGCCGGAGTCCATTATGGGAGAGATAACGAGGCTATTTCCCAAAGCCAAAGTCGCCAGCCGGATTAAAGGTGGTGGATTGGCTTATAGTTCCAAACGTGTGATACCGGTACCCATTATCGGGGTAGATCCCGAAATGGAAAACGTAGTAACCAAACTCAAACAAAAAGTAAAACAGGGGAGCTATTTTTCTAAGATCCCGCAAGGAATGGAAGCAGCCCTGGTTGGCCACAAAATTGCCACTACATTAAAATTAACTGTGGGCAGTGAGCTGATCCTAATATCCGGTGGTGCAGATGGTTCCATTGCTAATGATATCTTCTATATTTCTGGAATTGTGGGTGATGCAGATTCTTTTTCTGGCAACCAAGTTTTTTTAAGCCTGCAGAGTGCCAGACGTTTTTTTTCCATTAGGTCTGCTGTCCATGAGTTGATCATCAACTTAAATGACTTCAAGAACTCACGGCAAGCAGCTCACACTCTCACGCAACAAGGAAAGTTTCCCGAAGGGCTTGATATTTCACCGTGGCAAGATGTGGAAAAAGAATTTTATCGCAGTATGGAAGCTGACAAGCAAGGAAATAATGTTTCCATTGCTATCATTGTAATCATGGTAGGCATTGGGGTTCTCAATGCCATACTCATGTCGATTCTTGAAAGGATGCGTGAGTACGGATTGCTCAGGGCTATCGGCGTACGTCCCTCAAATATCATGGTTTTAGTTTTAGCAGAGTCCACCGTCCTTTCTGTTATGGGATGTGTGCTAGGATTTATCCTGGCCTTGCCCGTTAACTACTGGTTTCAGGTGAAAGGTATTGTACTCCAACACCCTATTGAGGTTGGGGGGATGCTTTTTGATCGCATTATTGGAGAAATTTCAAACAATAGCATGCTTTTTCCTGGAATTGTCATTATGATTACAGCTATTGTAGTCAGCCTTTTCCCAGCAATTAAAGCAGCATCTGTGACTCCCATTGAGGTTTTGGATAATGTCTAATATCGGTTTAGTTATGGAGGGGGGGCTATGCATCAATTATTACGATTAGCTTGGCGCAATATTGGACGGAATCCTCGTCGCACCCTATTAACACTATTGGTTGTGAGTGTCGGAACAGCGTCAATGATGATCACTGATGCCTTTATTTTGGGCACTGAAAAAAACATGATCAATCTTTCAACGGGGCTATTTGCAGGGCAGGCTCAATTACATCATCCCCAGTTTAAGGAACTGCAGGAAGCAGAATATACTATCCCCAAACACAAGTCAGTGATCGATATTCTAAATAATTCACCAAAAATCAGCCATTTCACCGAACGTGTTGTCATGACGGGAATGGTTTCATCGAGCCGTGACTCTGCTATGGTCCAGGTCTACGGGGTAAACTTTAGCACTGAACCCCATATCACTAAGCTAAAAAGGGCTATATCCTGGGGCCTATACCCCACAGCGGACATGGAGCGCCCTATTGTCCTGGGTTATAAATTAGCCAAACAACTTCAAGTTCAGGAAGGGGACAAAGTCGTCATCACGACATCAGAAGCCCGCACGGGAGAGCTGGTGCAAGAATTATTTCGCGTAGCAGGACGCACTAACTTCAACTCGCGACCGATGGATGCGGGAATCGGTTTCATTCCCATCTCTATGGCACAGAAAATCCTAAAATTGGGCGACGAAGTCCACGAAATCGCCATTGAATTCCAGCAAATTGAAAGTGCCGTCGATCCCTACTTACCATTATGGGAGCAGTTTAAGCACTTGGGTGTGCTTGCCGAGGGTTGGGATAAAGTCTTCCCCTCATTAAATGCTATGATGGAGATGAGTCGCTATTCATTGTTTATTACTGCCATTATTCTTTTTGCCCTTATTTCTTTAAGTATTCTAAATACTATGTTTATGAGTATATATGAAAGATTGTTTGAATTTGGTGTTATTAAAGCTGTAGGCACTCGCTCCTGGCATGTAGGCCTGATGATCATCTTGGAATGCACCGGTATTGGTATCCTCGGTATTATTTTGGGTGGTATTGGTGGCACAGCTCTTATTATATGGTTAGGAATAAATGGCATTTCGTTCTCCGAGTTTGAATTAAACGGTATGTCAATGGTTGACCCCATCAAAACCGTGGCTCGTTGGGAGCAATTTACTCTTATTCCCATAGCTGTATTATTTATGTGTATTTTGGCATCACTGTACCCGGCTTTTCATGCGTCGCAAATAACACCAGCGAGGGCGATGCGAAAAACTCAATAAGGACCTCTTATGGAACCAGTTATTGTTGTCGATCAGGTTGAAAAACATTTTGGTGAAGGTGACACCCTTGTAAAAGCCTTAAATAAGGTCTCCCTCACACTAGACCCTGGAGAATTTACCGCAATAGTAGGACCCTCAGGCTCAGGTAAATCAACACTCCTGCATCTCATAGGGGGGTTAGATAAGCCTACTAGGGGCTCCCTTCATCTTGCTGGAAAAGCAATTTCTAAGATGTCTGGTAATGAACTTTCAGATTTCCGCCGTGATCATATTGGATTTATTTTCCAGTCATTTAACCTCATCCCGGTTCTGACAGTGGAAGAGAACATTGAGTATATCATGCTCCTGCAAGGGGTACCTGCCAGTGAAAGACGGGATCGCGTTATAGGGATTTTAAAAGATCTCAACCTTGCCGATAAAAATCATCGTCGCCCCCATCAGCTTTCTGGTGGACAACAGCAAAGGGTCGCTGTAGCAAGGGCTATGGTTTCCAAACCTGATATCATTTTAGCAGATGAGCCGACAGCCAATCTTGATTCTCAAAACGGATCACAGCTCTTAGATCTCATGAAAAATTTAAATCAAAGAGAGGGCATGACTTTTGTTTTTTCAACCCATGACCCTATGATCATGGAACGAGCTAAACGAATTGTGACCCTAAAGGATGGACAAATTATCGATGACCAACGCAAATAGGTTCTATCAATGCAACTTTTGACTGTTGGAATGATCTTACTCTGCTGCTTAAGCCAAAATTTAAAGGCTATCAGCATTACCGGAAATACCAAAGCCTATCTGATTGGAACGCAACAAAAAGGAGACTCTAGCGCTGCCACCCAGAATATATTCAGTATTATTAGCGCTAGGGTTAGCGGTAGCGATGAGTTCGCAGATGGTTTTAGTTATGAATGGGCTTATGAGCTACAGGGTAGCAAGCAATCCCTCGTCGCTACAGCTACGGAAGCTCAGATAGCAGCCGGAGATTATCGTATGAATAACCATGAAATCGTTTTCCAAAGCAACGATGGTCGGAAAAGGTTAAGTCAAAATATCGATAGACTGCTGCTAAGCTATACGACAGAAAAAAGCCGCTTACTTGTAGGACGACAGGCTATTTGGTTTGGCGTTGGCAGAATAGCCAATCCCACCGACATATTCGTCCCCTTCCCTTTCGCACAAATCAATCCAGAATATCGCCTCGGTATCGACGCAATAAAGTTCACCTACTCCCTTGGTGACCTATCGGAAGCAGAAGTCGGCTACGTCGTTGGCGAAGACCAGTCGTCAGACAGGGATGCTTTCTTTGCCCGAACAAAAATTGCCTGGTATTCTTGGGATATGGAATTGATCGGTATCGAGTTTCTTTCCGCCCAGCTGCTAGGCCTTAACCTACAGACAAACCTATGGGGTATTGGTTTTTTTGCAGAGGCCGCACAGGTTAACCCTCAAAACGAAGCTCCTTATTTACGCTGGAATGGGGGAGGGTCCTACATGTTCGCAAATGAATGGTTAGTGAATTTCGAATTTCACTATAACGGAGCTGGCGAAAAGTCGACCGCAGAATACTCAGAAAACTACAGTAAATTCGCATATTTATATGGCGGAATCCATTATTTAGCCAAAGAATATGCCTCATTAGGTGCCAGAAAAGCTATTCATCCGCTGTGGAATCTTTCAGCAGATCTTGTCAGCAACCTTAATGATGGCTCTATATTAGGGAGTATGCTGATGAACCATAGTCTTTCGGATAATTCCTATCTCAATCTAGGTGTGCTTTGGAGCTTTGCTCAAGAAGAACAGGAGTTCAACCAATATCCACGGCAGATTTACATTGATTATAGCTTTTATTTCTAGGTTATTGATGAAACCAGAAAAACCCATTAAATATAGATAATTAAAGCAGAAACTCCATGGATCAATCCCTATCTAACGACCCCTTATAACCAACGTATGAGCTATACTTTTTTAAAAGTTTAGAAAGCCTTAATTATATTTTTTCCTAATGCTGTTTAAATTACTCCCATACTTTATACAAAGAGGGGAACTAAATTCATGAATCTTAAATCATTATTATCTTATGGGTACCTCCTGGCACTGACATGTTCGGGAAATTGGGCGATGGCTGCCTCAGGCCATTTCTCAACATTAAGTTACAATGTGGCTGGGCTCCTAGAACCATTTTCCAGTGCCGAATCTGACCGGCAGTCAGCTACGGAAATGATCAGCTGCTACGTCAACGACTACGATTTTGTTAACGTTCAAGAAGATTTCAACTACCATGCCGCACTCTATGATACCTGCAATAATCACCCTTATCGTTCGCCTACAAGCGGTGGGATGGCTTTCGGTAGCGGCCTCAACTCTATGAGTCGCTTCACTTATCAGGACTGGACAAGGGTAAAGTGGGACGCTTGTAATGGTATAGACTGTTTCACACCCAAAGGTTTTACCCTTGCTCGCACCCAACTGGCAGAAGGTGTTTTTGTGGATATCTATAATCTTCACACCCAAGCCCAGGTAGGAGATGCCGATTTAAAAGCCCGACGGGCCAATATTTTACAATTAGCAAATTACATAGAAAATCACTCAGCTGGAAATGCTGTTATAGTAATGGGGGACACCAATACCCGCTATACACGAAGCGGTGATAATATCAGGGAGCTAATCAATCGGGGATTTAAAGATGCCTGGATTGAACTACTCCGTGATGGCAACATACCAGCTTCAGGAGAAGGTGCTCTAACCTGCAAGCCTTATATCACCAGCGCTGACTGCGAAATTGTCGATAAAGTTTTGTATCGCGATGGTGACTTCGTAAAATTAGATGCAACTCATTATGAAGTGCGCATTGACGATATCACTGATGAAGGATTAAAATTATCCGACCACCCACCAGTACAGACAAACTTCACATTTACTACACTCAGTAATCGTAGATTCAGTGATACTTTTGGAGGGCCCCACGGCGTAGCATTCAATGATATTACTGTACTACCCACAAATTCAAGCATTAGTAGCATCAGTCTATTTACCGGAAGCCGTGTTGATCGTATTGACTTAAGGTTAGACAATGGCAACTCCATTAGCCATGGAGGATCGGGAGGCAATGCTGAGACATTATCCCTTGGAAAGGAAGAGTATCTTAATTACATGAAGGTATGTTCTGGCAAAAAAGACAATCACACACGGATATTTTATACCAGACTTACGACCAACCAAGATCGCTCTATTGCTGGTGGCACGCAAACCTCTAACTGCAAAGAATTCCATGCTCCTGAGAGATGGCAGATCATAGGATTCCATGGCCGATCAGGGAATGAGATAGATAAAATTGGTGTGATTTATGGTCCTATTTGAATACGAGTAAAGCCATAAATAGGGAGCATTTTAAAAAAACAATTTAAATAATTTTTTAAGCTACTTGCAAAAATCAACAAAAGTAAGCTTCCTTCACTTCCTGCATAACTAAAGGACAATTTTATGACCTTATAAAATTGTCCTTTAGAAGAGTTGCCATAATAGTACAAAGAGGACGAGAAAAAATAGTCCATTTAAGGCAGTATCCCCCAATTTTAAACCTGGCAAAGCTAATCATCCACAAATTGTAACCGCAATATAATCTGTATTGTTGAACATTTAGCACTTTTTCTCAGATAAGCTATAGGTGAAGCCGATATGGTTAATGCTAGGTATTCAAATCAATAAATTTTACAGGTTAATTTTATGAATCCAAGAAGGATAGGGATGGCCATGGTTGGTACTTCAAAACTTGCGCTTTTTGCGTTTATTTTTACATTTTTGGGATGTGTTCAAACAGAAAAATTAGCAAATGTCAACAGACAGGCTGAAGCGCCCGCTGTTGAAAACAACAATGGTGGCGGCGGCGGCGGCGGCACTGAAGAAGCAGAGGATGACAGTGGTTTGGGTCTGAAAGATAAAGCTCTTGCCATATTAGAGCAACACTGTGCAAACTGTCACAACTTAAACGACCCTCAAGGTGGTTTCGGAACTGTACTAGACGTTGGAGAGATGATCAAAAGTGGTCGCTATCTGATTCCCGGAAATCCAGAAGCTTCCGAGCTAATCACACGTTTAGCACCACGAAGCAACATGCCCCCCGTAGGGCCCATATCTGAAGAAGAACAAAAAATTCTCGCTGACTGGATCACAAACATAGAGGTAACTGTGGTCGAACCATTAGATGAATTTCAGCAAATGACGCTAATTCGTAACGACTTAGATCAATTCCTTGCCGCTCAAAGGCGTAATATTAGATATTTCACGCTACAAGTACCTAATAATGCAGGTTTGAGCGATCAAACTAAAGAATTTATGATCAAAGCACTTGGTAAAACCTTAAACTCCTTTTCAAAGGCGTCCATCGTAACGATACCCACAGCGATTGATGAGCGCAAACTGATTTATCGTATCGACTTACAAAATTTAGGCATAAACCCAGTTGTATTTGATACAGTTATGGATAATTTTTACCCGTTCTCAGCAACGTATGAAGTCGTCGGTAATAGCCCAAATGAGCAGAGGTTAGTCCAGGACCATGATTTTGCGGTGCAAGAAACCCAGACAAATCACTTTCTCATTCGCATGGACTGGTTCAATGCTACAGCATCTTTGCCGATTCTTTACAAGGGTTTACTAGAGCTTCCGGACACCCAACCACTGTTAGAGCAACAATTAGGTGTTGATCTAGTAAACAACATTAACAGTGACCTAGTACTTCGTGCAGGGTTTAGAAATTCTGGAGTATCGAGTCAAAACCGAGTTCTAGAACGCCATGTTTCCAATGCAAACCTCGCCTACTGGGTAAGCTATGACTTTGCCGATAACAACGAAGGAACTCAAAATATCTTTAACTTTCCACTAGGTCCTGTTGGTTCTGGTTTTGATGCTAAAGCCTTTGAGCAAGACGGTGGTGAGGTTATCTTCCAGCTGCCCAACGGCTTGTTCGGCTACTATCTTGCTGTAGGAACTGGTGAAGAGATTCATAAAGGTCCCACTCAAATCGTACGGCAGCCTGATGGTCCATTACAGTTCTTCCAGCAGATTACTAACGGATTATCTTGTTTCTCTTGTCATGGACAGGGTCTACTTTACAAAAAAGATGATATCCGCGAATTCGTAACCGTGTCGCAAGATTTTAGCAACGCAGAGAAGAACAAAATTCTTAACATGTATGTCGATAATGAGCAGTATAAAGCTGTAATAGATCAGGATAACAAATTTTACTTCGATGCTCTCTTGAAGTTAGGCATTAGAGAAGGTGATCCCGACCCTGTGAACCAAGCGTTCCGATACTACAACAAGAACCTTTTCCGCGGTGATATATTGGCTGAACTAGGAGTCACGGATACAACTCTAAATCTCATTCTAAATACCGAGCCATTCAAGTCAGCATGGGTTAGTATTTACAACAACGCCGGCTCCATCACTCGTCAGGAATTCAACCTGCTTTACCCACAAGCGGTAAACATATTTAAGAATGGCGAAATCCCCGTTCTTCCTTTACTGGGTGACCACTTAGCAACCCCAGACTGCATGGCAGCCATAGCACTATTCATGGATGAATGTACAACGCCCTTAAGCTTGGACGCAGTGGTTGTTCAATAAAAGATAAAGATAGAGATACCTCACAGTATCTCTATCTTTCCATAAACTTTATCCTTTAGTAATAAATTAACACTTATACCTGATTCAAATGAGGACCTCAATACACACCAACGGAAACCATCCTGTACTAAAGGCCCTCATTCAGTTTCATCAGCATCGTCAGAGGATATTTAAAAAGCCTTGCGACTGCGATACTGAAAACTGTTCTCTCCCTAAGATTTCATTTAATGTCACTGCCGACCTCCAAATCTCTTCAAAGAAATCTAGTTCCCATCACGATTTACTCCTCCAGATATCTGCATAATGTGCAAAAGGGGTTTGAAATCACTTTTTCTTCCCCAGAGTGTGTAGCACAATTATACAACCACATCCCAGCTGGGCAGCAGCAACTTTTTCCATAAAAACTCAAATTATAATGGCGTAAATACCCATCTTTGGGATTGTCAGCTCGACAATAACAAGCAGGGTTGGAATATGGATTTGAAAGGATACATCTATGCCTCTAGCATGGGTGAGCACAAAAAGTGCCTTGATCCAACAGGGCCCTCCACTGCCAACGGTACCGTCATTCAAACCTGGGATTGTGTAGACAATTACACCATGCAGCAATGGGTTCTTAACGCAAACAACAGTATCAGTCCAAAGAACGATCTCAACAAGTGCATGACAATGACCGATGATTCTGCATACAACGGCGCTTCCATCACACTACAACCCTGTGACGACAGCACTAGGCGGAAATGGTACCGCTATCAATTGCTGCGCAGTGGCATTGGCAACGGGATTGCAATCATAGCAACGCGCAAAAGTGGTATTGATATTTCACTGTATGCACTTTGAGCCGAACCGTCGATGACTAGGCCTATGAAAGGATTTCAAAACTTTTGGTCGGCTGCGACTACCATTTCTGGAATAGAAATGCTTATCGTGATCAGATTGAAATTCCGGGACAGACTCCCCAAGAGCGCTTTATGGCGCTCGCTGCATAACTGCGACTACTGAAGGTTATTACTGTAGCTTGATAAAACTGTGCGACGAAACTCTTTTCCTCTTCGTATCGATTCGCATCATTGAAAGCAAGTCGATTGATGTAGAATTATGTAAGATGCTAATTTTAAGAAGGAACTTTTCAAAAGTTCCTTCTTTGTATTGTGAGGAAAAGATAGAAAGCAATCTTTATAACGTTCTAAGACAAACAGTCTTCAGCAAGATACTCCTGAACCATGGGGTCAATCCATGACCAGTCGTAAGGTTCGTTAGCCTTCAGATTTGCTACTATTTTATTTAGCAAATCTACTTGTCGCTCTCCCTCTTTTTTAGCCAAGGCATAGGAGCATGTAGAAAAGGTTACAAGACTATATTCGGTCTTAAACTTAGGATACCTATCCTCAAGGGTTCTCAAGATAGATTTTTTAAACAAAAATTCACTATCAGCAACATGGTCCTGCATTTCTGAAAAATTTCTGATAGCGAGATCTGCAATGGCTTCTGTATCGGGCTTTCGTGTTTTATAGAACTGCTTAAAAGCTGCTTCCCAATCATAATTGTTACTTCTCAGACTATCGGCAAACAAATAACAGCTTTCAAAAGCGCAATTCATACCTTGCCCGTAAAAAGGGACAATACCATGGGCTGCATCCCCCAAGATCAGTGCTTTTTGCTGATAGTACCATGGTTCACTGCGGACAGTACCAAGGGTACCAATAGGTTTCTGAAAATACTCTTCTATTAAGTTGGGTAATAATTCAGGAATGATGGAAAAGTATTTTTTAAAAAAAGCAGATACTTCATCATGCTGCTGGAGACTAGCGAAGCTAACTTCTCCAGTTTGCGGAAGGAATAAGGTTGCCGTAAAGCTTTTATCGGGATTAGGTAATGCAATCAGCATAAAATGTCTTCGTGGCCAAATATGAAGCGCATTTTTATTTAATGCAAAGTCACCATGAAGCTCTGGAATTGTCAGTTCTTTGTAACCATAGGGAAGTTTCTCAATCATCACACTTCCCTCAGTGTGTTCCAGAATGCTGGATCTTACAGCAGAGCCTGTCCCATCTGTTCCTATCACACGATCAAATGAAATAGGTTTTTCTGAACAGTTCAGTAGGAGTGTACCCTCCTTAACATTAGCACTTTCTACGGCAGCATCAAATCGAATTTTGACTTTCCCGGTCGCCTCGGCGAGAGTCATTAATCTTTCATTCAAATGGGATCGGGATACCGAATTGATCACTTGATTGATATCGGGGGAATAAGGTTGATAGTTTTTTTTGCCATCCAGGTCATGAATTTCTCGTCCTCTCATGGGGATGGAGCTATCCAGAAGATCATGGGGACCAGAAATCTTGCTTAAAGCTTCAAGCCCTCGCGCAGAAATAGCCAAGTTAATGGAACGTCCTTCGACACCTTTTTCACGGCGCATGTCAGGTCTTTTTTCTAAGATTTCAACCGAATATCCCATTTGTGCCAGTAGGATTCCTAAATAGGAGCCAGCTAACCCTGCTCCCACAAGAACAATTTTCTCATCACCATTCATCACATGATTCCTTTAGAATAGAAATAAACTCCCAAACATCCTGAAAACTGTTATAAAGAGGTACCGGCGCCGCTCTTATGATGTTAGGTTCCCTGAAATCACAAATAACTCCCTTATTAAGCAGTCCCGAAACAATAGCTTTGCTAGCTCCAGGAATACGGAAGGATAACTGAGCCCCCCTCTCTTGGGTTTGCTCGGGAGTGATAATGAGTTGACGATCCTCGAAAGCTTCCAGAAAGAGATGCTCTAAGTAACTGGTGAGCATTAAACTTTTTTTCCTGAGGGCTTCCATACCAATTTCTTGAAAGATATCCAGAGATGCATTGAGTGCGGCTAACTGGAAAATAGGAGGGTTACTGAGCTGCCAAGCTTCAACACTGTTGATCGGTGAAAAGGTTGCTGGCATCTGAAATCTGCTTTCCTTATTATGGCCCCACCAACCTTCAAAACGAGGGATATCAATTTTGTCAATATTACGATGGACAAAACAACCGGCAATACCTCCCGGACCGGCATTAAGGTATTTATAAGAACACCAAACGGCGAAATCAACGTTCCAGTCATGCAGTTGCAAAGGGACATTGCCCGCAGCATGGGCCAGGTCAAAGCCAACAAGGCAGCCTTTTTTGTGAGCAGCCACGGTGATAGCCGCCATATCATAAAGTTGACCTGTGAGATAATTGACTCCCCCCATCATCACTAACGCGACACTATCTCCTTCCTCTTCCAGTTTGGCTACAATATCTTCAGTGCGAAGGATATCCTCGCCTTCCCGCGGTAGTAATTCGATAATGGCATCCTCTGGATTGTAACCATGAAATCGAGCCTGAGAAGCTACCGCATATTGATCTGAGGGAAAAGCTCCTCCTTCAATCAAGATTTTGAATCGATGGGGTTGCGGACGATAAAAGGACACCATCATGAGGTGTAAATTCACCGTCAAGCTATTCATGCACACAACTTCATCAGTAAGGGCTCCCACAACTCCAGCCATTTTCTCTGTGAGAAACTCATGGTATGGCAGCCAGGGGCGGCGCGCCTTAAAGTGGCCTTCTACTCCTAACTGTGCCCAATCTTCCAACTCTTGATTGATATATTGCCTTGTTGCTTTTGGCTGCAGTCCCAAAGAATTTCCGCAAAAGTAAAGGTAAGATCTGCCTTCTATATATTCGGGCAAACAAAAATTGTCCCGATAGCCGCTAAGGGGATCGTTTTTATCCAACGATGCAACAGAAATACTAAAATCATAGGATGCACTCATAGGCTACAATACTCCTAACCAGCGTTTAGCGTTACCTGCTAAAAGTTTTTCCTTTGTTTGAACGGGCAAATCTGAGAGGGAGCGGATGAAAGTTCCTGGTTCCAACTCCCCTAGGGGAAAAGGATAATCAGATCCCAGAGCAATGGAATTTTCTCCCAAAAGACCAAGAACATAGCGAAATGCCTGCTCATCATGAATGATCGAATCTATAAAAAAACGCCCCAGGTAATCCCGAGGATTTGTTTTATTATCGACGGCACAAAGATCGGGGCGAACATGAAACCCATGTTCAATTCTACCAATCGTTCCTGGAAAGGACCCTCCACCGTGAGCGAACGCTATTCTTAATTCTGGTAGCCGGTCAAAAACACCACCGAAAATCATAGAACATATAGCCAAGCTGGTTTCTGCAGGCATACCCACCAACCAAGGGAGCCAGTAGTCAGGCATTCTGTCTTTTCCCATCATATCCCAGGGATGGACAAACACTGCAGCTCCCAGTCGTTCACAGGCTGCAAGCACTTCAAACACTTCTGGAGCATTTAGGTTCCATTGGTTGATATGTGTTCCAATTTCAACCCCCTGCAACCCAAGTTCCAACATGCAACGCTCTAACTCTTGCACAGCTAATTGAGGCGACTGCATGGGTAGCGTTCCCAGGGCGTAAAATCGATCAGAATGATCTCTCACCACAGTTGCCATATGATCGTTGATATACTGTGAAGTTGCCAAGGCATCTTGTGGCCGGGCCCAGTAGTTGAAAAGTACAGGAATCGTTGATAAGACCTGCTTACTGATATTATATCTATCGCAATCAGATATTCTTGATTTTGGGTTCCAGCAGTTTTCTTGCACATCCCGGAAGAAAGTACCATCATCCTTGAGCATCCTAGCCCCACAGCTATGGTGTTCTAAACAAACAAAGCCACCGTAGCCGAATTGTGATTTATAGTTAGGGAGCCGAGGAGGCATAATATGGGTATGAATATCAATGGCTTCCATCAGCTAATGTCTCCTGTGATGGTGGCCACATTTTTTGCAGATTGCATTTTTTCCATTGTCGTAGAACTCAGCAAACACAGGAGGCAGTTGTTTGACTATATCTGTAAGAAAGAAGAACTTTTCAAAAACTTTCACACCACATTGCTCACAGTACCATACAAAACCATCATTTTCCCCTTCCCGTCTCTGTCTTTCAATGACTAGACCTACCGTATTAGCGGGACGTTGAGGTGAATGAGGAACCTTTGGCGGTAACAAAAATATTTCTCCCTCTTTAATGGGCATATCAACGATCTCACGCCCTTCCCGCAACCTTAGAACAATGTCACCTTCTATCTGATAAAAAAATTCTTCCGATTGATTAATATGAAAATCGGCTCTATTGTTAGGCCCTCCCACTACCATAATAATAAACTCAGCATCTTGGTATACACAGCGATTGCCAACCGGCGGCTTAAGGAATTCGCGGTTTTTTTCTATCCATTCTTTAAAATTAATGGGTGGTAACATGCTATTTTTCTCCTATTGTTGCAATGCATTTTAGCTCGATCGCAATAGGTGTCGGTAATGCATTGATTTCGACTGTTGTTCTACATGGTTGGCAGTCCTTAAAGTATTCCCCATAAATTTTATTATAGCTTGCAAA
>JBNKNM010000111.1:0-17361 GCA_050293845.1 Pseudobacteriovorax sp. | reverse complement strand
CCATAAAGCCTCCACCCAAACCTCCTTTGGCTGATAGGTAGCGCATAATGAAAATCCAGATGATGATAAAAAATAAAGTTGGGACTACCCAGGACCATATTTTTCCTAATAAATGATCCTCTACAATTCGAGAAAATTTTACATTGTACTGGCTTAATTCCTGGGCTAAGTTGGGGTCAACGCGGTTTGTGATGAATTGGTTCTTATTGTCGATGGACTCGCGCAGGGTTCCTTTAATGTAGTTATCACCGATTTCAAGCTCCTGAACCAACCCTTCTTTCAAGTGCTTTTGAAAATCATCATAGCTCATACGAATCACTTGAGTCTTCTGTATAATGAAGTTTTGAACCACAAGCACAACTAACATTGCGAAAATGAAGTAGCCTAAACTAAATCTATTTTTTTTGTTTATAGGATTCATAAAAGTCCTTTTCAAATGAGAACTCATCTATATCCAGATGATACTCGAATATTCCTTGGTGCAAAAATGAAACCTTCGCTCATTTCTCTAAGCTATCAGCAATAAACTTAACCGTCTCGTTTATACCATAGATTTTTGGGACGTCTAACCTCACGTCCCGATCAAATATTTCATCTCTTGTTTGGCGGCTTATTTTCAGGTGTTTTTTTGGGTAAACATGGCATAAAGGCACTACATTATATACAGAACCCTTGGCTCAAGGGCAAATATTTTCCATTTCTGGGTATGGTTACTGGACGAGAGAAAGTAGCCAGATATGTCATATAGACATCAAAATAAGTCTAAACGACAGTTAAATCCCATGGGTGAAGGAAAATCATATTGTACTAGGTGCTGAAAAGCCAGATGGTAGTCCCTTTTTGCAAAATCTTGGTCTGCTACAAAAAGGAACTCGATGATGCTGTTCCCACCTTCATTTTCAGTGCATTTTACTCGACTTGATTTAGAATTTCATCGATAAAGAGTGAAGCTCTCTAAATTTTTTAGGTAGTTCACTTTCCAAACGTTTCATATCAGCAGTTTTCATAAAATTTTCTAGAATCATCGATTTTTTAGGAGATTGAATATTAAGATAACTAACCCAAAACAATTCCATTTTTTTCTGTTTATACAGCTGAAAAGCACTAACATTTTTAAGCTTAGAAAATTCTTCTTTCGCTTCACTGATAATTTCTTGGAAATCAGATTCATCCACTTTGTAATGGCCATGAGTTTTAATCGCCAATAACATGCTATTACTCATACTCTTATATAGTGTTTCACCATATAGGCTACCGCCATTTTTGTACCATTTTTTTGCATATTGCCAAGCTAAATCCATATGCTTAAAACTTTCTGATAATTGACCATGGGAAAAATAGTTCGCTGCAATCTGCTGATAGGCAAGATTAATCTGCGCTAAGCGATCAGACTCTTTCATACGAAAATCATCCACTTGTCCCTCTAAGGTTATTAATTCCGTTATCCGGTTACGTCGGTATCGAATGTCCTCATCACCATCTGATAGCTCTGCTAGGAGACCTAGTGCAATCAATTGAAATCTTTGGGGAAATTGCCCCAGTAAGCGTCCTCCTTGGGGCCGAATGATCGGAATTTTTTTACTAAATTTTAGAACCTTGAGCAGAGAATTTTTTGCTGCTTGCTTGTGAGAGAGTTTTTTCTGTGCAAATCCCAATGCTAGGTTAAAGCGCGCTTGATTGAGTGCCGAAATGTGGGGCATTTTTATTAAAGATGCATAAGCTTCAACTGCTACAGCATAATCATTACTATGCAAAGCATAAAAGGCTCTTCTCTCGGTAAGAATTTGTTGCTGTTTTTGGTTTAAGAAGGATTTATGCCCCATTGCTTTTTGGATTTGTTGCTGGGCACCCCTTGCTTGGTGGCTGTTAAAAAGAGATCGGGCATAAGAAAGCCTAAATGTAACTTCGTCTGTTATCTCTGCAAAGCCAAGCAGTTCCCTTTTTTCGAAGTAAGCTGAAGAAATGGAATGATTCTGGACTTCATAATGCAAAATTCCCAAATTTTCCCAAACACTCGCTAGAATTCTTTCGTTATCTTGAGCGAGATACTCCGCCAAAATATAATATCGATGAGCTTTCTCAAAAAAGGTACTTTCATAGTCGTAGATTTCAAAACTCATTCGTAATTTTTCATGGTAGCAGAAAGCCAAGAGCAGATAGCGAAGGCTTTCATTAAATGGTTCCGTAACAGCCGCTTCTAATGATTGAATCAACTGATCCAATTGTTCCATTTTTTTTTGGCTAGACCCATCTAACTTTTGTGTTGCGAGCATAGCTTCAACAATGGGTTTAGCAGTCGATAGCTTGCCATTTTTATTCAAGATCTTATATGCTTGCTCATATTTGTCATAATTACCTTGTTTTAAAATAACAACAGCCAAATATCCATAGTGAGCTTCAAGATCATTGGTTTGATTCATTGCCATAAAAAAGGAACTCGATGATAAATCGTACTTTTTATTTTGATAGTTAGCATAGGCCTTTTCAAGGGTGACATAATTAAACTGATCCGCAGCATAAATAAACTCAGCATGAGACAATTTCGTATATCGCAGCCAGTAACTTGCCACACGTTCTAAATAGGTATCAAGATTTGCTTGCGAAAATAAACTCAAAGATCGTATATAAATTGCTTTACGCAGGAAATATTGATCTTTTGTCTTAGCATAGATCTTCTTTAGTTTTGTAAAATTATCTTTTTGGCTTTTATTATCATTATCAGCAATCATTTTATAGTTAATCGTTTCACTATCAAATAAATCATCTAATGTTCGAACTTTTATTTGTGATTTGAATTTATTGACAATAGAAATTTTATTCAATAATGATGAATGAAGCTGCTCTACATGCTTAAGAAAATAAAATGCCAAAAAAACCTTCGATTCTAGAGCAATCTTATTTGCGTCAATCATAGAACGATAGAGTTCAATAAACCTATTCAATTCCTTTTTGGGATCAAATAATTTTTTATATAATTCGAAACACAGGTAACTTTCTAAAGGCAAGACATTACTATCAAATATAGGAACGCCCCTAATAGCTTGCTTTGCTTTTTGTTTCATGTTTAGCGATTCATAAATATAAGCCCGAATGATTAATGTGAGATTGTGCCATTTTTTATTACTTGGAAGCTGACGAATTTTCTGCAATGCATCTGCTTTAAATTTTTGGGATAAAAGAGAGGATTTTTCGCGGTTTTTAGCTTCACGAATATCAACATAAATTTTGAGAGTTTGAAAAAAATCTGGGTAGTGTTCTGCTTGAATTAGTTCATTGATATAGTACCTAGCAGCCGTCATCTCATTGAGCTGCAAGTGATGAAAGAGAATTTTTTCTAACATAGTACCGCTAGTTTTTTTATTGAATCGGTAGCGCAGACTATTTAAAATTAATAATCGTTCCTCAGCTGTTCTTGCAACTTGATGTGCTTCTAACAGTTGGGATTGAGACCACTGTTTTGGCACCACGCCAGTAAATGGGATGCGATATAGATCCAAAGCACCTTGAAATGCACAGGTTAGATAAACATATTTATCGTTAACATAAGGAAAATTACAATTTTGCTCTACAGACGTCATTTGTTCTGGTAATTGTTTTCCTTTGGAGGCATTCAATATTTTTTGAAGTGGAAGACGAAAAATAACACTATGATCGTTACCATCGATAATATTATCTGCATTCGTGTCGTTTAAATAATGACTGAAATAGAGGTATTTCCCATTAGGTGAAAAACTACTGAATCCACTGAGTCCCGGGAGATTTAACTCTACTGGAAAACTTTTGTTTGCTTTTTGATCGAACACCATTAAAGAGTGTTGATTGTTGCTGATCTGCGTGAAAGCCAAAAACTTCCCCTGGCGATCGGATGCAAGAGATGCAATATTTGCAGTAAGAATCGACTTTTTTTGTCCAGACTTGATATTATAGCTGATAAGATTCCAAAAAGAACTATTTGTCTTACGACTTAAATAGGCTAGTGTATCTGAATTCAACCAGGTAGGTGACCGATTTTCTGTTTTATTGTCCGTGATACAGCGGACTTCTTTATCTTCTAAGAGACAAATATCACCTTTGGCATCATATTTAAAGTAAGTGAAAAGAATTTTCTCGCCATTAGGTTGCGGGCTAGGACTTTTTGCATCGGACTTTCCATCCAACAAAGCCTGATATTTACCATCAAGGAGAGATTGTTTAAATATTTGGCTAGATAACCGGATATTTTTAGTATAATAAAGATGCTCTCCTTTAACCTTTGCCTGATAACTATCATCAGGTCCTACAGAAATTTTTTCAGGCAATTTGATATGATCAAAATGCCCACTCACTCCTGCTATTAAGGTAGTTTGTAAGTTTAAAAATAGAAAAAATGCTACACTAAGGGTGAATAGATACCATTGCATGCCGACTCTCCTATCGGTTCACGAACTCACCAGGCAATACGTTCATCAATCGTTGTATTTTTTTAGTATTCTTAGTTTCCGGTAGGAATTGGGGACCCGTTGATAATTTTTTACTTTGAAATAATTTTTCAAAGTCTGGCCATTCGCCCATAGCCTCCTCCTCCATGACTGTCTGCCGACTCACTTGATAAATTTCAACACTTGCACAACTAGATACGCTTAATAATAGTAGAACTAGTAAGCATTTCATCATATTGTCCTCACTTTTTACTTGGAATAGGATAAACCTTTGCATACTCTTCAAGAATTTTGGCTATTAGTTCACCTACATTACTTTCTATCATAGGGGAGAGAGGCACCGCAAAAATATCTTGATGCTTACTCACTCCCGCTACAATTACATCCACTCCGATATCCATCAAACCCTCTTGCATCTTGACTATGACTCTTTCTGGGTAGCCAATTGATAACAATTGTCGTAAACTATTTAAATCTTCATCTTCGAAATCTGGATCTAAAACATCAATTAAACGCAGTAATTGCTGACTACCAATTTCAGTAATACTGAGCCTTCCTTCTAGTAATCTTTTACGAATATCAAAAACGAAATTTACGCTCCCACTGATTTTGCTTGCTTCATATTTTTGCTGTGCTGCTTTTCCCACTGTTACCATTTTTGCCGGGTCTATATTAGTAAATCTGGCTAAGATACCTATTTTTAAGTGGTTTGGATAAGTATCGACTAGCAGTTCGCCAATTAAATCTCCCCCAAACATACCTAAAGAAAAATAAGGCAGGTTTAGCAAATTTTGCTCTAAGCTCATTTGCCCAAGAAATGGACCAAGTTCAAAATTTCGCCAACGAAAGGATCGAAAATTTACATTAGAATTTTCTAACAAGTAAGGTCGAATAGCATTGAAATCTACTCTTTGAAATGGATTTTTCGAGATTAGATTCGTAAAATGAAATTTATTATCTGATTCAAGCTTTACAAGTTCTTCAATTTTGACGGTCCCATTCAAATTTTTTAGGACAAAATCAGGATTCATTAGGCTAATATTTTGAAAATTAAGAGAGCTTTTCAGGGCTAACTGTTTGCTTTCATCAAAAAAGAATTCAAAGGGAAGTTTTAATGAACCTTGTGATTTTAGGGGATAATTTTGTAGTTTGGAGACAGGCATTTTCATATCAATTTGCCCCTCAGCCTTAAACCGCATAGGTTTAATATTGGCCTCACTCTCTAGTTGAAATATCATAAACTTAGGACCGACTTTTAATAAAAAATCTCTAATAGAGACTCTATTATTATTTTGTATTCTAGCTAAAAAAGAGAGCGATATATCCTTCAAGTTTTCCTGAAAAGATTCGAATTTTTTTGTTAAATATACGGCATCATTTCTGAGCTGTATTCTAGCTTGTCCCGATTGAGGAATATTTAGTTGATTGTCTTTTGAAAACAACTTAGTAAAGGGTTTTGTTTTTATTTTAAAACTAAAATTTTTGGTTCTAGCTATAGAATTGATGGATAAATGCGGTATCTTACCAAGTATATCCAGATTAGCCTGATTATCTAGTAAAGTTGCTTTTGTTATGATCTCAATCGGTTTTAAGAAACGAATTCCTAAAGGATATTTTTTATCTGGAGGACGCTTTTGACTTAAGGCAAGTTTATGATCAATAGTCACATGATTTTTATGTAGCTTTAAACTATCTTTTTCTAGAAGGCTTTTATGATCATGCTTGAGTTTTAGCTTAAGAAGACTAACTATACGGTTTCTCCCCATTTGCTGAAGTGGTTTTAATTCCTTTAGATATCTTTCCATATCTGGATCAAGTTCTAAGGACACCTTTTGATCTAGGAAAAACAATTGATCGAAGTTCTCTATTCTTTGAGAAATCCAAAAAACTTTTTCTCGATTGACAAATAAATCTAGAACATTATCCGCGTAGGAAAGGTTTAGAGGAACTTTTTGCTTTCCTATAATACTAAGATTGACTGGTCGTCTGAGAGGATTTATTTTAAACTTATTTATCTTAATATCTATATTTTGTTCTAAAAGTTGATTTTTATAATGATGATTTAACTTCAAAACCATGGGGCCAGCTAAGCGGAAAAGCAATTTTCTTTGTCTTAAGGGAATTTGTTTAAGTGTCAGCAACACATCACTGGCAGCCTCTTGATCCTGAATCTTTTCAAAATTAATAGCAAAGCCATCATCCCACATATGACTTAGCTGATGTTGACCTTGTATATTTAACTGAAGTCTTCCCAGCTGTTCGAGAATTTTGGCTTCTTTTAAATAATTTGCTAGATCTAGATGAATATCTAAATCCATATTATGCTTAAGCAACAAACTTTGGGCTTCGTTTTCGAGTTCGAACAACCAATGGAAAAGTTTAAATCCCGATAGACTTAGATCGATATCCCCTTCCAAATTCTGTAGGTCAGGAGGAAAATGAAATTGACTATTCATTGAAAGGTTTGGGATTTTTTTTCTAAGAATACTAGATGCCATTTCCTTAAGTTTGAGAGCTTGCCGTAAATATAATATTTGTGCTTTAGGTGATATATTTACATAATTAGATAATGCAGAAATATTGAGATTTATTCCTGATAATTTATCACTAAATTCTACATCATTAAGGTTAATTTGTTGTTCCAACTCCCCGTGTAAATCAGATAGATCCAGCTTTCCATCGCGGATAACCGTTTGTGGTTGAACATCGAAGTTTAGCTTTAGATCTAGATTTGGATTTAAGCTGATACTTTGCATTTGTTCTTTTTCACCGAGCAAAAAGCTCATATTTTCATTGACAGCGTGCTTTAAAGTGACATGACTATTTCCTAAAAGCTTTTGCGTATCCCAGTAAAAGGTTTGATCCAAAGAGAATTGAGAAAAGTTAATAAAACCTTTAAGATTCGGATCAGTTAATTTTACTTGAATCCGGGAACTGTCTATTTTTAGCTTCTTGATTTCCAAAGTGATTGGTGGTTTGCTTAAAACTTCTTTTAATTGCTCTAATGAAAACGGTCCTTTTTCCGGGGCCTCTATTTGTGGGGCCGGTTCAGGCAGTTGTTCGATTGCAATAGAAACTTTCACTTGCTCAAATAAAAATTCCTCAATTAATAGATGTTTATTCAGTAGCTTACGCCCCTGGTATTGAATCCTAAGCAAAGGTGACTGTAGACTTAACTGAGTGCCTTTACCGTTATCCCAGTGTAAATTTAAATCACGAATTTCTATCTTACGTAAAGGTTGAAAAAAGAAAGATTTATAGTCTAATTCTACAGAAAATTTAGCTAGAATTTCCTGAATATCTGACTTGTAGTGATCCAGGAAATGAGGATTTTGAACAATATAAATCGTTCCAGCAAACAAGACTAAAAATACAAGCAAAAAAGCAGTCAATACTACAAAAGTTAGTTGCTTAAACCATCTTAGAATAGAAGGATGTACTGCCATCAATGAATACCTAATTCAATCTCATCCGCTAAAAACTAATTATTGCTTGCTCCATTGTTGATCCAAGTAATGAGTGCCTCACTTGTAGTAGCATCTAACACGCGAAAGAGATCAACATGCGCTGAGTAATTTGGCACACAACCTTCTGGGTATTCATTGGCGATGGATTCAATGAGAACCCCAGCGATTAAGGAACTGCTGGCATCGGATTGATTGATTAGCAATTCATTTTCACACCCTGATGCAACATCCCAATCATAAGCGCTTGCCTCAATCCCAACGATCAAATCATAAAATGCTGAAGCCTCAGTAGTGGCAAAATCAGGACCATTTTCTGGATTAGTTGTTGACGTATGGCAATTACCACCAGCAGTACAACCAGAAAATACATGGGTATATAGACTAGAAAAATTCGCGGTTACCGCTGGTGTTTCTGATTCGGTTTTTTTTTCCTCACTATCACAAGCACTGAGAGCTAGTACACAAGTTATGGGTACTAAGATACCCAAGGACTGCCTTAGAATTTTTTGTTTCATTTCTAAATATCCTTCAGAACTTTGAAATCAGCTTCGATGGTGTAATATCATAGTAATGCATTCAGTAAATTCAGTAAAAATTTTTCAGTAAAGATTTAATACCAATCCCGTACAAACTCTTTCTGAAACCCAAGAATTAATCGCTTACAGTGTTATGCCAATTTTACGAAATCCTCACGTACCTTGGTACGCTGCAGTTTAGAAATGTTGCCAAACCTTGCTCCGATTTTTCGTATCCCTTAGTATTGTTACAAAATTTTTAAACTTTCCCGATCTAGGCTCTATGATAAAACTACGTACTCAATAATACTTAGGTACTGTTAATCACTAAATTAAAATCTGTCACGGCTTCAAATCTACCGTTCTTTATTATGCACGGATTATTGTTTTCATTATATATAAATCGATAATGCCAACTGAAAGTTAACCTAGTCGCAGAATCATCACTGCTGCGGCAAATCTGCCGAATATTTTACCTTCAACCCCGCAAATGATCGCACTTTACTTGCTTTATGAATCTTAGTTTTTCCTTGTAGACAGTTGAAAAAGACTCTATTGGATAACGAATCGAGCTTACCGCTGTCGAATACAGCTTTTCAAAGAAAGTTAACTGTTTCTTGCTCCTACACAGCTTGATAGGGATTCGTATTGAAAGAGATTGGTTTGCCAGAGACTGTTCTTGTAATTCGCTGTTGCAGTATGCTTTATCACCATAGATGCTACAATTGAACAACTCAGAAACTATGGTGGGTAAGGGAAATACCACAGCCGGTTTCCCTCCCCTCAGAACCCATCGTACCAATTTCTAGCAATAGGCTCTCCGAATGAACATTCACAGCAAAGCGAAAGCATCAAACTTGAGGTAGGGAATTAGCAACCCGGGCCTCGGTAGTGGAAAGTATTCCATGGTTCTGTTGAACATTTCCCAAGTATACCTACCATTTTGAGACCTCTTGGAAAGCGCTATTCGCCAGCGTAGCTTTGCATAATGATGCAAGCGCCCCAGAAATTCGTGATTACTCGCAATAGCGTAGTAGCTGTATATCCCATTGAGTGTCATCTTTAATGTCCGATGTTGGCCGGGTATCAAGAGATGACGATTTGCTAGAGTAAGTTCCTTAATCTTTATTTTACATCTTCTTCTTCGGCTCCGTTCAGTGACAAATCCCAGACGGGAAACGCTATTCAACGATCTATCACCAAATATTGTGAAGCCAAGAAAGTAGATTCTCTCTTGTCTCAGCCTCCTTTCTTTGTTTTGCTCTAGAGAAAATCGTCCAAAGCGCACCAGTTTAATTTTGTCTTTTTCTAAAGATAGGTTGAACTTGTCAGGCCGTTGCACAAGTGCGGCCTGGACTCTTTTCGCATCTCTTTATATTGAAAGCAAACGACAAAATCATCAAGGTAACGAAAATAGTAAATTTCACCAAGAAGCCTAGGCTTCACTTTTTTATTCATCCATAGGTCAAGGTCGTAGTGAAGGTAGATATTACTTATCAAAACCGAAATCGGACCGCCTTGCGGTATTCCATAATCGTTCTTGATAAAAGTGTTATTTTCTACTGAGCCCGCCTTAACCCATTTTCTGATAAGATTCAGAACCCCATGCTAAGACTGCGCGGAATTTAACGAAAGCAGCCCACCATCCAAGGGATTAGGAGTCTAGCATTGGTCGAGCTGCTATATGATATGTGTTTTTAGAAAGAGATCCTCTTGTGCGCAAGACTAATAGCTCTGTTGGATTAAAAGGCATAAGCCATACCGCCCAGTAAGCTAAATACTGACGATTCATCACCATCCAAAAAAGACCCCAATAGTCCTTCAAGGTGAAAGGCAACATCCCTACGGAAAGAGTAATGATAGTTAGCTTGGCCACCGAAGCTAAGAGCTTCTGCTTTGACCTGATGCGGAGGGCGGTAAAAATAGACAGAGGGGGCATCCTCATGGAAGCGCATCTGCCCATAGCCAAAGTTTAAGCCAAAGCGCAATTGATGTAGGGACGCTGGAGACCAAATCCGATCTAACTTACCCCCCCCCCAAGTAAAATGAGCTTCGTCCTTATTTCCGGTGCTGGCAAAGGCCGAAAGTTGGTAAACGTCAGCCATTGGTTTTAGAATAACATCAAAAGCCACCGTCGGCAGAAAGTCAGCCGACTTAGCCTTGGTCCTAAGAAAGCTTACGCCGATAGCAACAGACCCAAGATGACTACCACCTTTACTGGAGTCCTCTACTATGGCAAGACCTTTTTGATTCACGGGTAACGGGAACCTCGTCGTGCCCTGCTCTATCCAGTCAAAATCATAGGTGGTCAATACGGTAGTCTTATTGGTATGAATCTTAGCTTCTGTGATGCCAACGCGATTATCATGGTTAACTCGTACTTGATACTCACCAGCAGCTAATTTGAACGATCGGCTCTTCTCATGACTTATATTAAATTGAAAGGAATGCAGTCCTCGCCGAGAGCGGACCAGGACCTCACCAAATAAATTTCCCATGAGGCTAAGGGTCCCTACTTGGGATAGGGGAAAAGACAAGGCAACGGCCCCGCGCCCCTTAAGATCAGAAATAAACTCTGGCTTTTGGGCAAAAGCTGGAAGGACCTGATTCTGAAACTGTGCTTGCTGAAAGCTATACTCATAGAGTTCCGTGACAGTCACAACTCCATCACGATTACCATCAGCACTCCCTTCCAAACCTCGAATCAAGTGATGGCTAAATAAGCTACCACCAAGCTCTTTACTTTCATAGGCAAGGCGATTGTCACTAGTGGCCGACAGAAAGATAGATCCCGTGGGCTCATCATAGGTGGCCCGCGGAATTTTAAAGGGCTTAACCTCGCGAATACCTTTTTGTGCTAGCCCCCCCGCATAGCAGCTGTCAAGAAAGACCACCTTGGTCTTGGCTTTGATTCCTTCTAAGCTGCGATGAAGCTCTTCCTTAGTAACAATCCCATCAGCTAAATGAAGGCCTCTAGCATCGGCATGACCAGAGTAGTAAAACACAAATTTTTGAGATTGAGATGCTTGGGGTTTTAACCACTTTGCCTTTATAGTCTTGATGGCTTTGCGAAAAGAGGCAAGGCTAGGGTTTTCATAAACACTTACATCTCCCTCCGAAAGCATGCCCACCGTTCGCATAGTATTAGCAAACCGCCTGGCATCCTGGGCAGCATAGCGAAGGGGTTTGAGACTAGGATCTGCCGAGCGATTAGACCCGACAGCTAACACACCCACCTGAGCCTGTACGGTTCCCATAGGCAGCATCAATACAAGTAACATGCCGTAAAAAAAATATGTGGTCATAACACTAAACCTTAATCTCGTAAACGCCTCCGGACTACCTTACAGTTAATAAAATTATTGATAAACAGCTCATTTTCAGACATAGACCGGCTGCGATGGACTAGGTCTTTTAGATAGTGCGACTGTTCGGCAAACACCTGAGGATTACAGAAAAATATAGATAGGAACTCCCCCTCGCTAGAACCGGTTAAGGCAAAAGCCTTGGGAAGAATCTGCGATTCTCCCCGCGACACAAAAGATTGACTACTCAGAAAGGACTGCCCATCATGCAACCGCTGGCCTTGGCGATTATAAATCCCGAGAAATACGATACTATTTACCCCTGAATGCACCTCTACCGTGATCTCGTCACCGGCTTGTAAGGAGCGGTCATGGCTTTTAAGCCTGTGTACCTGACCATCTCGTTTCCAGTAAACAGAAACACCGTACTGGCCTTTGGGTGAAAAGGGCGGGGTCTGATCACTGAGAAATTCAGGTAATAAAAATGGGAGCAAACCAAGGAAAAATGTGGCGGCAAGACCAAGATATATTGGTTTTAATCCATTCTTTGATTTTTCTGTCAAGCTAAGAGGGGCTGGTTTCAAGGCCATCGCCCGAGAGAATTCTTCGTGATCCTTTGCCTCATAGCTCACCCCTTCCATCAGGCGAAGGTGCTGATCCAATAATGATTCCTTAGTAGTAGGAGGCTCCTTAGTCATCCCAAACTCCCTTCATTTTCATGCCTAGCTTTTTAATAAGCTTAAGCTCCCTTTGAATTGTCTTTTCAGAAAGCTTCATCATATCAGCAATATCTGCAACCCTGTGACCATCCACAAATCGATAGGAAAGGATTGATAGCTGTCGCTTTGATAATTGAGCCGCAATCATCCCAATCATCTGACCATTAGCAGTCCTATCGGAAACAGTTTCCGGCAGGCAAAGCTCCGCCAAAGCCTCTTTCTTAACCCTATTAACAGACGCTTTGAGATAATCTATGGCGCGATAATGGCAAGCCGTATATATCCATTGATACGCTGATTTAATTGACAAGAAGACTAACTTCTTACTCCACAGTTTAAGAAAAACCTCTTGGAGAATTTCTTGGGCAATCTGCGGACAGCCAACCATATAAAGGGTTTTACTCAAAGCATAAGGAGCTACTGCCTGGTAAAGTTCCTCTACCTTGCCCTCTGAGCGACAGTCAAAGCTCTCAGATGTATTCTTTTGCTTTCTAAAAGACGATCGAAATTCCACCAAAACCACTCGCTAGATCTATTTCACGGTCATCATCGAAAACCCTAGTTGCTGAAATACCTACCTGAAAGCCAAAATCATGGTCACTGAGGAAGTTATAAGCCAACTGGCCGCCAAAGCTAGGCCCATGGGCCTTAACCTCTTGGTCATAATACATAGGGTAATATGGAAAAGACCACGCTTCCTTATAAACCACTTGACTGACACCACCGTGCAAGCCAAAGGAAAGACTCGATGCCCCTTGGGCAAAACGGGTTCTGGTTAAGGCCCAATCAGATTTGATGCCACCAGTGGAAAAGGAACCATCATCACCTCGACCCGCACTAGCAAAAAGACCAAAGCTTGACCCTGACGGGGTACGGAAGGAGAGCACATCCCAATGAATGGACGACATACGCAAGCGATCATTGCCTATCCGCACCCCAGAATAGCCCACGGCAAGATTACTGTGTAAATGGCCCCTATCTGAGGCAGCAGCCAGAGCTGAATTTGTAGATGATGTACCAGAAACCTTACCGTTATTAATGGTAATATCTTGTTGGATTGGCACTGCTGATGGGGCAGCGGCCTGGAGGGGACTGGGGGGGACTGGAGCACTCTTTGGGGGAGCAGGTTGAGGAACATTCGCTTGAGGTAAAGCCGTTCCATGGCGAGCATATTGGCCATCACTAATCGAAGCCACGGAGCGTCTTTTAATAATGATAGTCCCAAGATCAGAGGTAGATAGGGTAATATTGGTCTCACTCATCTCCACAATAGCCCCTTGTAGAACAGTGCCATTTTTTAGGTACACCGTCTCCCCCCGGCCTGCAGAGGCAATGGCTAATACTCCAAAAACAAGATATTTTTTCATGATACGCCCCTAAAATATAGTCAACATTGTATTATCGAACTCTATACGAGTCAGCCCCCTGAAAATGGACACCGATTGTCAAAAAATATTTCACTTTGTGGTTTTTATGGGTGAAAATAATATCGTGTCATTATGAAGATATCCTGGTGACAATTAACCAGTTCCTGACCTGTGACTTTTTAGCCGAGTGGGTCATGCCAATCAAACTCTGATCGACTTCGTGAATTACCAACCTGAAAACTCAGCTAACTTGCAAAGTCGCTCTAGCTAGAAAAAATAAGTTTGCCAACTCTTGCTGAAAGCTGAGCCTTTGGTTGATTGCTAGGCTTTTCATTTCTGAAGATCTAATAATTTCGAAAACTCGGTTCTTAATCCCAAATCAGTTTCGCCACTTACCCCCTGGGTAATGAGGGACCTCATCACCGCGGCATCCAAATCTACCGTATGTTGAGACTCTTTAAGTGTAGACGTAAAAGCTACCAATCCAATTTGAAAGCTCAAATCGGGATTGTCTATGATATCGTCTGTTCCATCATCAATAAATGAAACAGAAAGTAACTCTGACTCTGTTGCTTCAGGTCTTTTAAACCGAGTGGATAAAGTAAACAAGGGTGCAGAAGCGGTGCTAAGTGAGACACCTTCATTTAACATGACTTCATAAATGGCGGTAAGTTCATGACCAGCACCAATATCACCAGCATCTTTGGCATCATTTTCAAAATCCTCGTCATTTAAACGGCGATTTTCATAGCCAATAAGTCGGTACATAAAAACCATATCTGGATTAAAGCTAAGTTGAAATTTGGTATCCTTTGCCACGGTTACAAGCCCCTTGTACAAGTCGATTCCTAGGACTTTCGCGGCTTCGGTTTCACTATCGATATAGTGGTAGACGCCATTTCCTTCGCCTGTAATGGATTCTAGCATTTGATCCTGATATCCACCATTGGCACCCACTCCGAATACACTCAGAAAAATTCCCTTTTGGGATTCTTGCTGGACAAGTTGCCCGAGTGCGTCAGAGGTTGTTATACCAATATTAAAATCGCCATCGGTGCATAAATAAACCCTGTTAACACCACCAGTGACAAAAGTATCGTTAGCTAGCTTATAGGCTGTTGTGATTCCTGCAGCACCATTCGTACCCCCACCAGCATCCAAACCCTGGATTGCAGCGATGATCATATCGCGTTGAGAAATGGGGGTCGGATATAGTACAACTTCATCGCGTCCGGCATAAGTGACGATAGCAATTGTATCCTCTGGGGCGAGCTTACCAACTAATTGAGTCATGGATTCTTTTATAAGGTTTAGCTTGTTGCCAGACATGGAGCCCGAAACATCGATTAAGAATGTCAGGTTTTTGGCTCGTGTCTTTAAGTCAGCAGGTTCAAAAGTCTTCAATCCTATACGAGCAATCCGAGTACCTTCATTCCAAGGTGTTGGAGTCGATGCGAAATTATAAGAAAACACCTCTTCTGCGGTGGGGTTTGCATATTGATAGGGAAAGTAATTGAGAAACTCTTCGGTGCGAATTGCTGCTTGATCAACTTGTCCAAATTTTTGCATAGTTTCTCTAAACCGTGTGTATGAGGCTGTATCAACATCTGCAGAGAAGGTCGAAAGGGGCGTTTCGCTCACCAAGACGAAGTCGTCTGTCCTACTTAGCTCGTCTCTTCTTTCGACTATTGATTCTAGCTCATCCTCTGTTTGGGCAGCATCCTTGGAGGCCTCATTATCAATTGGTGAGGCTCCTGCTCCCTGGATGTCGCCACTATCACTCACCTTAGTCTGTGATGTACAACTTACTAAAAACATTGACCCTAGTAGCAAAAGTTCTATGAATTTCATCAGTTCCCCTCTAAGTGCGATTTATTACCTAATCGGTAAGTTTATGCAGGCTCTCGACGCTTTAACGCGTGAAAAGGTATTCTGGCGTATTCAAGATTGCCATTAACCTTACGTGCCCGGCGAAGATCAGTAAGCGATCTATATCTCCATGTTTTTAAGTCTAGAGAATTGACGATATCCTGAATGTATCAAGAAGGTACAATTTAGGAGACAAAAATGACTGATATTAATTGGGAAAAGCTCTTCCGCGATAATGAGAATTCTGGCCTAACCATTAAAAATACCGTGCTAGGAAGGGGTTAGAATATAGCACATTTCGCAATCAGCGCTATCTAAATCGGAATGTCAAAACAGGGTGGTGTACGATCGAGTCTAAATTTTTACTTATTATTATAACTTTGGAGAACCAATAAACTAACTTTTCACTATGGATTCAATCAGTAAGCGTTGTTACGGTGACTTTAGATCATGAGGTTGCCAATGGGTATATATATCTTCCTCAGGTGGATAATATATATTCCAAGTTCCATTTTTTTTCAAGATGCTGATGTATTTTGTTAAAAATTGATCTATATATTTTCCCCGCTTGGTTTTTGCAATTAAAGCTTTAACACTGTAATTTTTGTACAACTCTCGATGTATATTATAAAGCTTTTCTGCTCTTATAACTTTATCAGCAGCGAAAAAAGCATAAACAAAACCATCAATTCTTCCATAATTGACTTTTTTTAGACTACATTCTAAACAAGTAGATGGTATTGTTTTGAACGGAAATAATTTAACGTGAGCAGAGTCTGATTCAATTGCTTTATCTTCTAAGTGATCTTTATCGATAGGGTTATTTTTATTAGAATAAATTGCAAAGGCCATCTTATGTAAAATTTCCGAAGAAAAGAAATAAGGTGCGTCTCCTATATCAGTCTCTATTATGGGAATATGAAAATCTGCATCACCTTTGATGGCCATGTTTAATGAACGTTCAAATGGCACCACCTTAATATCTATTTTTATCCCAGATATTTTTTCAATTTCTATAACTGATTCAGGATATACACCTTTTTCAGCAGACTCAGATACAACAGGAATTTGACCTATACTCGCTTTGATAAGCTGCTCTTTCCCTAAGCAAATTCCAGAAAGTAAGCTGAAAATGAGGAATATAATGATCACATTTTCCTATAGTGGATAAGTTAATCTCTTATTATGAATAGTAACATAAATTTTTAGCACATGAATAGATACATACTTGAATATCTCATGAGGTCTTCCCTTGATCGTTATTCTCGGCATTAAAAAATGCCAAATTGAGCAGATTCATGCAATAGCGGACTAAATGAAGAAAGGGTGTTTTTTTAGAGGAGATCGCTACGTTTTTTTTAAAAATTTTGATCACCTTTTAAAATCTTAATAAAGGTGCTATGCGGCAGTTAGAAATTTGATCCATCGGATAATTTGGTTCTGTTGCAGCTACAAGAACTCCTAGACTAACTGTCGCGTGAGAGTAACCGCCGATATGCGGATCGCATTCAAATCATTCTTCTGATTGACGCAGGTGAAGCTTTAGTTGATATCGCCCGCTTTCTTTTTCTTGACGAGGGTACGGTTCGCAGTTGGAGGCGGTGTTACGAAGATGGACCTAGCATCCAATTGCAGCCGCAGGTAGCCAACCTCACCTAAATGAAGTTGGCAAGGAGGGCAATTCAGACGCTTCGAGGATAG
>JBNKNM010000110.1:0-17423 GCA_050293845.1 Pseudobacteriovorax sp. | reverse complement strand
TGTCAATTAAAGGAAAGTGTTAGTGTTTTTCTCGACAAACTTGATCGACCTTCTTGTGTAAGGTCGGGTTTCTAAATTTTCCATGCACTAATTGTATCGATTTTTGTGCTTCGCTTATATTAATTCCTACAGATGTTACATATAGTGGGTTTTTACTTTTCCCCCTTTACAATGCAAACTGATCATATATACCTTTAAAAGCACACTTAGCGACTCCAATTATGGCAACCTTAGCCTCTAAGGCATCATAAAGGTATTTATTTTCCCAGACCTGGCTCACTCACTCCATCAAGGTACACATACCCATCAATAACGATAATATCTGGATTAAGCTTATGTTCACGGAGAAGCGATAAGATACACGGTAGCTCTCTTTTATAAAAGCTACCAGGAATGTAGTCGGCAACCCCTTCCATGTAGGAAACGTGTATCTCATTTGATTCTTCATCATCCCATTCATCAAAGCTGATACCAGCCACTGTAGCTGATGATTCGTGGTAATCTAAATCAACTGCTAAAATCATTAATCTACCAGCATCTTTCGTAAATAAAATGATACTTAATATTATGATTGAGGAACATGCTAATGTGACCTCTCTCTAAAGCTAAGTTAATATATAAAACGATTTTGCTGCAACCATAACTTTGGACTTAGTCTGATTAAAACAAGCTATTCACGAAATCAATGTTGACTTCAAGACCTCACTCAAAAAATAAATTAAAAAGCGACAAGCTCAAACCATTTTCACTATAGGTCATAATAAATGAGTGATTTATCTTATTCTATCGATATGAATATTAAGATAAAACAAAGTCTATTTTTGCATTGTTTTTAGTATGAATTCAAATCAAATGGAGACGTGGAGTAATGGCTTCAACAATTGTGCGTTTTATAGCTTCTTTGATTTTTAGCCAATACCGAGTCCAAATAAGTGGAGTTACTGGGTGGGTATTTAAATTGGTTTTTAGATGCTGTGTATTTTTAAGTACACCTTTATTCATATATGCATTTATTTCAATATTGCAGTGGCTAAACTCAATTCATCCTTTTTTCATGGTGTTGACTTTAAGTTTGTTGACAATGAAGATAACTATTTCATTAACAGCAAAAAAATATTCATATCATTGTGAATCATTTAGCAGAGCTTTATTATCAATATCTATAGTTGGCATTGTACTGGGAATCGTAGATCAAATTAACGCTTTACCTCAGTCGGTAAAATATTATATCTATTTTTCTATTTCTGTAATAGCAAGTTTTATTGGCGAAATATCAGTGTTAATTATTGGTAAGTCTTTAAGGTTTATCGGAAAAATATTCAAGACACTTTTTCTTTCTTTGTATTCCTTTATCTTAGCTCCGGTAAAAGAGGGACAAAAAAATTCCATAAACAATTTAGCTTCGAGTAAAATTCCAAGTGATATAGTTGCCAACGAGCACATAAACAGTAGAGTTTCAGAAAATTTTTCAAATACTTCTAATAATTTCTACAAGTCAAGGGAATGGAGACAACTGAGATATTCAGTAATAAGGAAATATGGAAGAGTCTGTGCTGCCTGTGGTGGCTCCAGTAAAACAGTACATGTCGATCACATAAAGCCACGGAGTTTATATCCCGAATTTGAACTTGATATTGAAAATCTTCAAGTCCTTTGTGAAGACTGTAATCTGGGAAAGTCTAATCACTATGTTGACGATTGGAGAAATCATTAATATAGCAATTGTATCAAGATACCTCACCCAAACCCAATATTGACACCAAGCCTCCACCCAATTACCATAATTATGTATGGTATAAGGAGACACGATGCAAACCCTGCAGAAACCTGGCATTAAGGCGAAGATATCACTACCATTTTATGAAAACCCCGTATCTTGCGGCTTTCCAAGTCCAGCCTTTGACTACCTTCAGAAGCCCCTAGATCTGAACGAGTTGATTATAAAGAAGCCTGCGTCAACATTTCTCGTGAGAGCCAGTGGTACCTCTATGACCGGAGCAAATATCCATAATGGCGATATCCTGGTAGTTGATCGCTCCCTAACACCTAAGAATGGATCAATAGTCCTTGCCATCCTTGACGGAGAATTCGTGGTTAAGCGGTACTTTCGCTTTGGAAGTAGAATAGAGCTTCGAGCTGAAAATAAATCATTCCCTGCTATATTTATAGATGACGAACAAGAATTCGAACTGTTCGGTGTTGTTACTTTCTCCATCTATAGGCAAGAATAATGATTTTTGCCCTTGTTGACTGCAACTCCTTCTATGTATCTTGCGAGCGGCTTTTTAAACCAGATCTTAAGAATAGACCAGTTATCGTTCTCAGTAACAACGATGGTTGTACAATTTCTCGGTCTGATGAAGCGAAAGCCATTGGAATTAAAATGGGAGCCCCATATCACCATATCAAGGATGTAATTCATAGAAACAATATTAGCGTGTTTTCTTCCAATTACACGCTCTATGGTGATATTTCCTCTCGTGTAATGAATATCCTCGGTGAGTGGTCACCGGATCTTGAAGTCTACTCGATAGATGAAGCCTTTCTACGATTAGAGAACTGCCCTACAGATGATTTTAATGAATACGCAAGCAAAATTCGAAAAGCAGTTTTGCAGGAGGTAGGAATCCCGACTTGTATCGGCCTGGGACCGACTAAAGTGCTCGCTAAGATCGCCAATAAAATTGCCAAAAAATCAAAAATAGAATCGGGAGTTTTTAATCTATATGATCCTGATATCCGAGAAGAAGCTCTTTCGAAATTTCTAGTGGGCGACATCTGGGGAATCGGCAGTAAATCGGCTGAGAAGCTTAAAAGTTACGGGATCTATACTGCTTCCCAGTTACGTGATGCGGACCCGACATTAGTCCAGCGCCTTCTTACGATTGTTGGTCACCGTATTCAAGAAGAAATTAAAGGTGTTTCATGTCTTCCTCTTGAAGATGTCGTGGCCAAAAAGCAAATTATTAGTTCCAGATCATTCGGCAGGCCTGTTTTTAGCCTTGCAGACTTGGAGGAAGCAGTTTCTCAGTATGTTACACGAGCAGCAGAAAAGTTGCGTCAGCAAAACAGTGTTTGCCTAACACTAACGGTCATTATTCACACAAACCCTCATAAGCAAGTCAGACAGTATTATTCTCGACCTGCGACTGTTAAATTACTTACAGCCACTAATTCCACAATTGCCCTTACTCAAGCTGGATTAAGGGCTTTGAAAGCTATTTTCAAAAAAGGAATAGAGTACAAAAAAGCAATAGTAATGCTTAGCGATATCAGTCCAATGTCTCGAATTCAATTTGGCATTTTTGACGATCCAGTGAGGTATGATAAGGAACGAAAGATCATGACTACAATTGATGAAATTAATCGAAATTATTATCGAGATATGATTCGTATTGGGTCTTGTGGTACGGACCAAAGCTGGAAAATGGCTAGTAAGTTACATTCCCCTTACTACACGACAAAATGGGAAGATCTTCTGATTGTGAAATGTAGTTAGGCAATTTTATATGAAAATTTTTCTTTCTCTTTCACATCAAATAATAAATCAATTTGTTCAAAGGATTTGCCTTGCGGATGCAACCAATCCTCAATAGCATTCCGACTAAGATTTATAGGCATTCGATCATGGCCAGCAGCTTGGATTTCAGGAGTAGGCTCATCTGTGATTATAGCAAAACCATAATCTGTCCCCTCCTTATTTGTGTTATAGATAACAGGTACAACAAGATCCTCGCTAATATCTGGTCTAAACTCAATTATGATGTTTCGAAATATGGGATCTTTTAACTCAGTTTTCGTAGGAGCATATTTTTTACCTTGGCTAAGAATTTTTTGTTTTCTTTCCTCGGATTCCTGTTCAAATTTGGCTCTTATTTGATCAATAGTAACAACACCTGTTTTCACTAGATCTTTAACGGCGACCCATTCGTAGAATCCTTTCAGTACTATGATTCCGTGGTTTACTCCGAATGCTTCAGACCAAAATCTTTTTTGTAGAGAATCTCGACGCGCGTTAAATGTTGAAAGTTTTTTTACTTGTGCTTCAGTCATATAGCTCGGTGAATAGCAGCTATAGCGCATCGGTTCGATAACTTTTTTATTGTCAATGTAAGTGATCACAGGTGCATAATAATTAGCGAAAATTCTACTATCTTCGTCTGGAAGCTTTGCCTGTGTGACGATTAACCTATTCCATTTGCCAAAATTGGTATCGGCATCGTATTCTATTTCTAAATTTTCGAAGTCTTGTCTGACATACACAGAAAAACACATTTTTTATCTCCTGTGCGATTTTTACAAGATGTCACTGGCAATGATTCACCACTAGCCATAAAACCAAGCTCCAACTAAAAAGGAGCATATGATGGAAATTACCGAACGCGACTGGGGCATAATTGAGGGCATCAAACAACAACTAGAAAGCCATACAGATAACAAGGAGCTTCAAAGGGTGCTGCTGGACATGGTTGATATCGAGCTAGAGGAGCTGCCGGACCAGTAAATATTATTGGTGCTCCCAAATAGAAAAATAAACGCTATGGAAAAATAACGTCTTCCAATCGAAGACTTCAACTGTACTGTTGCAACGCGGTCTAATTCTGATTTCGTTATGAATCTCGACATAGTATCATTTTTTTCCTATTACCAATGACACCGTTACTCTGGACCGTTTACAATGTTTACAGGTAAACATGCTGAAATCATTGATTAAAAATGTTTACATTTTCCTGAGCCTGCTCACCTGGAAAAGATCGAACCAGGGGCTAAGCATGCTAACTTCGCCGAGGCTGACCAACGAAGGGCCTGCTTTTGCACCCAGGTATACTTTAATACAATTAGCAGTATTTATTGCGAGGGACAATGGCGAATTAGGTTATCGCGCTAAGACAGCTCGACTAAAATCTGCCATGAATTGACCAATTGCAAGACCTTGATCAGCAATTTGATCAATGACATTTTGATCCTTTGCCAACTCGATTGCTTTTTCAACAACCTCCTTCTCTTCATTGAGGACATATAAGATTGTAGGGTTCTTGGCTTCTTCCTCATCGTCATCAAAGTCATAGCTGCACTTACGGACTCTGTCAGCGATCTCGTTTAAAAAAGACCCGACTATGTAGTCCACCTTTCCACTGTTCAGCTTTTTTACTAAAATCTTAAAATGGCTAGTGAATTGCTCAGGAAGTTTATATTCATCATCATCTGTTGACTGAATCTTAATCAATCCGTCCTTAGCCCGCACTGACATTTTTTCAAGATTAAACTGACCCTGGGCTAACAATCCTGAGTATTTATTAAAAAGTAGTTCAATTTTGTTGGCAACCATTAGCTCAAGCTCAAAATCGAAATCAATAGCTGCCTGTCCCAATTTATTAAGGTTGGGCTCATTGGTAGTAAGTTGTTCGTTTGCCTGTGAAATATTTTTAAAAATGTTTAGACTTCTTGGTAAGACCTCCTCGGTATCTTCAAAGCATTCAACATTTAACTTTCCAGTTTCGAAAAGATGTTCCATTTGACTTTTCAACATCGAAAAGCTTGTAGAATTAGAAAGTGGAGGCTTATTGAATTCCACCTTATCTAGCATCTCATTGGCCCTATCTACGAGCTTACTTTTAAAAACTGAAGTGGGTAAGACATCTCCAAGATAACTCCACAGTCCATTAACCGCAAACGCCTTTAGCTTTAGAGGTAGTTCTCCGATGTGATACTCTCGTTCATGTAGTACATGATCATATTTTAGGTGTGGATTATCGGGAAGCCCACACCAGGACCTCGGCTTTGCAAAAAAATTCTTTTTTTCCAAGTCAAAAGTAATAGCATGAGACGTAGACTTGCTCGACTCGAAATTCAGCTCATCATAATAGGTTAGTTCCCATACATCGCGGATAAATTCGTTATCATCATGCGCTTGTTTGAGTCTAAATCTAACTTGATCAAGACATTCAGTAACGATTTTTGACGCTTCATCGAAAGCTTTCAATGTGCAGTCAGCTCGGTGCTTAAGATCACCATCATTAAGGCCCAGAATCACTGATAGTGACTCATTAGAAAATTCAGTCATTAGATGCTCCTATTTTGCAATGACCAATAAAAATATTCAGTTTTTAGAAACGCATTTTAGAAGTATCGCCACTCAGCAGTGAAGAGTGAACCTCAGTTGTTCTTCAACTCCATTCAGGCTTTGAATCCTGAGGTTCAGACCTAGGAAAACATAATGCTTGCCTAATAGTCAACAGGTTTAGAAGAGAATTTTGTAATATGCTTTATTCATTGGAAGTTCTATTTGGTACCCCTACTAAACCATAAATAGTTAGAGAATTTTCTGGGTCGTTGTATCGATGGGGCACTCAGGGAAAATTTTCCTTCAGTAAAATATGTCGCAGTTAACAATTAAACCACTGGGCGCAATTCTGCGCCGAGCTTATGATTTCAATAAGATATGTATGAAAGAGGAATACAACTATGACTAATTTGGTTTTCCACTTTTTTGTGGAGAACCATGCTGCGAGTCGATCTTATTACCCCTTCTTCGCCTTTTTCTTGCTCAGGTCAATGGCCTTGGCAATATCAATAAGGGTAAGAGGGTCAATCGCTAAAGGCTTTTGAGGCTTAATTTTAAGCTTTACTTTCATGACCTCTCGCCCTGTGCAAGTAAGAAAGAGAATTATGCCAAACGTATTATTTCATGGCTATAACGAGAATATCAATCCGTATTTTTATGATGAAACGGTCTTTTTAGGATCATTAGTATCATAAAAATGTTGAACAAAATTGTAGAAATAGAGTAATTCATATTGACTTAGCCAAAAGGGTTTGCTAATAAAAGGCGAAATGTTTGAAAGGAGACGAAGATGACTGAACAAATTGTTTCAAAAATAGATAAATTTTCTGAGGAATATGGATTGAGTAAAAGGGAAACAACGGTACTCTCTGAAATGATTTCGGGTACCGTTAGTGCGAAGGCTTTAGCAGATTTACTTGGAATTTCTACTAATACAATACGTATTCATGTAAAAAATATTAATGGTAAAGTAGGTGTAGTCTCTAAAGCAGGTATACTTTCAACTTTCATAAGATTTAGCTAACGTTAATATAGATCCGAAATATATCCTTGACGGTACCTATGGGTCCCGCTAAAAAAATAATGTCTCAACCGCTAAAAGTAAATAACTTGGATTTTGCACAGGAGAGAACACAGGTTAAATTTCCGGGGAGATCCGCTCTTTTTTTTATGGAGCGCGCACTTCTCGGCGACCACATGGGTCATTTAAAAAAGCTTGCCGTAAGGCTCATATAAAAATCAAATTAACTGGTGTTCAACATATCATTCTCCTAAGTGATTAATTAAATACTATCCTTAAAGCATGAGCATCTCAATTTAGTAAAACTGAGATACTCAGAAAATTATTGATCAATCGAAAGATCCATTTAACACCTTTTCTTTTTCAGCTAGAATCCTCGACCTTTCTTCACGCCGCTTTTATTTCTTGTCGAACTCTTTTAGCAATTTCCTTGAGGTTCATGTCACCTTTATAATTTGTTCCGGAAAATGTCATCTTTTATCTCCTATAAAAGGGCCAGAAAGCCCTATTGTTTAACCTTAATTTTAAGCTTGATTACTTCCTTTTTCACATCCTCTTTCACTTCTTGAAATAATAACATTTGATTGCTGAGTTTAGCTGTCATATTAAAAAACTCCATTATACTAAATTGCTTGCTAGTGTTATGTTATGAATATATGAGTAGCATCTTTATTCTCAAATACACTTATCATCTAGGCTTTCTATATATTCGCGCAATTCTTTTAAAAAATATCCGGATGTGGACGGTGTAAATTTTCGTACCCATGCGATTGACCATCTGCTAAATTTAAAGTTAAATGTTTTCTTTAGTACTGTTCTAATTTCCTCATTGGGCTTACCTGGGAAGTATATCCTTATCTGACCCTCTTCTAACCTTACATTTATACCACCAACTGAATAGGGTTGAAATGTATCAGCTTTTTTTAGTCCAGAAATTCTACCTTTCAATCGTCTCACTTCTTGAGTATTCCTAGAAGTATCAAGGTAATAACATCTTAAGGAGTCAGGAGGTAAAGCGTAGTATTTACGTTTTCTTTCCACATAGGCTATTAAGTCTTTTTCTTCACTACATTTTAAATTTTCCCAGGTTTTCCATTTCGCCAGTCTTTTATTGAAAGCCTTGCTCTTTTCATTTGAATCTAACAAATTTTTTACTTTTGCCTCTAACTTAGTAATTGCCTCAGGATCGTCTGAGTTTATTTGATAATCGCTATCAACTGCCTCAGCTCTGTTTGTCCAATAGTCTGACTTTTCTTGCTCTTTTACCGACTTTCGCATATTATTATCAATTCGATTTATATCGGCTCTATGACGTTTTTCTGAGTGATGGCCCACTAGTATCGGCTGCCCAAAAGGTATATAGCTACTAATTTGTTTAGCTTTCTCACAAGCGGCATCACTTCTTGATTGTGCATTTTTAGCGTAACGCGTGTATCGTTCTTTTTTGGCTTCTTTTTTTTCTTCATAATAATTCATGATAGTTTTCTTCCTTGATACTTATGTGGAAATAAAATTGTTGTTACTAAATGATTTAATTTAACTCACCCCATCTCTTTATTTTTAGTTTAACGATTATCTTTTTTACTTCTTGCCCTATCTCACTAAAAATTGATTTTTGATCATCTATACTTGTTGTCATGAAAAAATTTCCTATATTTTTTTCTGTAATTCCTGCGGAGTGATATAGATCGTTTGCAGAGATTTTTTAGCTACTAGGTTAAGATGAATATCAATTACAAGTTCACGTCTTCGGGTGGTCATTTTTAGATTGATATCACTGTACCAGGAACCTAAAATTAAGATAATTCTATCTTCTGATTCCTTTAGCTTATGAGTGGCATATTCGCTTGGATACTTACTATAATATGATTTAAACCAAAGGTAGTTAGAGACTGATTGCTTTAAGGCTTCCGCTAATTTTACTATGTCATCCTTTGAACGCACTTTCCCATTGACCATTTTTTGGCCTCCTTAATTCTATCTATAATTGATTGTTGGTTTACTTAGTTTTGCGGTATTCAAAATCCCAATCGGGATTATCTTCGCTTAGAGATTCTACTAACCCATTAACCCAGTCTCGCTGTGCATCGTCCCACATTGTTGCATGTATTAAGTTAAAAACCCGTATTCCTTTAATGGAACATTATAACTCTCCTTGTTTTTTGATTTTTCTTTTAGAGAAGGACTTTTCCCTAACCGATAATTAGAAGTTAGCGGGATACGATGGTACCGTCAAATAAAAAATAGTCCGTATTATTATCTTTATTTTTGTTGATAAAATTCGTGTTATATTCTATATTTTATACATGCAAAGGAGGTGGTAAAATAGTTTCATGAATAATTGATGAATCTTAGTATGTCTAGGAATGATATTTCGTATATTTTAATATGACATCGAGGTATGTGTGCCTTTTAAAAAAAAGATCGGATCTCCCCGGAAATTTAACCTGTGTTCTCTCCTTTGCTACCTAGGCTATTTGCCCTTTGCGGTTGAGACTTTATTTTATTAGCGGGACCCATGGGTACCGTCAAGGATATAATACGGATTATTTATAGAATGAATTATTTTTGCATCTTCTTGAATTGTTAGTAGTCATTAGAGGGATAGCTTAATGGAATTGACAAAAAATGAGAAAAACATCATTTTTGAAACACTATCGACTTTGGAAATAAAGTGTGGTCACTCAGTTTCGACCGAATTTCTTAAGGATTTTCTTCCTTATACTGCCAAAGCTAGCTGGTATCGTTGGAAGCATGGTGAAACAAGAATTGACGACACCATCATATATATTGTTTGTCTGAAGGCTGGGTTAAATTTCGACGAATATAATCTCGAAAACAAGGGTATAAAACGTTTTAGAAGAGGAGGGCGTCCAATACCATTAAACGACCTACAAGTAGATTTTTATAGAAAGCGAGTTAAAGCTATGCGAAAACGCGCAGGATTAACGGTAGCAGAAGCAGCTAAGATGATCCCAGGAGCTTCTTGGTCAACCTGGAATAAATGGGAATGCGGCTATCATAAACCCTCTGAGTATAGAGTAGAGCTGTTTTGTCTTTTACACGGCTTTGCGTATAATAGATATTGCATCGAACCTCGGCTAAGTGATGAGGATTATATGGCTGATTGGATACATAAATACGATAGATCAAACGAATAATGTAGGAATATCCAAATTGTAAATAAATTAAACCACCGTTCAATTTATTCAATCAGATTAAAATACTACGCATTAGGACAGTTAAAAATAGAAAGAGTTGGATTATTTTGTGCAATATAATATCGTGTTTTATGTCATTATAGTGTCATAACAGTGCGCAAAATCATTTAAACGGAGCAATTCAGATGCAGCATAAAAATACTTTTATTCTAAGCGAGCTGGATGACCTCAGTATAGCTTTTGAGATAAGCTCATTTTTTAGTAAAGTATTTAATAGCTCGCTTTTTAATCATCTCGAAGCAGGTACCGGGAGTACAAAGGCATTGGCCGAAATGATTTCGAGTGTGATCATTTTTTATCAAGCAGATATATATGTTATGTTAAATCCGCAAAAAACACCCTCAGAATTGTTCAATATATTAATAGATAAAAGAAACATAAATTCAGCATGTTTTCTTTTAATGAGAGAAGAGAAAGCGGTAAAGTTTCCAACTAATTTTAACTTTAAGAAGATCCCGATGACCGAAATTGGACTTAGGATGTTGGTTGAAGATATTTCTACTCTTATTGGAATTAAGCCTAATAAAGCGGACTATAAAAAGTTTCTTGAGAATCTTGAAAAAATCAACCCTTCAGACTATATAGATTCGGAAATTCAAAAAACAATTGAGCAATTAAATTTTAAAAGAAATCCCCCTTCTGACTAATGCAGTTGTTATGACGAGAGCCTAAACACCCGTCAAATACTATGATTCAGATATCTAATAAATATTTGCATAGCGTTTGACTTACTATCAGTTCCCAGTCTAGAATTTATATTCTTGCAATGAATCCTGACGGTATTTGCGCTTATTCCAAACTTTTTGGCGATTGTTTTTGCGTCTGTCGATTCACCCAACAAAATTTCTCGAAATATTTCTGACTCCCTTTGTGAGAAGTTATGAATACTCAAAAATTCTATGATTTTTTCTTTCATATAAAAATACCTTCTACAATCTTTTCTAATTCAGTGGTTTTAAACGGTTTTAATAGGCAGTATAGATTGGAATCTAACCGATCATTAAACTTGTGAACAGTCTCTTTATCAACTGAAATTAGGATTATGGGAACTTTTACGTTAGTTGCTCTTATGATTTCTATTAAAGATTCTCCATTAAGTATAGGCATTATATGGTCCGTCACGATTAAGTTTGCTCCTACTTCATGAAAAAGGTTTAATGCATCTAGACCATTGCTAACTACATGCGGAATAAAACAGGTTTCAAACAAGCCAATCAAGTGATGAAGGGTTGCGGATAATTCAGGATCGTCTTCTGCTATTATTACTCTCTTTACGTAGTCGGCTGACCCAATGATTTCACCACTACATCTATATAGCAGCTCCCTTTTCTCAGTCTTAATCCATATTCGATCTTGGTTTTTAAGTACTGAAACCGCAAGAACCATCTCAGGGCCATCTCCAAAATCGTATCGCTTTCCCTCGTTTATTTTTTTAGTATTAATATCGTTGATATTTATGAAATACAAAGTCACTATCCTTTCTATTTTACACCAATAGTGCAATTGATGATCATGAAGTAAACATAATATATTGCCGATTCATGCTTATTTTCAAGTTTAAAACTTTAAATAATAAAATGAGTAGCAAGTGCGCAATGTCATATAAAGATTACACTAATAGTACAATTATTATTTTTTTTTGGCATTGATAGTGAGGTGTTTAGGTGCTAGAAAATAGGATGATACTAAGGATGAATGAAATGGAAAAATCTTATCCTAATTCAATGATAGCTCAGACAGAGGAATTTAAAATTATTCTGATTCGAGAGTGTCTCGAAGGAATGTCAAGAATTTATGCTGTAGATGTGAATTCTAATAAATTATGGGAAACAGAATTAACCTCGAAATCGGATACATTTGTTGGCTTTAAGATAGTGAGAGATAAGGTTGTATGCAAAACATGGAACGGCTTTGAACTAAAGTTGAATATATTTACAGGCAATCTTGAAAGCCGAAAATTTACTAAATAGACTTGTATTCTCATATATCATTTACATTGATTGATCACTCTATCTCGGAGGATTTCCTTTGAATGATTCTGATTTTCAAAACTTGCTATCAAAGCTAGTAGTTGAAGTTAGGTGTATTCTTGATGAACAGAGCCAAATCCAGTTAGTCGGTAGCACTATGATAATAAATGTGTTGATTGATCTCTTAAGAGAGTTATCGTTGAGGGGTAATAACGAACGGCTGGCAAAAATTTTTTCCTTGAAAAGGATGAACGGTATTATCTATGGCCATAAGCTAACGGCAAAGCAAGTTGTTAAAACTATCTTATTGATAACTCAAAGGCCACCTAAGCAATTATTAGAAGATTTTATGAAGTATTGCCTGAGAGACTATACCAGGGAATCTGATGTAGAATGGAAGCGTCTGGATAAGTACCTAGATGAAAATGAAAAAATGTATCTCATTTATTGTGCTAAAAAGCTAAAACAGATAAAGTTATAAGTTTAGGTATCATTTGACACTAGCTAAATCTACGCTATTCTTGTAAAATCTAGACAAAAGTACGCCTTCTTGGAGTTACATATGCCAGACGATAGAATATACCCCTCTCCTGATTTTATCTTTCCCAAAAATTTGTTTAAGTCACCTAGACATGCTAAAAAAATAATTGCGAAGTTAAGCGCCGTTTTCTTTGATTCAAATGATATTAATGCGGAAAAAAAACTAGGGGCTTATCTACAGGGAACCTTGAAACCGAAATTCGTAAGTGAAGAAGATTTTGGCTATTACCCTGAATTTAGAGAAGGATGCTCTTATATTGCTGTTCTGGTAGCTCCTAACGATTCAGTAGAGCAAAAATATGAAAAGTGGAAAAAAGCCTTAGCTACAATTCAACCCGCTGTCGGTGAGTTTTTTATGAGGAGTATAGTTGGGATCTATGCATCTTATCTGTCTGATGAAGCTAAGAAAGAGCTTGATCTAGAAGTAGAAAAAGAAATCGCGGAAGAAGATGGGAAATAAGTAGCCTAGTACTTTTGAGGGCTTCCTACTATTTCCCTTTTCGGACTTCATTTTAGATGTTTTTGTTGAATACTAAATTTTAAACTTTTGGCCATCTAAAGACTATTTTGAAATTGTATTGCTAATGATCGCGTCCAATCCTTTTGTTCATGATGTAGATAAATTCTTTCTGTTTTTGATTTGTATGGAATAGAAATGGAGAATTGCTGTTCCAATTTTTCTTTCAATATTTCTAAAGTAGAATTCGTTTGTTCTGTACATAGATTAGACCAAGATGCCCCTTCTATATAAGGAATAAACTGGCAGTAGTAGATCTTTCCATTACTAAATAAAATGTTACATGAAACCTTTATTCCAAAAAGAGAAAATCTTTTTGTCGAGTAAAAGTGAATTTTATCTTTGTCATTAGCTCCTCTATCAGAATGTTGACCAAATTCAGAGTTCAAAAATTCTTGTTCAGAAAGTTCTGATGAAATGGAAATTTCTTCATTTATCGGTATCGAAATCATAATTCCCTTCTAATCTAATCTAATCTAACTGAATAAATTGGCTCTAGATATTTTTCATAATCTTTAATTACTATCTGTGGAAACCCACCCTCACCAAATCTTTGATTTTCTAAAGCTCTTCCAAAAGCCGCTGAAGTATTTTCCTTAACTCTATATGCTGTCATGCCAGGTCTAAATCCAAAGTCTTTATGACTAGCGACCTGCAATCCTTGAAAAAGTTCCTTTGCATTGTAGCTTGAGTTTTGAAGCGCTTTTGCTGTTGTGTAGAAATTTGATTGACCTGGTGTACCGCCAAAAATAACAGTCCCTTTTTTTAATGTAATTTCTCTAAATTTGTCTACACCTGTGTATAGATCTCCACCTTGAAGCGATTTAGCAAAATTTACTATTTTTGAAGTTGAAGCACTAGACAGTTCCTCCGTTGCATTAATAGAAGATTTTAAAAGAGTTCTTCCTGAATGTCTTAATAGAGCTCCAAGCCCTAATAGATCAGGAAGTGGCTTTAAATCTTCCATAGTATCTGCAGCTATAGTCATAAATGCGCCCATATTATGACGATATGCAGCAGCTTCTTCCTGATTTTCAAATGGCTTACTAAGCGGACCGATACTATCGTCAGCTATAGTTCCTGACGGATCAGTATAAGTTATGGGGTTGTTTTTGGCATATGAAAATAGCCCACATTCAATAGGACTCTCAACACAACCATCAGGAGAACTAAGAAACAATGGATCAGGAGTAGTAAACCTACCAATTTTAGGAGCATAAAACCTTTTTCCCATACTCACTAGCCCAGAAGAAAAATGTGTGCTTTGACCAGTATATTGAAAAAAATTGTCTTTGCTGTTACTTGCATACCCAAAAGGTGTAATCTGCTGATCGCTAATGGCTTCTAGTTTGGTTCCTCTCTGATCGAAGAATCCAAAACTAAAAACGCCATTTTGTATGAAACCGATTACCTGGCCCTGAACTGTAATCTTATGCCAAGTTCCCTCTACCTCAGAAATAACAATAGGCCCCGCAAAGATAGTCCTGATTCCAGCTTTGTTCTTTTTGAATAACAAATAACGATTTTCATCGTAAACATAATCCTCAAGGACTTCTTTATCCGTTAAAACCTTTCGTAACCTACCCATGGAGCCGTATTCAAATGTTCTATTGTCTATTGAAACTACTCTACCCGAAGTATCAGTTTTAAAATTGGCCTCTGGTAATCTCTCATTAAAACTTGTTGGAAGTCCATCATGGTTATAGCTATAGTTAAACGTAGAGTATTTATCTTGTGATAATTCCAAAAAGCCACGATTATCATAGCTATAGTTTCTAGTATTTTCACTGAGGTTTAGTTCGAAATTTTCAGATTCTACTAAACCACGCCTATTAAATCGCCACGAATAGCTTTTCTTATCAGCATTAAAACCGTCCTTAGCTTTAGTATAGGCATCATAAAAAAATTCGTAGCCTTGACCATCAATACTTTTTACGGACCATAAGCGGCCATAATCATCATAAAGTACTGTTAACTGAGTTCCAGCAACGTTAAAATCTGATAACTGACCAAGATCGTTATATCGGTATGCTAGTTCGTAGCTGTAGCCATTCACATGATCAATAACATTATGAGATTTGAGACTATGGTTTGGATAATAGGACATTGTTTCTGTGAGACTAAGGACATTCTCTATCCAAAGCTCATTTTCTTTCATGCTACCATCAGGATAAAAGACAAATCTTTTTTCAAAATCCTTCCCGGCAACAGCAGTAAGAAAGTCCTGTTGTCCATTAACTTGGTTGGGATTTTTTGTGTTCCTGCCATCATAAAAATAATTATGGCTGATGCTGTCTTGGCCCTTGAGGTAATTAATGCTATCAATGCGGCCATAGGAATCGTAACTGAAGGATTCCAGCCTATCTAAATCACCGTTAACATCAAAAAAGGATTTTTCCCTAAGAAGTCTTGTCGTTTCATCGTAGGTGAAAGTAATTGAGCCCACCTGATCACGAGAAATTTTCACCACCTCACCATAGTTATTATAGTCAACGGTTTGGTTCGTTCCAGAAGGTAAAACAATCCTTCGTAGACGGCCTAATGCGTCATATTTGTATTGGTATAAGTTTTGATGCTCGTCGAGGTAGTAGGCCGGCTTATTGTGTGAATTCGTAAGCCAATTTTTCGTAAATGAAGAGTTTGTCTGCTCCGTCCTACTTAAGTAGTCGCCTGCAATATTATAAGAAACATCAAGGTTTTCCTCAATATTACTATGCCAATTTGTTTGTGATTTACTCACGGGGAACAGCTTCGTAGGCCAGTTTTGAGTAACATTTCGATCTTCGTAGTCTGAAATATGCTGCAAAGAAAAGGGATCAGAAAAAATCTTATCGGAAACTTTTATCTCCTCCTTGAGGGTATTAATATTCTTAGTCTTTCTGCTTGCCAGATAGTAGCCCGATGCTCCTTTTTTTAAGCTTGTTGCAGAGTTAGATGTTGGGCTGGTCAGCAGGATCTCGTCCTCATATGAGGAGTTAAAAAGGGTCTGAGAGCGTACAAATGCAGGCATTAGTTGTGATCCAAACCTGTAGCTATATTTTGTAACCGGCGAAGATGATGTATTCATACTGTCGGAACTTTCAACTAAGCGCCCCAGATGGTCAAATCCAAATGTTTCTGAATAATACTGGTTACCTCTAGCAGTGCGCATTGTTAACACACGATCCAATACTTGGTCATAGCTATGGCTTTCTAGTTGTGAGAGGTTATTCTTATTCACACTACGCAAGTATTCAAAATTATTATCATAGTCAAAGTGAAAGGTAGAGCCGTCTGCATTTTTAATATCAGAAAGCCTTGACGATGTAGCGTCATATCCCATCACTTGGGCTAAATGTTCCCCAGTTCCTACTTTTAATAATAAGTTTTCAACTTGTCCTTGGGAATTTCTTAGTTTTTTAATGTGATGTGCAAAGTCTAAAGAAGCGTCTTGATGACTGCCTGACCAGATGACTTCGGAATCAAGGCAGTGGGGGTAGTCAGTCCAGTCCCTATGGTCAAAATATTTTTTACTTATGGTTAAAGATGAATCTTCAAAGATGTTCTTGGCTGTACTAGCACAAATGCCGTCATAGCTGAGGGACTTTGTTGTCGAAAAGCTCTTATCCCCACCCTTACTGAAGTAAGCTTTTTCATTATGCATTAGCTCAAAGCTAAGACTATCAAAGGCTATATTTGCATAAGAATACTCTATAGTGCTGGTGGTGGTTGAAACCTTATCAAAAATATCTTTTTTTATCACCTTTAGCCTGCGATCTTCATTGACTTCATTTGACTGACTTATGGTGCCATTATTGGTCTCACTAACAACCGCATTAAATCCAAGGAGTCTTTGATTCTTCGCACTGAAATTTGGCTTGTTGTAGTTAAAGAATATCTCTTTTTGGCCCTCTCCCTGGCTGTGAGTTTTCATAGAGGCAAGGACTACTGGTCGGTGGATCTGGCCTATTGCAGGCGCAATTCTTTCGTAGACAAATGTATGAGTAAGGCCCTGACCGTTATCAATACTTTTCAAAAAGCCAGTATTAGCCTCATTAAATTCAAAGTAAAAGGAGCTGTCTAAGGACTCGTTAGCTGTAAACTGAGCGTT
>JBNKNM010000109.1:0-17425 GCA_050293845.1 Pseudobacteriovorax sp. | reverse complement strand
GGCAATGGATCTGCCGTAGTTAAACAGTCTGGTGACATTAGAATCCAGCTTGAGTGGTTTCCATGCTATTAATATAAATATCTCAAGTTTATCCGTTATCATTGCTAGTCAAGAAGCTCTCTATTCTTTCAAAAATGGAGTCTTTTGTGGGAAAAGTGCTAAAAAAGAAGGAGGGCCCTAGAGGGCCCTCCTTTGTTTATTATGTTGGCTTCGTTTTCTAAACTATTAGTTTAAAATCTCTGGGTCAACCTTGCGAAGAATGTTCGCCCACTGTAGCTATATAGGCTAGTATTAATACTCTCTGATTTATTGAAGGTACCATTATCGATTCCTCCAATAGTGTTCAGAACATTATTCACACCTAATACTAGGTTGGAGTCCCAAGGTGTATCCCAGTTGTAGCTCACATCATATTCGGTGTACTTATCTATATGGGTATCCTTACTAGCAGCTGTTTCTAGTTCTGGATCGATACTTTGGCCTGCAATAGTACTAGAGTAAAGAGTAATGGTGTGGCTTCCAAAGCCAAAGTTTATCTGATTACTAACCCTCCAATCTGGAACACCATCGTAGCCAACCTGCTCTCTCACAGGAGCGTCTACAGTTTCTTGGACCTTATAGGATAACATCCGGAAATATCTTGAGCTGGCTCCGAGTTTTAGCCCTCCAAACTTCTGAGAGAAATTGGCTTGCAGAGAGGTCGCTCTAACTCTGATTTTCCCTAAGTTTCGATAGGGTCTGAGGATTTGTGTAATAACACCGTCCTTATCAACCTCTATACCATTGTCATCGATTTGGCCACCTTGTGTATTGCCGGGGTTTTGCTTGTACCACTTATCAGCTAGCTCCTGAATGTCATCTTGTTGATAGGTGTCTTTTAAATCAATAGCATAAAAGTCACCGATTAGGTTTAAGTTTGAGCTGGGTTCAAAGATGAGTCCAAGAGTCTGACTAAGACCTGTTTCGGGATTAAGGTCCTTATTGCCGGAATCGGCTACGAGCACTTGGCGAGTAGGAGAGGATGGATCACATGTTCGGCCAGCATCGTTCTCTCTCTGACAATTGACGGTATCGCGGATAGTTAAGTAACCTCCAGAACCTTTTCTGTGGATGAAACTAAGGGGTGGGGCTTTATAGCTGGAGGCGACGCGTCCACGGACAGCTAAGCCTGGAATAAGTTCGGCTTTAGTTCCTAAGCCAAAGTTGAGGGAATCACCAAAGTCGCTGTAGGAATCAAAACGTAGGGCACCTTCAACATCAATTTGGCTTGTTACAGGAGCTAGGAACTCACCAAAGAGTGCGCCGACTTGCCTATCCCCTTTGCCTTCTGAAGCGAAAGATCCCGTAAAAACAGGAGTGTTGACAGCATTGAATTGCTGGTCTTTCTGGTCAGCTATTTGATTGTAGGTCTCATTTGTAACAGAGGCACCAAAGCCTGCGGAAACGAGGCCACCCGGCAATGCAAAGAATTCATTGCTAAGAAAGGCATCTGCAGAGAGATGACTATTGATCTCACTAGATTTTAAACCATCAAATACGTCTAAGAGCAGGCTGTTGTCACGGTTGGGGTCAATGGCAAGCCAAGCAGGGTTCGCGCCGTTTTCGTCGTTAGGATTGACGACGATGTTATAGAGTTTATCAGAGTTGATATAGTTAACACCTTCGCGGGTTCCTTTAGTTCTAAAGTAGGAACTGCTGAATTCAATATTCCAGTCATTGGCCAAGCTTCCCTCAAGATTCGCGATGCCGCCGAAAGAAGTATTGCGGGCGCGGGATTTTCTATCAGGAGATTCAAAACTTTTGGTGATAAGTTGCACATATTCGATATCGTCAGAAACATCTATTCCTAATTCGCGGGCCCTATCGCCAGTGACCAGAACATTCGCGTTGTCGTAAGGACTATCGATATAGCTTAAGAAATTTCCAGTGTTAGACGAGTTATAGCTGCTACTGCCGTTTACTAGGCCGCTAAGCTTCCAATCATCAGAGATGTCATAGTCTAGGTAGAGAGAGCCGTGGAATTCTTCTTTTCGGGGAATTAATTCTGTAGGCGGGCCGCTTCGCGGACCTGCACAGTAAACATTATTAGGGCTTGTGGGAACAGTCGCTACACGGTTCTGCTCGGGGCAGTTGCTACTGGGTTGCCAGTCAAGAAATATACTGTCGGTAGCGTCCAAATCAATGGGTCTATAGCTATAAGTGCCTTCAGGTGGGTTTGTTACAGTAAAATCCCGTGGCGCTTCTCCGAACGAAAGATCACGATTGTTTTTAAAAAGACGAGAACGACCCCGATAGCCAAGGGAAAACGTTAGGCTTAATTTATCTGTTAGCTTGCCACCATAGGAAGCGCTTAGCTCTGTTTCATCGCCGCCACCTTCATTAGTAACGGATCTGAAGGCAGATACTTCAGAACCACTCATATCCTTTTTAAGAACAACGTTAACAACACCCCCAACAGCATCAGCTCCATAAACGGCTGAAGACCCTCCTGAAAGGATTTCAATACGCTCCACTAATCCTGTGGGAATATTGTCAATGTTAACTGAATTTAGTCCACCATTTGCTGATGGTGGTAAGCGTTTGCCATTTAATAGAATCAACGTGCGATCACTACCAAGGCCGAGTAAGTCGATGCTAGAAGAGCCAGCCGCAATAAATCTGGAAGATCCTGAAAAGTTTCCTGTAGGACTAGCGAGAGCGGATTTTCGAATAATGTCGCCTATACTAACAAGACCGCTATTTTCTATCTCTTCTCTGTCGATAATCTTTATGGGTGTTGTTCCTTCGATGTCGATCCTTTTAATCCTAGAGCCAACAACGGAAATTTTCTCCACTTTTTCTATGGAATCTTTTTGTGTTCCTTGGGCATAGCCACCACCTGTCATCGCCAGGATCAGGGCTCCCGCTATTGAAGCGTCACCAAATTTTGTACTCATGTTAATACCTCGTTGAAGTGAACTTGAAGCTCGCCTTATCTGGCCGGTCAGGCTAGAATGGCGTTTAAAAAAATGCACAGTTTGGAAAACTCTGCATCATTTAAGGAGTCTTTTTTTAATCTCTCTTTTATAAATATCAATGAAATTTATAAAAAAGATCAAAATGCGACTCGCTATTTAGGAATATCTCATAAAGGAAAAAAATAAAATAAAAATCTGTAAAAAAATGAAAAATGACGTAACTATTTTTACGGTGTCAATTTTGCTGGCGTTCAATTTCCCGACTTTATGGAACTAAATTATCGGAAGCACGATTTTGAGTAATGTATCGCGTAAAACCCTAAATAAAGTAAAACGGCTAATTCATTTGCAGGTGTGAAGCTGCCTCACTATGCTTCCATAGGAGATTAATGGCAAACTTCATCGGAATTTGTGGCAACTTCAATGGTGACATGTTTGAAGCGGTATTGTCGTAAGTAACTGCGAATTTGAGCTTTTACTGCGGAATAGGAGCTGCTGGGAACGCTCGGCACGATAGTGCAAGTGCAAACATGGTCGTCACCATCTAATGTCCAAGCATGGATATTGGTTAATTGCTTTACCCCTTCTATATTACTAATGGCGTCTTCTATATGATCCATATCGATATTGTCGGGAATAGATTGTAAGAAAATGCGTGCGGTTGTCGTAAAACTATGCCAAACATTTTTTAAGATAAATAGCGCAATAAGACAGGCAAGTAAGGGATCAATCCAAAGCCATTCAAAGAAGTGAATGAGAATACTTCCTACAAGAACGGCTACCCAGCCTAGAATATCTTCCAGCAAGTGCAGGCTAATGACTTTCTCGTTGTGACTGTGTCCCACAGATAGCTTCCATGCGGCTAAAGAGTTCACAGCTATTCCTATCAAGGCTAATCCCATCATGCCTTGGTAATCTGGTAATTCGTTCGTCTGAAAAAAACGAGGAATGGACTCCCAAACAACGATCGCTGACCCGACAATTAGAATTAAGCTGTTAATGAGTGCACCAGCGGTGGAGTACCTTTTATAGCCATAAGTAAAACGTCTTGTGGCACTCTTTTGAGACTTCTTTTGTAGTATCAGGGCGAGCCCTAAGCTAAGGGAATCACCTAGGTCATGAATAGCATCGGCGACCACGGACATGCTTTGAAATATAATGCCACCAATAAATTCAACGACTGCAAAGCTTAGATTCAAGAGGAAAGCAAAAAAGAGCCTTTTAATAGATGAGTCATTATCAATATGGTGTTCATGGTGGTGATGAGAGGCCATAGCAGCAACTTTCAAAGTTATCGGGATCGTCGATTTCGGTACGCTGTGGTTTTATCCAAAACTTTGCATCTTGACAAGCTTGGTCATCTTTAATAGACGGCGTTTTTAATCTGGCCTATACTAAGAAATGTGGTTGAGTATGTTGTTATTGCGTAGGTCATATTGATGGTAAGAAAGCAGACAAATGAATTTGAATGGTTTTGGTCACGACTTAATGAATATCTTGCTAAGGCGAAACTAAAGCACAGTAAACAGCGGAATCAGGTTATTGAATACTTTATCGAAATGAACGATCATGTGGCAGCAGAAGAACTGCATCAATATGCAAAAGAGCAGGATTGTAATGCCGGAATGGCTACTATCTATCGTACTCTTAATCTTCTAAAAGATGCGGGTTTAGTAGAACAGAAACAGTTTGCTGATGGACGGGCGGTGTTTGAGCTCAATAAACCTAATCAGCATCACGATCATTTGATTTGTACGACATGTAGTCGTGTCATCGAATTTGAAAACGACAAAATTGAAATGTTGCAGGAAGAAATTGCAGCAACCTATGGTATTAAGCTAACCCACCACTCCTTAGATCTATTTGGTGTTTGTCAGGTGAAAAACTGCCAGTATAAAAAATCCTAAACAGAGTAAGCAAAGACACTCCCCGTCTTAATTTGTCTACTCTACGAACATTCTATTTACCTATACTTTATTGCTTAGCTGATCTGTCTTGGATAGTATACCTAAAACCTTTTTTAGACGTACATTTTACCAGGAGGAGTAGAGCCTTGAGAATGTTAATATGGCTCTCTGCTATCTTGTGGTGCTTGGGTCGCAGCGATCCCCCACTGTTAGCAGCAGAAAAGATTTATAGCTTTGAATTCACCGTTGCAAATCAAACAGCAATGACTGTTGAGGCAGCTATAAAGGCTTTTGTTAACGGAACTCCCGATACTGCCGCTGTGTTGGACCTCCAGGGTTTGGACATTGCTGAAAATGATGACATTGTAACTGTATCCGGTAATATTTTTGCTGATACAGAACTAGTTGTGTTTGATCTAAACAACAACGATATTGTAGATGTTTTTGAACCAAGGTCTTTGGGCTCAGTAGTAGCTGAAGTTGATCCTCTCAAAAAGTCCGCAATCGTTGATTTAGGAGTGATATGTCCTTGTCGTGGTATTGCAAACTGTACCCAGTCCCTGTCGTTAGGAGTCTCTATCGTAAACCGAGAAACCGGGGACATATTATGGATGGGGGATGAAACGCCCATCACCGTCAATAGTTCCTGTTCGACCCTGCTTTTTTTAGGCGAGGTGCGAACTATATCCCAGGATGAAGTCAATGATCGCAAGGTTGGATTACGTTTAACAAGTGGCAATATTTCTCACACAGTGCCGCTGGGAAGTTTATTAGCAGAGGGTATCCCTGGCCCCTCGGGACCTCGTGGGACAGAAGGCCCCGAAGGACCTCAAGGACCAGCAGGCCCGCGGGGGAATCGGGGGCAGACTGGTGCTACAGGACCCTTAGGGCCTCAGGGTCCGCAGGGTATCGAGGGCCCTCTTGGTCCCAGGGGGCCACGAGGTCCGAGGGGGCTTACCGGACCCCGAGGTTATCAGGGAGATCCAGGAGATCGTGGCCCCCAAGGAGAAATAGGGCCCCGGGGATATCAAGGGGAGGTTGGTCCGCAAGGTCCGCAAGGTGCCATTGGAGACAAGGGTGACACCGGGGATGGGGGGCCTGTGGGTCCCATAGGTCCTCAAGGAGATGTGGGGCCGCAAGGTCCGCAAGGTCCTCGTGGTCCCCAAGGATATGAAGGTCTGCAAGGAGAGCCTGGGGAAAAAGGTGATGAGGGGCCTGAAGGCCCTATAGGACCCCAAGGAGACATCGGACTCCAAGGTCTCCAGGGATTGCAGGGTCCAAAAGGTGATACGGGAGATCGCGGACCGGTCGGTCCTCAAGGGGAAAAAGGAGATGTCGGATTGCAAGGTCCGCGTGGTTTCATTGGTCCGGAGGGTGACGCAGGTCCTGAAGGTCCTGAAGGTCCCGAAGGCCCTGAGGGCCCCATTGGTCCCACAGGTCCCGCTGGTCCCGCTGGAGATGAAGGCTTACCAGGCCCCCAAGGACTTCAAGGTCCCGTGGGTCCCCGAGGTGATATCGGTGCTGATGGTCCTCCAGGGCCTGAAGGCTTGCCGGGTCCTGAAGGTCCCCAGGGATCTATTGGTGAACGTGGTCCTAAAGGAGATCCTGGTGATCAGGGTCCTGCTGGCCCCCAAGGTTTGATAGGTCTAGAAGGTCCTGAAGGTCCTCAAGGAGAAAAAGGTGATGAAGGTCCCATTGGTCCCGCAGGGCCAAAGGGAGATACAGGAGATCCTGGCATTAAAGGTGATGAGGGGGCCGTGGGACCTCGTGGATTGCAAGGTCTCGATGGTCCCGAAGGTCCCGAAGGTCCTATAGGCCCTCGCGGTCCTGAGGGAAAAATTGGCCCTACTGGACCTGCTGGCCCTGCTGGCCCCCAGGGAGAGCAAGGGGAAACGGGATTGCAAGGTCCTCAGGGTGATCAGGGAGACCCTGGTCCTCAAGGTCCTCGCGGATACGTAGGAGAGCCAGGCCCCGAAGGTCCGCCAGGTGCTAAAGGTGACATTGGTGATACAGGGCCAGCAGGCCTCGAAGGTCCCGTAGGTCCTGCTGGTCCGTTAGGTGATGTTGGACCTCCTGGGGAGCAGGGTCCAGCCGGACCGGTGGGTCCAAGGGGACCACAAGGTCCCGAAGGGTTGGAAGGTCCCGAAGGTCCTGAGGGTCCCGAAGGCCCACGGGGACCCAAAGGTGAAATAGGTTTCGATGGTCCTGCAGGTCCCGAAGGTCCTAGAGGACCAGTGGGTCCCGAAGGTCCCGAGGGTCTCGAAGGTCCCCAAGGGGAGCCAGGTCCTCCAGGAGAACGGGGTCCACGTGGTGAGTCGGGCCAAATAGGGCCTGCAGGACCACAGGGAGATGTGGGTCCCAAAGGAGACCGTGGCCCGCGAGGAGAGACGGGACCACAGGGTCCTGAAGGCCCGGCTGGTAACTTTGCTCAAGACGGTGATATCGCTCCCTGCACAGCTACAAATTCTTTGTATATATGCAGCGAAGGTCCTTTGCTTAAAATTGGACCTCAATATTATCAGCCTACTGCAATGATTGCGGGATCTCCTGTGGTGAGCCAAATGATTTCAAGTCAAGCTCCAAGTACAGTTGGCAGTTTTGTTACCTTGCAGCCTTGGGATGGACCGGAAACCATCCAGCAAATATCGGGAACCTTCGCGGATGCTGAAGGTATTACGCGCCCCCTAAATAGCGGACAGGGTGTCGATATCCGTTTTGCCAATGGCAATATCGAAGCTAGGGTGACAGATGCAGCCGCAACAAACTCTAACTTGCTGATTATATTGAAATATATTCATGAGGTTAGCAGTGCTGCGGGTGAGGCATTCACCGAGAGATAAAGTAAAAGGCGCTATAGCGCCTTTTACTTTAACTAAAGAATATTTTTTTGTAATATGGTGACAAACCTTGGAAGCTTGTTAAATTAGATATTTACGTTACTGGTAGATGGGTAAGGCCTTGTATCCTGGAAAAAAAGCTATTGTGCCCGACATTTACGACCGATAGTTAGGTTGAACATTGTCTTACTCGAAGGAGTCCGCTATGAAATCTAACACACTGACAGCTCTGTTCGTCGAATCACCATGTGATAACAATAACTTGTCTCTTGCACTGCGAGCGGTTCAGGATGATGCACAGACAAAGGCGGAAGAATATGTAAAATCGGCTAAGGTGGATCTTGGTGGCGAGTAGTAAAAGCTATCTTTTAGGGCAGGAAACAGAATTAGCCGTTCGCTTTGTTCCCAAGGCTTTTTCTGAGCATCCTGGCAATAAAGTTATCTTTGATTACCTATCGCAAGCCATTCGGACCATTGTCAAGACAAAGCCGGGAAAACGAAGCTTTATTCAGGATCAATTTTTTGTTCAAAATGGTGGGGCTATTTATTACGAACACCATCCCCAGAGCTTGAGAAAAGGGCTCATAGAGTGCGCTACCCCTGAATGTCATTCTTCCCATGAGCTTGTTCTTTATCAACGTGCCCAAGAAGAACTTTTAAAAAAAGCAACCCCCATCGCTGCAGAAATGATGGCTATGGATGGGTTTGAAGGTGAGTTAAGTCTCATAAAAAATTGCCGCGACTACGAAGGAAATACCTACGGCAGTCAGGAAAACTATGATAGTGACTTAGCTTCTGGGATGCGTTACGGGGTAATGCAAGTCTTGCTCATTTCCTATATTCCCATAGCCATCAGCCTGAAGCTGGTATATTTGATATGTTTGATTCCATTTATTTTATTGATTTTTTCAGTCAAAGTTTTTTTAGAAATGATTGTTTTGGTGGGATCGAAGCAAGTTCTAGTCAGAGTTACCGACAAAATTTTTGCTATGCCAACGATTAAGGGTATGATGAAAACGGGACTGGGACGATTTAATTTTGAAACTGACGATACAGAAGAGTTCCTTCTGATGTTGGAGTACTCAGTATTTTATCCCCTGTTTTGGCTGAGTTATAAGCCACTTATTATGATTTATAACGCATTCGCTTTTCGTTCGCAGCAAGAGCAGATTCATGCTCACATCATTTCTCGCATTATATATACCGGAGCTGGGAGTTTACTGAAAGATGGTAGTTTTATTTTTTCAGAAAAATCTCAAGCAATCAATAGCTACAAGCGAACGTCCATTCATAGAATGGACAAGCCACTGTTTGATTGTGGTAACCTCATCAAGGAGTATGAGTTAGCTATTTGGGAGCTTTTTCTTTTTCGCACCAGTGCTTGGACACAATTGCTTCGTAAATCCCAGAGATTACAAGTTGCCTTTTCAGACTCCAATAGAGCCCATATAGCCGAGTTTTTGAAAGTTGGAGTTACCTCCCTCATTGTAAGAATGGCGAACGATCATTATTTGAAGGATGCTCCCCGATTAACTCATCCTATATCTGCGCTGCGTACAATTACCAGAGATCTTAGCCTTAGTGCCAAAGTCCAGCTAACTCAGGGAGGAAAACTGACAGCGCTTGAAATCCAAGAATGGTATTTGAAACGGGCGAAGCTTTATTTAAAGGAACAAACAGTCGCCATTGAAAGTCACGAGATTGTCAGGATGTGGGAAGAGATTTTAGAAACTCTCAAGAAAAATCCGGAATTGCTTATTGGTCGCATTGATTGGGTGACAAAAAAGTACTTGCTCCATACCAGCGATGATTATTTCGATTACTGGGTATTGAAAAAAATTGACTTGAAATATCATGAATTAGGTGATGGTTATTTTGATATCTTGCAAAGAGATAGATTAACTTTAGATCTATTTACACCTAGTGATGTGGAGCGAGCAATCTACGAACCTTCTTCTCCAGACAGAGTGAAGTTGAGATCTCGTCTCATTAAAAATGTCGCCTTTGATAACCAGCCAGTTACTATTTCTTGGCGCCAAGCTAAAATAGGTAAGTGGAAGCCTAAGGTTATTTCACTGGCCGACTATAAAGAGTAAATAGACGGACCAGTCTAACAATAGATTAATAAGAATTGATTTGGATTTCTCGAATGCCTATGACTTGGCCGAAGATGGTTCGTGAAACCAAGCGCAGATTAATAACTTCTTCTCCATCTACAGAGAATAGTGTCCAATCGTTGCCTGTGCGGACAAGGTTCATGTGTAATTCATCATAAGTATTAAAAATACCGTTGGAAATATAACGCACGACTAATTCACCTCCTAAGTCAGCAGTACAGCCCGGACAGCTCAAAAATACAGCATCTCTGTCTTGGGATCTGGCAAGCACGACTTCCCCTTCAATAAGGTCTTCACTTGGTATGACCAGCTCATCTTCTTCGCTTGTGCGAATGACTTCCACTATATCCCCATTCTCATCCAGATTTAGCGAAACGGTGTGGATTAAGTCATCCTGTGGCTCACTAAGAATCTCAACTAAATCAGTGTTCACCATGACCTGGTTTGCGAAGACTGTGTTAGAAAATAAGCCGCAAAAAGCAATTACACTTAGAAAAAACTTCATACTTAAATCCCTTTAAAATATCAAACTGTTAATTGTTTTGTAGGAACCTTACTAAAGAGCCTTTGTAATTAGAAATTCAGAATTTCTAAATGATCTAAAATAAAGAAAAAATTTAAAAGAATGATTTCTATAATCTTGAACGGGAATCTGAAAATCTTAATTTTGAGTTTTCCCGGAAGGTTTGCTTGAGACTCTGTTGCTCCTAATGCCCATATTGTTTTTTTAGGCTTTAGGCTTTAGGCTTTTGGCTTTTGGCTTTTGGCTTAAGCCATCTTAGAAAACAGTGAATTATACTATGTAAATCGATCAGAATAAAATTACAGGCAGGAATGATCACTAAAGCTGCAAAAGTGGCACTTAGAATTCCCCAGCCAATGGAAAATGCCATGGGTTCTGTATAACCAATGGAGCCTCCGATGCCATAAGCCATAGGCAGAACTCCTGAAATGGTAGTAAGAGTCGTTAGCCATATAGGTCTAAATCGTGAGCAAGCAGCCTCAATAGCTGCAACTTGGGGGGTCAGGGGATTGGCTTTCATAGCAGAATTGATGGCATATAACATGATCAGGGAGTCATTGACAGCAACACCTGCAACTCCAATAACTCCGATGATGCCCAGAAAAGTCAGATCATACCCATGAAAATATAATGCCCATACTATACCAAATATACCAATGGGAATACTGAGTCCTATCAATAGAGGTTGAATGAGGGATCGTAAAATGATAGCCATCACCAAAAGGATCAAAGCAATACACACTATAAGTATTTTTTTTGCCCATTCTTTGGCTTCACTTGCTTGGACGTTGGCATTTTCCACCAGTATTCTGTAGTCTGGATTTGATGATTTAACAGAAGTAATTTGTTTTTCCACCAATTTTGTAAATTTCTCAATGTCAGTCTTTTTAGGGTTAAAACGAATATCAAAAGAAAAGTGTCGTTGCCCATCCTCATGGTAAATAGCGGTGTCGATTTTACCCTTTGTCCAGTTTCCTACCTGTCCAAGTTTAATTTGCGTATTTCGTCCTGTTAATAACGGAATATTGTTTAACTCAGAAAATCGCCATGGTTCATCTTTGACTACTTCCGTATAAACTTTGGTATTTGTGCCTTGGAATCGCCCTTGGGAGATTTCAATTGGTGAAAACAAACTTGAAATTTGCTGAGCTATCTCTCTGAGAGACACTCCATATAGTGCGGTATCTTGAAGATTCGGGGCAAATCGCCAGACTTCCCCTTCATCGTTGAGTTTGAGATAGGTGGCTTCCAGCCCGTCAATGTCCTTAATAGCTGCTTCGATATCTTCCGCTATTTTATCAAATGAGACGCGATCACGACCTTCTATTGAAATGGAGACTAAGTTTTCTTTGTTAATATCATCTTGACCCTGGGAATCAATAATTTCAATCCTATCAAAGGAATTTTTATCGATTTGTTCTATTTCCGATTTAATAAAGGTAGTTATTTTCTCTTGCATGGATTTTATATTAGCTCCATCTACCTGTCCGGAAACTCTAAAGGTTGCGTATCGAGGATCTCTTATCTCTTTACCATTAAGCCAGGCATGTCCGACTGTGGTATGAATTTCAAAATCAGAGTCTATGGCCTTGTTAATGAGTGATGCTTCAATAGCTTCTATTTGCTTGTAAGTACTTTCTGCACGATTGGCTTGCTTAACTGCAATTAGCAAAGTTTTTGAAACATCACCAAAGTTAAGGTCCATATTGAAAATTATTTTTTCTTTAGCGATATAAATAGTACTAAAGGCGAATAGGAGCATAGCAGTAACTACCAAGTATCTTAACTTGATGATCCATTTTAAGCTCCTTCCATATACTTGGATTAATCTTTTTCCTAGCCCGGACTTGTGTCCTGCTTTTTGCGGTTTTAGTACTATATGACGCAAGTGATTGGGTAGTATAAAAAAACATTCGATCCAGCTGACAATCAAAGCAAAGATGATGACTAAGGGAATAGCCTTGAAAACACGACTGATAGCGGTATCCAAGACCAACATAGGACTAAAAGCGACAATGGTTGTGAGTATAGTTCCTGATACGGGAATGATGAGAGAACCTGCTGCTTCACGGGCAGCTTGTCGGGCGGGTGTTCCTTTACTCACGATGTATGTAAAGCGTTCAGTAACTATAATAGCATCATCAACAAGAATACCGACAACTATAATCATACCAATGATGGAAATAAGGTCTATACCTATACCGAACCAGTCCAAAAAAATAATTGTTCCTAGATAGGCAATAGGTAATCCTAAAGCAGTCATCATAGCTGGACCGAAACCAAGAAAAAAATACAAGACCAAAAAAACCAAAAAAAAGCCTAGAAAACCACTGGAAGTTAAGACCTTTAATTGATTACGGATGAGTTGGGACGTATCATACGAAATCTCGATAGATATGTCTTCTGGAGCATTTTTGTTAAGTTCATCAATGATGTCATTTAATTGCTCACTCAGATCTATAGCATCAGATTCCAAATCTTTTTTGACTTCAATATTTGCAAAGGTTTTTCCATTAAGCCTACGGATAGTATCAGAACGAATACTCCTATACCCGATCTGAGCTATCTCAGCAAGGTTAATAGTATGACCGTCGAGTGCTTTGCGTATGGGAATTTTATTCAATGGTTCCAGAGATTTTAGGGAATTAGAAATTTCAACAACAACCATATGATCGTTTTTATAGAAGGAGCCAATAGGACTGAATTCTAAAAAATTTACAATTTTTTGTTGAACTGTGGCTAAAGAAATCTCAAATTCCTGAATCTTGTCGCGATCAATATCAATAAATATATGCCGATCGCTTATGATTAACTTAGCTTCCACAATTCCTGGTGCTGATAGTATTTTTTGACTTATAGCTTGAAGCCACTGACGGTGTACCGTATTTTCGATATCAACATTGATGACATTGAGATCTAATAATGGGACTTTATTTACAAGAAAAGGGCTTACTTCTAGTGTTTTTAGCTCTTGAGGGAGGCTGGATCGCATACTGTCGAGACGAGCGCGAATACTTTCTACAACGTCTTGATATTTATCGGGGGAAGTGTTTAATCTGACATTGAGGTGTGCTTGGTTGGTACCTGAATTGGAACTTATTTTCTTAATTTCAGGAAGGCCCAGAAGAGCTTCCTCAATCGGAAAAGTTACTTGCTTTTCTACTTGTTCGGGGCTAGCTCCTGGGAGTGTGGCGTTAATAAAAACTATGGGTACATCTATAGGAGGTTGGATATCACGGTGCATTTGCCAGAATACGAATCCACCCACTATAATAATGAAGCCTGAGACCAGGTTGACGATGAACGTTTCCCTAATAAAAAAATCTATAATTTTATTCATCTAAAATACCTTGGCAATGTTGGGGGAAGATACCGTGCAATATTTGAGCTTGGACGCTTTTTAGGTAGATACGAGCGTTATCAGAAAAGATCGTATCTTGGATGGTTCTGAGCTCCTGCTTGTATCTCAAATAGTCAGTTATTTCAATTTGAATGTTATTGAGTAATCTGTTGGCCTCTTGAAGTCTTACTTGCGCATTTTCTAATTGAAGAGATCGTTCTTGTTGTACTTTCTTTAGATTTTTTATTTCGGAATCTAATTTAGAAAAATTTTGCAACGTTTGCCGCTTTGCTATTTCTTGGCTAATTTTAGCAAATTTTAGTTTCTCTAAAGCTAAAAGTCTTTTAGCTTTTAGCTGGGGATTGGCGATCGGTATGTCAATCGATAATCCAAAAGCGGTTGCCTCTTGGTTGTTTTTTAACTCACTGGTAATGCGCTCTCCTCTCACAAAGAGTTGCAGTTCGGAACGTTCACTATTACTACTGAGTTCTAAGGAAGTTTCTGCGGCTGACACTTGTTTCTGGGTTTCAATTAAGGTAGGGCTTTTTAATAGGGAGGATTGGGATTGAGGGTAATGCTGAGGTTCTAAGGAAAAATTATCCAGTCGATCTACAGGCTGATTTATTAAAACTGATATTGAAGATAGTTCGTTGTAAAATGCCGAGGCCAATTTTACCTGCTCCTCCTTACTCTTCAGATAGTTATCTTTCGCATTAAGAAAGTCCATTTTCCTAACCAAATTTCTACTGTACAATTTTTTATACCTATCGAAAATTCTTGAGGAATCTGCAAGTCTGGTAGTACCTCTATCTAACTGATCTTGCTTTATTAATAAAGAAACATAAGTTTCGGAGGCTTTTGCACAAATTTCGATTGCAGCATTTTGGTATTGAATTTGGGCGACTGCAAGGTCTTGCATACTAAGTTGTTGCTTAAGTTTTGTCTCGTGGCCGAATGCATTTCGCCACAGCGACTGTGATACGGTCAGTGACTGTGACGATTGAGTTAGCACACCAAAACCTTGTTTTTCAATTGTATTAGAGATGGAAGTTCCCATTCCAAACTTTTGCTCAAAGACGATGTTATAGGAATCAGAACTATAGTACTGTAGCTCGTCTTTTGCCTGATTTCTAAAGTAGTTGCTGCTTAATGAACTTGTATAGTTGGTGTCAGAAATTGTCTTATTAATCTTACTTTGCGAAACCTTGTGTTTTTGTGTCATAAATTCTGATGAGTTTGCTTGATACGCTCTTAAAAAGGTTTCAAAATTTAAAACTCTGATCTGGGCAAGTATTTGACCTGGATAAATGGCAATTAGGACACCAAAAATAACATTTAAGCATTTCACATTAAAAGTCCTCAGGTTATAGGGGTAAATTCAGTATCTTACATGCCATTTAAGGGAGGTAGCATAATCCCAAAAAGATGAGATACCTTTAAGTTACATAGATTTTTAGGAATTTTCGTCGAATCCCTATTGTTGTAATTATTTATACTATATTTGGAATAATCCTTGTGCAAATGTAGGCTTAACTTTTTGAAATTATATAAAAAATCAGGTGCAGAAAATTTTCTTTAAGTCATTCCAAGCAAACTACGAGATGTTACTTATCGATCCTTTCTGAAGGACTGTGATTATGAACACAATGTGTGAGCAGAAAGTTGAGGCTAAAATATGTTGTATGGAAAGCCTCATTGCGAATTTAGAAAATCAAATCAATCTTGCTGTGAAGCGTCAAGCTATACCAAAGTCTGACCTCAATCAAATGTATACAGACGATGCTACTTTTCAAAATCATTTTCCTAAAGTATGTCGTGCTTGTGGAACGGAATATAAAAATCGTGAGCAGTATATTGCATTAACCACCAAAACACGCTCAACGGCAGAAAGCTCCGTTAGGAACCACAATCGTAACGCTATTGAACATCGTGACTGTTTATGCGGAAATACTTTAATTCTAGTTGGTGAATGCAGGCGTGATACTAGTAATTTTGGGATCGAGTGCCGGGCATACTTTGATATCTGTGTACAGCGTCTGATGCATGATAACGGGTTTAGTCAAAAAGATGCTGAAGAGTTGAGCCGCGTCATTTTTCGTTCTGTATTAAGTCAAGCTAGTGAAACCGTATAGAAAAGTTGGTAGGGAGGTTTCCCCACCAACTGCTACCCATCTATTTCGAAAAGTTTAGCTGACTTTTGTGCTTATTAAAAAAGTCTGTACGTGGTTCCAGGTGTTGCAGTTTATGATGGGGTGTTATCAATTCTGTTATAGGCTTTAGAATATGCTCCCAGCGCCAAAAATTTTTCTCGTCCATCCTGAAGTACTGACGAACTATCTCGCATCCATTAGGTGCAATAGGATGCATAAGAACGGTTGCCACACGAACCATGTGGAAGCTATCGCGCAATAGCTGGTCCCAAAGCGTTCCTTGATTTTGCAGGTCAGCATCTTTACTTTTATGGGTCCAAAACTTGCTGATTTCCCTAATATACTTATCAAGGCAGGCCATTGCCAAATGAGATTCTTGGCGATACATGCTGCGTTCAAATTTTAAAACCGCTGAAGTAGCTAGTTGCAAAGCATCTTCAGAAACTTCACCTAAAGGAATCGTACCATCTGTATATTTTTGCGCCGTGTAAAAACAGGAGCGCAGGACCCGATTGAAAACGTTAGTTAATAGATTCCCTTCTTTTAAAACGGGGTCACCTTCTTTTTCAGGGGATTGTGGATTCAACGGTTTCGGTTTAAAACTAACGCTCTTGATCCCAAGGCCTAAGGCAAAAAAGTGTGCGCGAAGTTGATCACTGGTGTAATATTCGAGTAACTCTTTTGCTAAAGGAGGTTTAACCTCACTGCTGGAGCTGGCCTTTTTATCTAAGAAAAGTAGATGATTATTGACAATAAGCTGCGGTAGTTGCAGCTGATCTTTAGCTGGAATTGCAGTGACCTTCGCTATATCTCGATCCTGCATCCCTAGAAACATAGCGATTTCAGCAACACCATAGAAGTATACATTATCCTCACCAATAAACTGGAAAATTTCACAATCTGGTGAGCACCACCAATCCTGCCAAGTCTCTTGGCTCTCAACTGCTTCCAAGTGAGCTGCTGTAAAGGATATCGGCGCAATCAAAGATTCAGGCCATACCCACCAAGTCAAGTCTGAAAGATCTTCGATTGTTGGAACGGGGAGCCCCCAATCAATATTTCCTGTTAATCGAAACGGCACCAACGTCTTGCCGGTACGAAAGCGGATGCCATTATCAGCCATAATAGTAACTGCGCGCTCTCTCTCTTCCAGGTCTTCAAACACCATGCGCAGGGCCTTAGTTTTACCTTCCTGAATTTGGTGGGGAGGTAAAGTAATTGTATTTAACTCGTCTAATTGATCACGCTTTACATGAATGATCGGTGGTTCTAAGAATTCATCGATATTCTTTATGTATAACTTGCGACTCTTAGTTCCATTTTCGATGAGTTCCGTCCATTTTTTAATCAGGGGACGGAAACGTGGCATGTCGACAAACCAATTTGTAACATCACGCATCTCAGGGGTTTTTCCCGTTAAAGTACTGCGGGGGTTCAGCAGTTCATTTGGCATATACTGATGACCTAGGGAGCATTCATCTGCATATGCTTTTTCTGAAGGACAATTCAAAATAGGGCATCTTCCTTGAACCTGACGACCGTTCAGGAAAATATTCGCATCAGGATCATAGAATTGTTTTGTGCTCATCTTTTT
>JBNKNM010000108.1:0-17771 GCA_050293845.1 Pseudobacteriovorax sp. | reverse complement strand
AAGTTAACAAAATTGATTCGCGACGATTATTTCGCAATATTGCTCGAAACGAAAGTCCTGAAGTTGAGCTTGGTAAACGATTTGTAGAAATTAAACCCTTTAAAGAAAATGATCATGATACGCCTCAGAAAGAGCCACCTCTTCCGAAAACAGAGCCTTTACCCAAGGTGGAAAAACAGCAACCAAAACCACCCCGTCCTACCATGGAGGAAAAAGAACCAAAACCCGTACCGCAACCTATCCCTAATGAAGAAGCGAGTCCTGAGGAAGATGATCAGCCTGGCTTTTTTGAAAACAGCAGCCAGTTTCTAGCACAGTATTTCAAATCGATATATGGTACTACTGGTTATCGAGGATGGAGCATTACAGGTTCGGCACCTGCCACTTCTAAATTCCCATTCTGGCTGCTAAACCATTTCGAAGGTTGGGGGGAAATACCCTTTGATCAGCAGCAATTTATGCGTCTTGGCACAAATATAGGAATCGGCTCTACAAACAAAGGTAATTATTTCAACCTGGGAGTTAATGCATCCTATACGATAAGATCACCACAACATAGTGTGTTGATGCCTTTTTTGGATGCTATAGAGTTCGGTGCATTTACAGAACTAAATACATCACAGGTTGTTAGCGAGTCCTTTGGTGGCTATGATGGTATCTTTCTCGGAGGCATTTTCCGCTTTTTGGGCAGATATCATCATATCGATAATGCCCAGACCATTGAAATTGAAGGCTCCCTAAAATTACGCATACTAGGTTTTGGACAAGCTGGATTATCAGGAAACACGAGAACCATAAGTGGTGTTTTTGGTTACACTTTAGAAAGTTACGCCCTTCTTAAGCGTATCGAAGGAGTGCTAGAATGGGGTGGCTTACTGCGTTACGAAAATAATTCCTTTTTCCTTGATGCTGATAGTATGAAGGAGTCCTCATATTATGTAGGCATATTGGTGAGAAATAGATTTTAATTTTTTAGATCCCGGTGAAGCTTCCTTCCTGCAAAAATACCAATGTTTCACTCATACTCCATTATTGTAAAATACAATGACAGTGTTAAGCACTTTATTCAGTATTGTCATGTGAAATCATTAGATATTCTTTTGGTATCCCTTTTGCATTATTAAAATTGCGATTTGCTGTTGTTTGTTCTGTTGATTTGGAGTTGAATATGAAACGTATCCTTTTTTTGCTTACCCTTTCCCTATTATATTCAGACTTTCTTTTTGCTGCCAAAGTTCTAAAAGTTAAGAGTGGAAAACTCCTCGTTAAACTTACAAAAGCTGAACAAAGCTATATTATTGAAGGGGATATGGTAACCCTAACAGATGAAAATGATGGGTCAATAGATGGTAAACTGGTGCGTATCAAAGATGGTAGAAAAGCATTAATTACATCTGAGGACTTCGTTGAATATAAAGCCGGTGATTTTATCGACGTGCAGTGTCAATACGATGAAAAAGATGATGAAGATGATGAAGATGATGATGACATAGCTGATGAAGAAGATGAAGGCTGTTAAATCCATGAAGAGTCAATTGCTTGGCTCTATGCCCATTCCTTGAGATATTTCAATGACCAGTTCCTAATGAGCTAGTGTCTTGCACCTTCTGACACTGGCTTTTCATCATGCCCAATTAAAAATCTCTAACCCCTTCCAAATACGACAATCCCTTCTATATTAATATCAGCATCATTGACTTGGTATATGATCTAGCTGTCTCCGATAACAAAAGCCACGATGCCTTGAGGTTTTTTGCACTAGAACTCTTAGCCATTTTTTACGGGTTCTTCATGGTGGCGATGCTACCTAGTCCATTGGGAAGAGCTTGTTGAATTTTTCTGCATATTCACGGATGATGGAAAGTGTTGAGGTATCAGTATCATAAACACTATACCAACCTTGCTGTTCATGGGGAGGGTCACCGATCATAGGATCGCCTTTTTTCCACCAAAGTCCATAGGGAGGCAAGGGGCGTGATTCTCCAGCCCAGGCCCAGAAATTACCACCTGCCAGAGCCCCTTCTTCGGCGCGCTTATAGAGCTCTTCGAACATGTCTTTGAGATATTTGTCCCGCCATTGTGTGGAGGCTGTCGGGTTATAATTATTTTTATCTCTGGCGATACCAAACTCCTCGATGACAATAGGTTTTCCTAGTTTTAAGGTTCTCCTAATATGGCTATCAAGATAAGTTTTTAACAATTTAAAAGCATCGTTATAGGTGTTTTCGGGTTGTAAGGGGTCATACCACCCCCAATTTTGAATCCAAATATGAGCGGTTCCATAGTCGATATTCTTACATAAATGATCCTTGTAGTAATCTATCCCTGAATAGCTTGGAGTAGACGTATCACCTTCGCTACCAGTTGTGACCAAGTGTCTGCGGTCAAGCGCTTTGATGAAATAGGAACTTATGGAAATCCAGTTATGGTAGGCGGAACCCTCCTCTATGGCGCGGGGTTCATTTGCTAATTCCCAAGCCATGATCGTAGGATCATCTTTATAAAACAAATTTGTATATTGATTAAATCTTTTAACGATGAATTTTATATGTTTGAGATAGTGATAAACAGCTTGTGGATTGCTATAAAATTGAGAAGTAAATCTTTGGTATTGATCCCAATTTCCATACTCTGCAGGTGGGGGATAAGGGATCTTATCGGCAACACCAGACCACACCAAGTACTGTCCGAAACCACCGCTCCAGTGCCACATATTGCCCAAGACCATGATAGCCTTCATCCCTCTCTCACCCATGGATTTCAATAGAAAATCCAAGCCATCCAGGAGATCTTCGTCATAGATGCCGGGTTGTTTCTGTAAGGAAGGGATGCTTCTTAAGGGCTCTGTGTTGGGACCTTCCGAGGCGCACATAATGCGGAGATTGGTTATGCTGTGGGCTTTGAGATTGTCAAGTTCTCTCAGAAGCTGGGGACGATTCCCCCCCGGCCCATTGCTGGCAAGGTTCATGGCTTGCCAAAAATTGGTACCCATATATTGATAGGGCTTGTTATTTAAGTAGAATCGATGACCTTTTGTAGTAATAAATTGATCTTTTGGAGGACTGTTATCAGTATTTTGACCATCTTTTACATCTTCTAGTAAACTGTTGGCAAGTTCATCCAAGGATGTTGTGTTGTTCACAGTATTCTGAGTGTTTGCTGCGAATCCTATAGGTGAACAAGATATATACGATGAATAATCTAGCAAAGCACTGCCCCATCTCGACAGATAGTTAGGTAATATTTTTACTTCTATAATCATAATTAAAGCTACCCTTATAGCATTTTCTCTATTATTTATAAAATAATTGCTTATTTTTTGTAGTAAGGACCCTTATTAAATTCAATCTAAGAAGCCTTCAAGGCTGCTAGTTTGCAAAAAATTCCTGAGAGTAAACACTAGAAAAAGTACCCAAATTATTTGAAATGTGTAAATAGTAACAAGAAGGGAAAAATAAGAAATCAGAGCCAATTAGAAAGAGCTTAATGAGGTGGAAGTCATAATATAGAGCCAGTTTTCTAGATCAATTCAAGTTTATGAAAAACTGGCCTTATTTATAGTTTCTATAATGTTCGGTCTATAAATGCTGGTGCTGTATTTAAAAAAAGTATGGTTCTTTGCGAACACGACCTCATTGTTTCATTAGCAGGAAGGTGATCTCTTCGGCAAACACGATTAGGGTTTACGAGATAGCGTGAATATACTTCCGCAGCGTATTCACCCACCCTTGGTTGCTTGTATTTTTGACCGGCAAAGTCAGCAATAGTGGCTCCAGCAGGTATAATGTCGAAGTAATGATCGATACTATGTGCTACTTCATGCAAGAGAGTGTACTGGTAGTATGACGTATACAGAGAGGCTTTGGTGATAGCAATGATGCCACGGTTACGATCTAGAAAATAGTCATAAATCTCATCATCGGTAATACCAGTGTTGTGTTCGCGGCCTAACCACTGACCCATCTTATGGGGAGGAAAATAACCCCCTCCTGAAGCTCTTCCTCCTGGTAACTTATCGACAATAACAATAGGGTCTATAATTTCATATTCATCAAGACTCAATTTATTTAAGTAAGGTTGAAACTTGCTAATGTCGCTATTACTGACTCCATTGGAAAATAGAAAAAAGGGAATATGATAGCTGAGCTCTGTAGATTCTTTAAATGCAGTAATATATAGCTCATCTATATATTTCTGCACAAATGCGTAATCCCATGTGCTTTTGTTGCGATCAAGTAAAGGTTGACTATGCTGATAGGCTGATCGTACCCAAAAATGCCTTCTTTTACCGGTAGCTCTAACTTGTCTTCCGTTAATATATTCGACACCTTCATTGGCTTTATAATAGTCCCAGATAAAGTTCTGCTCAGAGGTGGTGAGGCTAGCATAGCGACTGATAATGGTGCGGGGATGATTTCCCTCGAATACATCCATAATAGCATCAAAGGCATCGAGATCTTGGGGATTCGTGGGTCTGTACTTTTCAGCCATAGCGTCAAGTGTATAGAAAACAGATGTGCATAGTATCAGTTGCTTCAAAAAAGTAAAGTTTAACATATAGGAACATCTCCTGTGCTTAATTTTAAGCTATTTGTTGTGGAATGAGAAACAGCCTCTAGAAATTTGGATATGACCTGCGTGATTGTACTAATAAAGCTCTCAAAAGAGAGCTGCCTGAGAACTCTCACTCATGAAACGGCCATAAGCTTAACTTTTTGCAGTTAAAAAATTTTCCTGATTACCCCATTCTTGCGGGTGTTAGCTACCTGAAATAATGTCATAAAGACATGTAACGACTGTAGCAATATTTTGCTAGCCTGGAAAATAATAATAAGTGTTGGAGAACTAGCCATGGCTCAAGAAGAAGGCATATTAGAGATTCGTAACGCAACCTTTGATGATGTTGATGGTATTGTCGGTCTGGTTTCTCGTGTCTATAAGGGATTAGGTAACTATAAAAAAGAAATGGTGCGAGCCCATATCTCTCACTTTCGTGAAGGAGTCTTTGTGGTTCAGTCCAATGATTTGATTGTAGCTTATTCAGCCAGCATTTTAGTGGATGAGGAAGTGGCTTACAAACCCCACACCTGGAGACAGATCACAGCTAATGGTTACGGTGCCACTCATAATCCCCATGGTAATATACTTTATGGTTATGAAACTTGTGTCGATCCTACCATGCGTGGCCAGAGAATCGGCCAACGTATTTATAATGCTCGCCAGCAGCTGGTAAAGTATCGGAAGCTTAAGGGAATAGTATTTGGTGGGCGTATCCCCAATTTCTCCAAGTTTAAGAATCAGGTAAGGTCCCCTGAGGAATATATTCAGCAGGTTTTGGATAAGAAAATCAGTGATAGTACTTTGGGGTTCCATATCCGCAATGGTTTCGAGGTCATAGGGGTGCTTCCTCATTATTTACCTAGTGATACTGCAAGCTTAGGATATGCGGTGCATCTGAAGTGGGATAACCCTGAGTATACGGCTATGGAGAACTCAGGAAATAAACCGATACCTAAGAACTCCATCCGCGTGGTATCTGTGCAATATCAGCTCCGCCGGGTTAGAAGCTTTGATGAGTTTGCGCAAATTGTGGAGTATTATGTCGATGTGGCTGGTGATTATCGCGCCGATTTTCTGTTATTCCCCGAGTTGTTTACCATGCAACTGCTCAGTATAAAAAATGAAGAGATCTCAGCAGATCAGGCCATTGAAAGTATGAGCGAATACACCGCAGCGATCAAAGAGCTATTTCAATCGCTGGCCATTAAATATAACGTTAATATCATAGCTGGATCTCACCCGACGCGGGTCGGGGAAAGAGTTCACAATATATCTTATATTTGCTTGCGTGATGGCAGCATTCATGAGCAAGCCAAAATTCATCCCACACCAGATGAAAAATACTGGTGGAAAATTGAAGGTGGTGATGAGGTTAATGTTATTCAGACAGACTGTGGTCCCATTGGGGTTTTGATTTGTTACGACTCAGAATTCCCTGAACTGGCGAGGCATTTAGTGAATCAAGGCATGCAATTTTTATTTGTCCCTTTTTTGACGGATAATCGTCAGGCCTACTGTCGCGTTAAATTCTGCTGCCAGGCTAGAGCTATTGAAAATCAAATCTATGTGGCTATGGCCGGTAATGTCGGTAATCTTCCCCGCGTGCGTAACATCGATATTCAATATGCCCAAAGCTGTATTCTTACTCCTTGTGACTATCCATTTGCGCGGGATGGCATTGCCGCCGATACCTCACCAAACGTTGAGATGGTGGCCATTGCTGATTTGCGTATCGATAGTCTTCTGGAGGCGCGAGCTAATGGAGCGGTACGTAATCTATTGGATCGCCGCCATGATCTATACTCCGTAGATTGGAAGCATGATGAAACACCGACCAAATCATGATTTTTACTGTCTGAACAGAGGAATCTATGGTTAATTTTAAAATAGATGCGGGGAGTAAGTATTACCTTACAGAGTTGAATCTGGAGATAAGTTATGTTTTATCGAGCTAAGCACGCGACTTAAAAATATAGGGCTTCAGCTGTTGCAAAGAAGCCCCCACGGAGAGTTAAAAGTCTTCGTTAAAACTAACTTCTCCGGACACTCCTATCTGATAGGCTGCCACGCGTCTCTCGAAAAAGTTGGTAAGTTCTTGGACATCCTGAAGCTCCATAAAGGAAAAAGGATTTTTTGCCTGGTATACCGGCGATAGGCCCAGTGAGATTAATCTTTGATTGGCTACATATTGCAAATACTGTCGCATATCGCTTGCAGAAAGGCCGGCAACACCTAATTGCAATACATCATTAGCGAAAATCATCTCACATTCGACAGCTTCATCAATCATCTTATAAATGGATTGTTTAAGGGTATCGTTAAACAGTTCGGGTTCTTCACGACGTGCTGTTTCAATAACCTCAAAGGCAAAATTCATATGGCAGCTCTCGTCACGAAAAACCCAGTTTGTTCCCGAAGCCAGACCATGGAGAAGACCTTTGGAACGCAGAAAATATACGTAAGCGAAGGCGGCGAAGAAAAATAATCCTTCAATACAGGTGGCAAAGCAAATAAGGTTTAATAAAAATTTCCGTCGATCTTCTGTACTCTCCAAAATATCTAAACTATTGATGGAGTCAATCCACTTAAAACAAAAATCGGCTTTGGCCTTAATCGATGGGATGTTGTTGATCGCAGAAAAAGCCTCTTCCCTATCCTTTTCGTCAGGGAGATAGGTGTCTAGTAGAGTTAGGTAAAATTGAACATGAAGGGCTTCTTCATAAAGCTGTCGTGATAGATACATCCTGGCTTCAGGAGCATTAATGTGCTTATATAGATTTAATACAAGATTATTGGAGACAATGGAGTCCCCTGTCGCGAAAAATGCCACTAAGCGTTTAATAAGATGCTGCTCAGCGGGGGAAATTTTTTCGCGTAAATCTGAAATATCTGAAGACAAATCGACTTCATCAACAGTCCACGTATTTTTAATAGCATCTTTATACATTTCGTAAAATGTAGGATACTTCATAGGACGTAAGGTAAGGTCTAAACCATGATCTAATAGCATTTCAAATCCTTTATTGACAAGCTTCGCAGAGTTCAGGGTTTTCCAAAGAACAGGCAATAGCCGCGGAGCTTGAAACTGTTGTTTTGTTAATTTTTGTAGCTGCTCGTGAACGCAAGTAATAGGTGGTCTTTAAACCTTTTTTCCAAGCATAATTATACATGGACGATAGCTTGCCAATGGTTGGGCTCTCAATAAAAAGGTTCAGTGATTGGCTTTGATCAATAAATGCACCGCGCTCGGCAGCCATATCGATAAGGGAGCGCATGGGAATTTCCCAGGCGGTTCTGAAGATCTGTCGCACTGATTCAGGAATTTCAGTAATATTTTGAATAGATCCTTCAGCTAACTTGATTTTAGTTTTAATATCTTCATTCCAGATATTAAGTTCTTTTAGCTTAGACACTAGGTAGGTATTAACCTGAATAAACTCGCCCGATAAAGTTTCCCGCTTGAAAAGATTAGAAATTTGCGGCTCGATACACTCATATGAGCCACAAATGGAAGCTATGGTAGCAGTTGGGGCGATGGCAATAAGTAGGGAATTGCGAAGACCGTATTTTAAGATGTCTTGGCGCAACTCTTGCCAACGTTGAGGATGGCTAGGCTTGACATGCCAAAGATCAAACTGTAGCTCTCCTTGAGCTGCTCGTGTTTGTTTAAAAGATTCATGGGGGCCATGGACTTTAGCTAGTTCACAAGAAGCTTTTAATGCGTTGTAGTAGATCTCTTCTTGCACCCGTCGTGATATTTCCTTGGCTGCTTCACTGTCGAAAGGCAGATCCAATTTAAAGAAAGTATCCTGAAGTCCCATCAGTCCGAGACCAACAGGGCGCCATCGGGAGTTAGAGCAGGCAGCTGGGTCGATAGGATAAAAATTAATATCGATAACTCGATCCAGATACTTGACAGCAGTAAATACGTTGTGGGCAAGCTTGTCGTAATCAATACCATTATCTTTAACGTAGCGAGATAGATTAATAGAGCCCAGATTACATACGGCAGTTTCTTGCTGGGAAGTAACTTCAATAATTTCAGTACACAAATTGGAAAGGTGAACCACATTTTCCTTATTGCTATTAACCTGATTGCATTTACTATTAGACGAATCTTTAAAGGTCATCCAGCCGTTGCCTGTTTGTGCTAAACATTTCATCATGGCGGCATATAGCTCGCGGGCTTTTACTTGCTTTTTAGCGAGTCCTGCTTTTTCAGCGGCAATGTAGGCGGCATTGAACTTTTCTCCGTAGATATCAGGAAACTCTGGAACATCTTGGGGGTCGAATAAAGACCAAAGCTCATTGCTTTCGACACGTTGCATAAACAGATCAGGAATCCAGTTAGCAATATTGAGGTTGTGCGTACGTCGCGATTCATCACCCGTGTTTTCACGGAGTTGTAAAAAGTCCAAAACATCGGCATGCCAAGACTCTAAGTAAATGCATGCGGCACCTTTACGTTTGCCCCCCTGGTTCACAGCGGCCACTGAAGAGTCCAATGTTTTTAAAAAAGGAATAATGCCGTTAGAACGACCATTAGTTCCCCTAATCAACGAACCATGGGATCTTACGCGATGATAAGCTAAGCCAATACCTCCAGCAAATTTAGAAAGCAGAGCGACATCTTTGTACTTGTCATAAATGGAGTCTAGGCTATCTTGAGGTGAGTCCAAAAGATAGCAGGATGACATTTGAGGGCGCATTGTTGCCGAGTTAAAGAGGGTTGGTGTGCTCGGCATATACTCAAAGGAAGATATAAGATGATAAAACTCGATGGCTTCGGCTGCTGTTTTGGCAAGGCCACAGGCTACTCTTAAGAAAAAATACTGGTCGGTTTCGAAGACTTTTCTGGTTTTAGGGTCTTTAAGAAGGTAGCGGTCGTAGACAGTTCTGAGTCCGAAATATTCGAAATTTTTTGATTTTCCAGAGTCAATAGCAAGATTCAATTCCTCTTTGTTTGCCATTACAAAAGAGTATGTTGCTTCCGCGATAAGTCCAACCTTATAGCCATGCTGGATGGAGTCTGTAAAATGGAGTATCCCTTGTTTGGTAACCTCATCCACAAGGGAAGACTTAAGAATTCTGGCAGCTAACTTTGAATATTGCGGCTCATCACTTGTGGACATGGCAGCATTTTGGATCAGCAGGCTATCGATTTCAGCAGTGGTTACACCATTGTAAAGCCCGCGAATTACCTTATTAACTATGAAATTTGGATCAATATAGCTTAAGTCCTGGCAATATGATTGTACGGCTTTTAGTAATTTCTTTTGGCTCAATAATTCCTTTTGCCCACTACGCTTGGTGACATATACTTTTGCCACCTTGCTGTCGGAGGGATTTGTTTCATGGTCAAAGTTCGGGGAATGATAAGTGTGAAGGCTCATATGGTGTCCTCTCTAGTTTTGCCATTGCCATTCCAGTTTTAAGAAAATATATACCTATCAGCTGAAAGAGCTGTCATCGACGTGGTCTTTTCTTTTTGTATTTATTGGAAATTTTAGTTTCTAATGATATCTAAGCTGGGAAAGCATTCCGCAGTTTTTCCTTCGAGTAGATTAACATCACAGTACTGGATTTCTCGTTTCATCATAGCTTCCGTTCTACATTCCATTCGCTAATAGAGCCAACTTAAACAAGGAAATTTCTGTCATGCTTCCGAGGTTTATTATTGCAATCGGAAAATCTAACCGACTGAGAATAGCATATATAGTGTGAGACTAGTGAGTCAACCCCTAAATATGGGGTTAGGCTGTGAATAACTTGTGTAAAACTTAGGAAAAGCAGAAGGAAAGTTCAAGGGTGTTCGGGACTTATTAGCAGAGAAAATTTTTCGATTTTTTTTTATCCACAGAGGGTACTGGAAGTGATGACTTACCTAATTTATTCACATGAAAATTAGGCCGATGATGCAACGATGCTTCATAAGGGTATTTACGCGGTCAATGAAAAATACTGAACTGTAAATATCCCAAAGACAGACTTATTTTTTAGCTTTTTCAGCAGGTTGATGTAGAACCTCTTCAACTGTTAGGCCAGTTAACTTTTTAATTCCTGACAACATAGTAAACAAGGCAAGAACCATAATGATCATTGAGGGCACTACAATCACCGGGTAACTCAGTAGAGTCATCTGTCCGAGCTCCTCGTTGAAGGCCTCACTGCCTGGCTCGCTAACTAAAATGTATTTGGCTAGTCCAAAATTCAATGCTGCAGAAAGGAAGAATGACGACGAAAGCAGATAAGATGTTTTGGCTAGGATTTTGTCAAATTGCGCTTGCTTGTTCCCTGCAACTAAAATCAGGTCAATTTTTTCTACGTTTAAAATGGCTTTATTATAAAGAAGTTTATGAACTAAGGGAAATTTGGTTTTCATGGATACCAATATGGTTATGCCAATAATGAGAGGGATGGATGCTTCCTTGTAAGCTATCCATTCTGGGGGCAGCTTGACTAGGGTAAAAATTCCAGTCAAGGAAGTGCTGATCAAACCCAAGATAGAAACAAAGTTAATTTTTTTTCGGTCATAGAAATCGTATATGCCATAACCAATTGGAAAGGCTAAAGCGACGAGCAGTCCATAGAGTGGTCCCAGCCTATCTTCAGTGCTAAACTTCATGAGGATTATTGACGGGATGATTATATTTAATAAAATACTGCTCAGGGGACTTTCTTTTTTTTCAACCATGTACCAGCCTCGTTTGAATGTTAAAATGATTTGTTATATTTCGGGTAGTTCCCAGTCGATGGGCGTTTTCTGATTATCGATCAGATACCGGTTTATTCGAGAAAATGGCTTCGTGCCAAAAAAACCTCTGTGGGCCGATAAAGGTGAGGGGTGGGGGGACTCAATAACAAGATGACGGTCGCGATCTATGACAGCGCCTTTTTTTTGTGCATAAGCGCCCCATAATATAAAAGCCAGATGCTCTCTTTTTTGACTTAACTCACTGATCACACTATCTGTGAATATCTCCCAACCCTGTTTTTGATGAGATCCTGCTTTTCCGGCTTCTACGGTTAGCACACTATTTAGTAATAGTACTCCTTGGCGAGCCCAACTTTCTAAAAAGCCATGACTGTGGGGCGGAATTCCCAAATCCGACTGCAATTCCTTATAAATATTAACTAAAGATGGAGGAATAGCGACTCCAGATTGTACGGAAAAACAAAGACCATGAGCTTGGTTAGGCCCATGATAGGGGTCTTGTCCAAGTATGACAACTTTTACTTTATCGAAAGGTGTTAAGTTTAAGGCATGGAAGTACTCATTCCCCTTGGGGTAAATGACCTTCTTTGCCCGCATTTCCTTGACCAAAAATCCTTTTAAATCATGCATGTATGGCTTTTGAAACTCAGTGGCGAGGACCTCTTTCCATGAAGAGGAAAGCTTAACATTCTGAATATCCAAAAAAACCTCCCCGTAGGTGCGCAACGTTACTTCTCCGCGGCTATAATTCAACACTAAACAAAGCTATGCAATAAATTTAGAGAGAATAAGTAAAATCATGAAGTATAGGATGTCTAATATGACATATTAAGCGGTTAATACTATTACGAAATACCTTCATCTTTTAAGTTTTAACGGGGGATGCAGATAAGAAATTTGATTGTTAAAAGCACAATAGTTCACAAACTCCAAGCTATGGGTTGGTTATGGAACGACAAAATAAACGTTGCTTAATTGTTGATGATAATTACGAATTTGGAATGATTCTAGTTCAAAATCTGCAAGCAAATTTCGAATGTGATTTTGCCCAGGATGCCTTCACAGCTCAACAAATCCTATCCCAAAAGAAGTTCGATATTATCCTGAGCGATATACAAATGCCGATGATCGATGGACTGGATCTCGCTCATGAGCTGAGGAAAAAATATATCAATATACCAACTATTTTTATTACGGGCGATTTGAGTCCTGAAATATCCCGAAAAGTTTTGCAAATGGGTGCTGCTAATTTAATGGAAAAACCTATAAAGATGGACGAATTGGTTGCTAAAATGCATCTAGCTATTCAGATAAAAGACGAGGTTGATCAAGAGAATACCGCTGACCATGAATTAGGCTACATCTATAATCTTCTCAAGTCTCATTATTATGATATTCAAGAAATACTTTACCAGATTCAATATTATCATGTGCCTATTTCAGTAGTGAAAGAAGAGTTAGATAAAAAAGAACGTATTGGTAAATGCCATCTCGATGATCCTGAAAATATTAAATTTTTAGGCGCATCCTATGCCTAAGTATAGCTTCAACAGCGCTTAAGGAAGAGTCCCTGCCTCCAGCTGCTTAAAATCATTGTTTCCCCAACAGGCAGTCTTTTTTGTACTGGTACTGGCACACAGGTGCTGGTGTCCCGCAGCGATTTGAACATAGTTTTTCTTGAAATTATTTTCAGGTACTGTAGTAAACAGTTCATTATTATCCTTGAACCAACACTTAATATCATTTTTATAGTTGATAGCGCATACAAAATCTTTACCAGAGGTAAAGGAAAGGTAACTGGTGTTTCTGGCTTCAAATTGAATGCCGCCCCAGCAATATATTTCCTTTGTATTCGTCAGGCCGCAGCTGTGGGTTTCACCAAGGCTAAGATTGGTAAGACCTTTATTGGCTATGCGACTAGATATGGTTGCTTGCCCTTGGTCATTTCTCCCCCAACAAAATGGTTCACCATTGCTGCTGATGGCGCAATTGTGATCATAGCCGGCAGCTACAAAAATAAACTCCCGACCTGCAATATTACTAGGAATTTTTGCTTGGCCATAAGTATTATCTCCCCAGCAAGAAAGTTCTTTATCTTGTGTGATGCCACAAAGGTGCTGACGACCGCTTGCTAGGATTGTATAAGATTTACCAAAGATTTCACTATTAATGTTGACATCTTGGTTGTCACCTTTGATGATACAGAAAGGTGAACTTTGTTGATCGACGCCACAAGCATACTGATCTCCTAATGCAAGGCTGGTGATGCGATAACGATTGAGGTTATCAAGATTATGGCGACCCCAGCATTTCACGCGGCCCTCCTCATAGAGATAACAGGAGTTATCCCCTCCGGCAATGAGTCGGTATTCTTGAGGAGTAATAGGAATATTTTCTACTGCTGTATCATTATTATTATCCTTAGGAAATAATCTAGCATCATTAATAGAACAAGCTACTATTAGCAGCAGAGTAACGAGAAAAACTCTATTTACCATAGTTACCCCATTATAAAGGAGGTGGTTAGCAGACCCTCCTTTGCCTTATCGTCATATCGAAAGAGTTTTCCTCCTGAATTAAATCGTTAGAATGTAGTCAGGGTCGTCAAATCTTTGCTACTATTATAAAGTACTTGCAGGGGACAATAAATGGACGAAATGCAAATTTTTCAGAAAAAAATAAAAAAAACTATCTTAAAACTGAAGAATGGCAGCGCCTCTTCAGATGAAATATCTCGGGAATTTACAGATGCTATCTCTACCTATGTCAAAACACTCCTAGAAAAATGATGAGATGAGTATGCTACATATTTTTTTTAAAGGGAAGGCAGAGTAGCCCTTTTAATGTCGCCGTATCACTTGCCTTGTGCCACTGCCGCAAACCTATGTCTAGGTTTTCTCCTTTAGAGCTTACAGCACAATAACTGCCAAAAATACGATCCCAGAGGGAAAAATTAAAGCCATAGTTGGAATCTGTCTCGGATTCAATTTGCGAATGATGAATCCGATGCATATCAGGTGTAACCAATAAATAACGAACTATAGGTTCTAGTTTGGCTGGAAGTTTAAAATTTCCATGATTAAAAAGTGCCATAGAACTTAAAATTATTTCAAAAATAATCACAGCTATAGGGTGAATCCCCCAAAGAGTTATAAAAGAAACCTTGATAATCATAGATAGTAAAATTTCTATGGGATGAAAGCGACTTCCGGTTGAAATATCGAAGCCGAGATCGGCATGATGAACTTGATGCCATTGCCAAAAAAAGTTAATTTTATGAAAAATGCGATGCTGAAAGTAAATTAGTACATCCAGTAAGACTACAGATCCTATGATGGCTCCGAAGCTGCCAGACAGATTTAATTGGTGTATGATACCGAACTTTTGCCCCTGCGCCCATACAGCAACTCCCACTGCTGCAGTTGGGAAAAATAGCCTTAAAATTAAGGTGTTCATAACAGTGATCCCTAGATTAGCTGGCCAACGTTTGCGTCGGGGCAGTATTAAGCTCCTAGCCGGCTTCCAGTATTCTACAGCGCTAAATACAATAAATAGTCCGAAGAAAATAGTTAATCGAATTTGACCTTCATAGGTTAAAATAGTTTCCACTTAAACCTCTAATTTTTAATAAGAGCCATTTAAATCTTTAGCTTTTTACTTATGATATGTAGTTTTTCCGTCGATAAAGCTCCAAAATATATCTAAGATCGGAAAAAAACTTGACACAAATACAAAATATAAATCCAAAGTCTTTTCTGGTTAATTTATCTAACAATCCTTTAGATTGGAATAACGCATTTCAATTGTTACTAAAAACTATGACGCAACTAACTGAAATGCCTGTGGGTATCCTCTGTTTATTCGGCAAAAGTCAATTTGCTATAGTTGCTTCTTTAGGAGAGGGGGTATCCCCACAGTGCGAGCAACTGACGTACTTCAATCGATATATCCAAACCCATCAAGACTTACTGCTAATCAAAGATACAACCTTCAATAATGACATTAAAAATATGCATCGAGACCAGCGGATCCCCGTTTTCTATTGCGGCGTTCCCATCTCTATTGGCCAGAAGGTAGCTGGTAGCCTGGCAGTGTTAGACTATATGCCTAGGAACCTTAAGAACAGTCATATTAGTTTATTACATATTCTCGCTCAAAGCATTGCTGCTCAATGGGAGCTGAAATTTAGTCAGGATAATATAGACATTGATACTATCAGTCATACAAACCTTGGTAGTTAGCTTCTAGCGAAGCTGTGTTTAAAACATTGACATAGTGCTTCAGGAGCAGCAACCCTCCATATTGAAGTTCTTATTCTATTGATGATGGTAAGCTGACAATACTGATAAATTCAAGGTCGGATTTAGCATCATTAAAATAGGAATGATGCTGGTCACCTGGAAAAATAAGCAGATCACCTGTTTTGAGAGAAAACTTCTCACCTTCAGTAAATAAAGACATTTTGCCTTTTAAACAGCACAAATATTCCTTGGTTCCCTTTTTGTGGGGGGAACCTTTCATACGGTAGGGGCCTTTAATCAGAACCTTATCTATGGCAAACCCCCGGCTTGACTCGGGGAGTATTTTAGTGATCGTGACCATGCCTTTAGCCTGGCTGACTTGGGGAAGTTCGCTAGCAGGAATAAGCTGAACAGGGTTAAAAGGAGGGCTAACAAGCTCTTCTACTGTCACTCTCAGTCCGGTGGCAATTTTGATAAGATTGCTGAGGCTCGGGTTTCCCGAACCCGACTCAATATGGGTAAGGGTTGTGCGGGAATACCAGAAATTTTTGCCAAGGTGTCTTGGGATAAATTTTGTGATTTTCGTAACATTTTGACATTTATCGCGAGATAGTTGCTGGCATCTATCATAGCAACGTTCCTTTTCCGACCATAAGACAACATTCAGACGATAAATTAACATAATCGACGAAATATTAGCAACATCTCCGTAACGTATATATAACAGCAACTAAAGCAAAAGGAGCTATTGCTATGGTAAAACGACTAGATCACCTAAACTTCAGTGTTGATAATCTGGATGAATCTATTCAATGGTATGGGCGCGTTTTTGGTTTCGCAGAAAAAGAACGTGGTGTGTTTCGTGGCACACCCTGGGCTATTCTGCAATCTCATCAAGCTATATTAGCTTTATATGAAAGAAAGGGTGCTGAATTTCTTTCCAGTCAGCAACAAAAGGAGCGAAAGCTTCATGGCTTCGCTCATATAGGCTTTACCATAGATGATGAGGACGCATGGAAAGCAAAAATACAATCGGAGCATATAGTCATTGATCACGAATGGGAATATCCCCATTCTCATTCATGGTATTTAAACGATCCCACAGGTCATGAGATAGAAGTTGTGAAGTGGCAGCAAGGGATTCGCTTTCCTAGTTTATAGCCACCTGGGGGCGGTCATCCTAATACCCTCTCAACCCTATTCGTCCGTGTAGCCTCCCTAATGGAACCTCCTTCCTTAGCGGAGGAACTTGACTAAACCTTGCTTATGAGGGGGACAGTGTTTTCTGTTTATCTCGCGGTGATTGCCGACTGGAAGCCCCCTCCTTCAAGTAGGGGTATTTGACGGAATCTTTCTTTATGAAATACTCCTGCATAAGCTACGGTTTCATAATCAAAAAAAATAAATGGTTGAGAATAGGTATTTTATAGCCGATCAGGATGAAAAATGGAGACATCACAATGAGAAATTTATTATTGATTGCGACATTTGCATCGTTGGCAGCATGTTCAATTAGCGTGGGGGATCATGGAGAAGAGACGCCTGCAGAGGAAACAACCGCTACCAATGATGTGGCAAAGAGTGAAGCTAATGCTACTATTAATGACGAATCTGGTGAAACCAATAGTCAAAATCAACTAGAAGATTTGCGGGAAGATGCAAAGGTTGTAGATGATGTTAAGGCTGAAGTCCAAGAGATTGCCAATGCAGAACCAGCAGTGGAAGATGTGATAGATGATCTCATCGTGGCTGAAGAAGGTTTGAAGAACTTAAATGATTCTGAGGCTACAGGAGAAAGTGACAGTTCGCAGCTTTCGACACAACTAGCGGTATGCAGCAAAATAGGTGACGCTGTTGTACGGTTAAATATTCATGCCCAAAATGGACTGTTAACAAAGTCCTTTGCTGAGTTGATGAGTAAAAAGCTTGAAGCGGTTTCGATCTGTCAATTATGAAAACCTGAGAGTTACATGGAGTTCACATCTTGCTCGCGATTCAGGTAACAACAGTAGACCTGATTCGCACCATTAACGACAAGGTAGTTCAAAGTAACAATGAGGATTCCATGTTTCAGATCCTGGTTCATTTGAGCAGGGTAAGTTTCCCATGCAGAGAATACACCCATCCGGAGGACTTATGGGAGGGGGAAGTGCGGGGGCTTCCATTGATACAGGCCCGGATCTTCTAGATATTTCCTATAAATGCAATAATATAAAAAACATCTAGTAAATCGAAGTATAGCTATTATAATATCG
>JBNKNM010000107.1:0-17849 GCA_050293845.1 Pseudobacteriovorax sp. | reverse complement strand
GGGGCGTTCGCTGCGAGACAACTTCGTCCGGAACAACGGCTGCACTCCCCAAAATCCACCGGAACCTGCACAAGGTAGTCTATCACATATTGTCACCCACTACTCCGGCTGCCGAGAGGGTTATCCAGTGGCCTGGGCTGCTTTCGACGGCGGACACACGCCTGGTCCTGTGGATGGCAGATCCGACGGGTCAGGTGCCGGTGAACTGTCCTGGACCCGTCCCGTGGTGTGGGAGTTTTTCTCACAGTTTGACGACTCGACACCACCACCACCACCACCACCACCACCACCTACTGAGGACACGGAAATCGTAGGAGAACAGTCAGAGCGGTGCATAGAGGTCCCTAACACCAGTACCACCAATGGCGCTGAGGTGCAGTTGTGGGACTGTACCGGAGACGCGAATCAAAACTGGACGTACACATCAAGCAAGCAGTTCATGGTCTACGGTAATAAGTGCTTAGACGCATCGGGGCAGGGGACCAGCAATGGTACTCCGGTTGTCATCTGGGACTGCAATGGTCAGGCGAATCAACAGTGGAACGTCAACGCGGATGGTACGATTACTGGGGCGCAGTCCGGTTTGTGTTTGGATGCCACTGGTCAGGGTACCGGCAACGGTACAAAGCTAATCCTATGGTCGTGCAATGGACAGTCGAATCAGCGGTGGAACCTGCGCTGATGATGGTAGGGTTCAAGGGAGCAATGTCGGTACCGACAGGCTCCGTCGATGAAGCTGTAACACATTTGATTATCGGATTATAGAGCTATCATAGCAATTTCAACCCCGAAAACAACGATGTTTCAGCTACATTGACACCATTGTCAGTAACGGTAATTCTTTTGATCTGGATTTGAAGCACCCATTTGTCTTCATGGAAAGGTAGCTCACCCCGTTTTTACATGTTGAAGGCCGTCTTTTAAAAGACCCTGATGGTAATAATATTGTACTTCGTGGGGGATGGATGTAGTTGATCGGAGGCAATTAAACGGTTGGATTCAAAATTTTATTGTTCCTTATGCTAACCATCTGAGGTCACGCGGACTATACTTGGTACTTAGTGTGACGGGTCCGATTAATGTGCAGGGGAATGGTTCTCGTAACACGTACGAAGATGTCGAGCGATCGATCCGTCTTTGACGAGAAAGGAAAAGTATGGCTTTAATGAAACTTTTAATATTAACTTTAGTGCAAAGCTTAATTCTTTCTTGTGCGGCCAGAGATAAAAACAAAAATCAGCCCCATCCGGAAAAAAACTTAGACTATGTGGTTTTTGAACCGATACCAGAAAGCTTTAGCTTGGTTACCGCAGGAAATGCAGTCCCTATTCTGTTGAATAACGACGATTTTCCGGGAGTAGTTCGAGCAACCAAAGATTTGCAGTCTGACATAGCTAAAGTAACCAGTATTGTCCCCAATATTATTTTTGATGATGCCTCATCATTATCGAACGTATTAATTGTTGGAACCATCGGAAAAAGTCGTATTATTGAAGAGCTTATTCGTAATGGCAAGCTTAATGTTGATGATATAAAAGGAAAGTGGGAGACTTTTTTAACCACAAGTATCGAAAATCCTTTTCCGGGTGTCGAAAGTGCACTAGTCATCGCAGGTAGTGATCAACGAGCAACAATCTTTGGAATATATGATTTGTCTTATAAAATGGGAGTTTCTCCCTGGCATTTTTGGGATGATGTGCCACCAATCAAAAGAAATAATATATATGTTGTTCAAGGCAGACACACATTAGGAGAACCTGCTGTAAAGTACCGCGGTTTCTTTATCAATGACGAAAACCCAAATCTGGGGACTTGGGGTCCAGACTTTTTTGGTAAAGGGCATCATCCGCAATACCCAAATGGATTTAATAAAGAGCTCTATAGCAAAGTGTTCGAGGTTATGCTTCGTCTAAAAGCAAATTACTTATGGCCAGCAGTATGGGGGCGAGCATTTGCTGAAGATGATCCTGAAAACCATGCAACTGCCAAACTTTATGGTATCGTCATGGGGACGTCCCATGAAGCTCCTATGATGCGTGGCATAGAAGAATGGAATCGAAATGTAACTCCAGCAAAAAGAGATGAACACGGAGCAATTATTGAGGCTGGCAATGACCCCTATGGTGGGACCGGTGAATGGCGTTATTCGAAAAACCCAACGGCTCTCGAAAAATATTGGAGATACGGTATCCAACTTATGGTAAACGAAGATTTCGAAGGAATCGTGACTCTAGGTATGCGCGGTCCTGGTGATGTGGGTTTACCAAAAGAAGATGGTATTGACTTAATCGAAAGGGTTATCGAAAAACAACGATCTATAATTTCCGAGGTAACGGGGAAAAATCCTATCGAAACGCCCCAAGTGTGGACGTTGTATAAGGAAATTCTGGACTACTGGGAAGCGGGGATCAGGGTACCGGATGATGTAACAGTTGTATGGTGCGATGATAACTGGGGCAATATGAGAAAACTTCCTGACCTTTCATTACCAAAGAGAACGGGAGGATATGGACTCTACTATCACTTTGATTACGTTGGAGGTGGCCGCAACTATAAGTGGGTTGATACTAATAATTTGGCAAATATCTGGGAGCAGCTGCACTTATCTTACCAATATGGAGTTGATAGGTTATGGGTAGTTAACGTAGGAGACCTCAAAAACGAGGAGTTTCCTCTTGAGTTTTTCCTTGATTATGCATGGAACCCAGATCTTATTCCTATTGACAAGCTACATGAATGGGAGTTGAGTTGGGCATCAAAGCAATTCGGCAAGGATTTTGGTGATGAAATAGCTAAAATATTAGCGACTTATGGAAAATTGCAGTCCAATCGTAAGCCAGAATTATTAAATAGGAAGATAAGTTTAAATCCCGATTTTGATATTACGCAAAACCCAAATGAAGCTGTAGTTTATGAAGATGGCTCACCGTTTAGTCTCATAAATTATAGGGAAATGGAACGTGTGACGTCCCAATGGCAGCAACTTGCTCAGCAGGCTAGTAACCTTAGGTCAAGAATTCCAGAAAATTTCCAGGATGCTTATTACCAGCTTGTTTATTATCAAGTTAAAGCCAGTGCCCTTATGTATGAACTGCGCCTAGCTGGATTTAAAAATCTCTTATACAAAAAGCAAGAACGTTCTGCTACAAACGATATGGCCCACATTGCTCAACAAAAATTCAATGAAAGCACAGCTATGGCTGAATATTATAACACTGAGCTTTCTGGTGGAAAATGGCATAATTGGCAGCTTCAACCTTACTTAGCCTACGGAGGTGATTACCCCAATTCCAGCTGGCAACAACCTGAGACCAACTACGTAGCAGACCCAGACTTTATTTGGCCAGAATTAGTCAATCATGTAGTGCCCATCGAAGCTAGTATGGGTGTAGCCATCGACGGATCAGAAAAAGTCTGGCCTCAAGAGGTTTCGCCTGCCATCTTACCCAAGTTCAGTCCATACCAAAATCAAACAGGGCAATATATTGAAGTATTTAATCGGGGGTCAACTCCTTTTAATTACAAAATTGAAGTTGGCGTCCCATGGATTATCGTTGAGCCTCAGCAAGGAAAGGTAGAAAAAGAAGTTCGTGTAGAGATAAGTATAGATTGGACCTCAGTTCCCATAGGAACCTCCCAGGTGCCGATCACTATTAAAGGGCCTTCTGAACAAAATATCATAGTTGATGCGGAAATTGAAAACTTGCCCTTAGATCTACAACAAACATCAGGCTTTGTTGAAAGCAATGGCTATATCTCAATGGAGGCATCTCATTTCACTAGGAAGGTAGATCAAATGCCTATTTTTTGGCAAAAAATTTCTGGTATAGGACGCACTGGTGATGGTATGACACCCTTTCCTGTAACCGCCACAAGGCAAACCATCACAGAAGATTCTCCTAGACTAGAATTCGACTTTCACATTTTCAATGCCGGCGACGTTGAGATCTTTGTTTATCTATCACCGCGAAACGATGTTCTATATGGTGAAGGACTGAAGTATGGAATATCAATAAATGACCATGAACCCCAAATTATTAACGTCACGGAGCAACTGAATGGAATCCCTATGAACAAATCATGGGAGCGCAACACTTCAAATAATCTTAGTTTAAGCATGAGTCATCATTCTATAAATGAGGTTGGTAGGCACGTTTTGAAATTTTGGATGATCGATCCAACAGTTATAATTCAAAAAATTGTTATTAACACAGGAGGCTTAAAAGAAAGCTACCTTGGACCGCCAGAAAGTTGGAATGCCTTACTACAAAATTGACACAAAAAAAGGCGTGATTCCCGGGGTTTCCAATTGTATTCTATAGCCGCTTGATACATCTTATGATTTTTCAAAGGAATGATCACTAAGAAAGCCAGCCTTCAAAATGGCTTTAAATGGCTTATTAAAGTAAAGAAAATCAGCAAATGCTTTGTCTGCTTCAAGATAAAACCCCTTTGAGCCAAGGCTTTTCGAAAGCTTAACTGAAGCATTCCAGTCGAGATAGGCCATTACTGAATTTGAAACATTCTTTTCATTTCGAAGACCTTCCCAAGGAGTAAAGAAATTATGCTGAAAACCAAGTAAATGGCCGAGTTCGTGTGCCAGCGTTACAGTTAGCTTTCCTTCGATCTCTGATCTATCTCGATTTTTAAACCAATTAGAGGGTAGAATCACTTCCATGCCGGATAGAGCTTCGCCCGTCCTTGGGTGATACTGCGCCGTGTAGGTAGCGCCAGGTACCTCATTATTAACCCAGCAAATTATATTAATACTAAAAGAGTGATTGCACTCCTTTCTCTCATCAGAAAGCGCTATAATCTTTCTTTGAAAGACTTCGTTCCAATAGGCAATCGATTTTCTTATTGATTTTTCAAAAATATCGGGTAGTCCTTTATCTAGAAAGAATAACTGCGGACCTTTGGCAAGATTCCACTTATAGGCTGAGGAATAGGACTTCTCATGAAAAAAACCATATTTCTCAAAGTACGAATCCAACCTTTTTTCGACAAAAAAACTTTCATCCCTTTTACTGCTTAGTTGAATCTGGTAGTTGATCTCTTTGATTGCATCTAGATGTGAAGATGGGTTAGCAACTTTAGCAGATTTTACTCTTTTTAGTGAAAACTGAACAATGTTAGAATTCACTTGTGAAATTCGCGCAAGCTCAAAATTTGATAGATCTAGTTTTTTTTCTACTACCCTAAAATCGCCACCATTATCTTTAACAGGCATACCTAATGGATCAATGGCAAAATCTCTGATATCGTATGAGCTAATTAGTCTACCTATCTCAACTGTGAGGATTTTATCCTTACTCATTAAGATCTTTAAATCAATTGATTCAGCACTAGGTTTGCGAGGATCTCTTAAGAAAAGGCTACTCTTTTGTAATTTGAACTTGAAGAGATTTACCTGTGAACTACGAAGCCCCCACCATTTGGTTGCGGGTCCATCATTCACTAAGACTCGTCGTACTAAGATCTCACCTTCATCATAGTCTATGGAGGGAAAATCCAGAAAGATCTCATTTTTTGCAAAGGCTTGCGAATAAAGTGAAATTAAACAGAATAATGAGATTAGTGGTTTAGCGAACATAATCGATACTCTTCAGGGCAACTTAACATAAAATATCAACAGCAAAGAGAAAGTCACATCAAATCTGGACTATTCGATTTGCGAATCTGACTCACGATTTTAACTTTGCAACAATTGATCCTATACGTAAGATTTGTGATATCAGAGCAATATCAGAGTGATATCTTACAATTTTGGAAAGCACTATCGTAAAGTGAAACTCCAGCTGTTACAATTTAATTCCATTCGATAATCCTTATATCCTCGCAATCTATTCGCTCCCGTTAAATTCAAAAAAAATGTACTTATCTGATCCAGCCAAATACATCCGGGTGTGCAAGACCAAAATTCAGGGCTTGACCGCCTCCCATGGATAAACCGGTAATGGCACGATTTTCACGACCTTGCGCCACAGGGTAGTTCTGCTCAATATACGGAATTAAATCTTTAGTGTACGTCCACCATAGTAGTTCGGGGCATAGCCACCTCCTCCTCCACTCCAGTTATTTAGAGAGTGGTGGTGATTTCCACTACTTTGGAATAAGCACCATGATAATGATTAAAAGAAGATTTATTAAATAAGCCACTTAGATTGTGTGAAAGACTTACTGATTGCATAGACTTAGAAAATGATTGCGTGCTTTTCAACTCAGCAACTAGGCTAGGATTTCCAGCTCCTGTACGAGAAGAGTGATTAGACTTCAAGAACCTACCAGTACAGTCTGGAACTATCGAGCCAAGGCCCAGAGACTCATATTTAGTACCTGCTACACTACTTCCGTCACATAAAACCCAATCGTCTCCCATTTGTGCTTGAAATTGGTCTAATGTTAAGAAACTTTGTTGAACAGAGCCAATAGCGAGAGTCGCTTTGCGATTTTTATCAAGCTCACCTTGCTGCCTATCAAGTTCAACCTGTTGCAGTATTAACTCCGCTATTTTTATCGAGGAAGGGTAGGTCTTACTGTTCCTTGGCTCCACCGGATGGCCAAGTCTTGGTACAAATGAGTTGGTCTTAAGGCAAATTAGGCAACCACGACCTTCGGCTATCATCAGCGGGCTATTTTTAAAACAGAGCTACCAATTTTAAAGGCCATTATTGACCATGCTTTGCAAAAATAGACTCTTTCTTACCTTGGAATTCAGGAGAATAATGCCTATTTGGCGGTCATTAATTCTTCGTAAATATAAACAATTACGCCTAATAATCCAGATAAGAAGAATCGCTTTAATATAATCATCATACAAAACTAGCTTGAAAAATTGGCTATGGGTAAAATTAATAGTTTTGCAATCCTAATGGGTAAAATCACCAGGTAGAATGAAAAAACTTTATTAGTAATTCTATCTATGGTAGAAGTTCTTTTAAGTCTTTGACTAACCAGCCAATCAATGCATATGCAAAAGGAGAAAATGATGAAGGCATTAGTATACCTTGTAGTGGCTCTATGGATGACAAGTTGTGGCGTTAATCAAAATAGCTCTACATCAGATCTTGATAGTGTAGCAGACTTATCAGCATTATGGAGCAATCCAAGCTCTATTCCAGTATGCTTTGTGGATCAGAATCCAAGTTGGCAGCAATACCGTGACAGTATCAGAGATGAAGTAACGGCAAGCTACAATAAAACTAATAAGATTAGATTCACTGGTTGGGGATTCTGTAACAGTACTTCGTCAGTTCCAACTATCCGTATTAAAATCGATAATGCGATTTCTTATAATGGTGGCTATATTCTTGGTTGCAGTCACATCGGACCAGGTCCAAGTTCCTATGCTGCTTGCCAGGGCGATCTATATAGACTTGCAGGAAAGAGCTATAGCGGTATCGGCTTCAATATGTTCCTTTACCCCCTTAGTAAAGGCACTCCAACCCATGAGTTCGGTCATGCCCTAGGATTACGCCATGAACATGCACGTACCGATGTAACCGACGGTTGTTCTACTGGTGAAGTGGCTTATGAAGCTGGTAATATTGCCTATTTAACCAATTATGATGGCAACTCAGTGATGAGTTATTGCAGCAATGCAGAAACCTTATCAAGTGATGATATCCAAGGCTTAAACACCCTTTACCGCTAGTTTCTGACTAGGAGGCAATCAATTAGCCCCTTAAAGGATTGTCTTTAAGTCATTTGAAAGCTCTGTTAGAGCACCAATCTTCGATACTAGTTCCGCAACAAATACTATCTTCTAAGAAGCTGGAATTCGTTGCGCGAATTTCACTAGAAATTTTTATTTGAGAAAATTCTATTACTATACGATCACCCCCCCATTTGTCCTAAACTATTGCAGGATGGAATCCAGAATACTTAAAGCTATGAAGAAGAGTGTTTTTAATAGAGCGGCTTTTTACAGAGTGCAAGTCATTGATATTTCTAATATATATCGCGGCAATAGTGTCCACATTTGCCGAAAAAATGCAAACCTTTCTTGGTCTTTGCGTGAGGATTTTTCGACTTTACCACAGCTTGAATAGGTGAGGGACCGATTGCCCAGATTCAAATAGAGCACCAGTGATCCATACTTTTTACACGTCCAATCCAACATTTGAGAGAACATATACGAGCTTTCGTGAACGTACGCCCAGCCAGCTCAACATCGGCGACACCCTGCTGATTGATGGTGTACAGGCTACACTTGAAGTTAGCGGTTACATGGCTGGCATCACTAGGTGCTGCGATGGCGACAACAGCCTTGATATCTGGTATTTTCAGAGCTGCAGCCAATACCGCAGCTCCACCTAGGCTGTGGCCGATAAGAATGCTAGGCTGGATTGTAAACTCCTTTTTAAGGGCTGTAGATGCCGCAAGGATATCTTCGATATTGGATGAAAAGTTACTATTGGAGAAGTCTCCTTCGCTGTTGCCAAGCCCGGTAAAATCAAATCTAAGAACGCCAATACCTGATTGGGTGAGGCTGCGGGATATTCTTGAGGCTGCCGCGCTGTTCTTGGAGCAGGTGAAGCAATGGGCGAAAATTGCAACAGCTCTTAGTCGCAGTGCTGATAGCTCCAATCGTCCCACCAACGACTCTCCCTTTAGATATTTAAAGTCAAAGGTGTCCGTCCGATCCACCTAATATCGCAAGGCGCACCCCACCACGGCCAGGTATTTTCCTAGCCCAAATTCTACTAAATTTTCAAAGATCAGGGTGATAAGGCTGCCAACTCCGAAACTCCTGTTATCTGGGGCGGAGCTTGGCATATGTCATCGAAATATACTTTACCCTTAAAGTCAAGCTTTATGATCAACTGATCTATAGGGTAATCCTGCTCAATATATTCATCTGTAGCAGAGACCTTGAGGCGTGAAAGATCATCCTTCCAATTCCAAGGGAGCAGGGAATCGATGTCAGAATTTGGGGTGGCCATTTGCAAGTCGAACAAGAATATCAGCAAGGTAGTCTTGAGGATTAATGCCATGGAGTTCGCAGGTCATAATAAGGCTATAAAAGCCTGCCAAGGCCTCACCGCCAAGGTCCGATTGCACGAACAAAAAGTTCTTGGGGTCAAGTTATATGGACCGAAACCATTCTATAATCTCTCGCCTTAGAAGATGTTTTTTGCTTGCAGTATTAAGCTGTTGAATTGTTAAGTTTGTATTATGCCAAGATTGATTTTAAATATTTTGGCATATCTAATTTCGATTAGTTAAAAGGTACTGCTATGCCTTTTTTTGATGACTTGCAGAGGGAGCTCTAAAGCTATCGCTATCCTGTGGGTAAACCGCTGCCAATCCTATTTACCTTTAGTCCTAGGGTAATCTGGTTGGAAACTGTGACTCTCTTTATTAGGGATAAGGCTCCATAATCTTTACTTGCTTCGTTGCCTATATAAACTTCTTCCCCGTCCTCTGATAACCGACCTGCTTTCCGCAGATGCTTTATCACCCGGCGCGATACTCCTCGTACAACTGGGACAGGCTCAAATAAAAAAATAAAGGCATGCCTCCTAATGCCCCCCAAATCCCCTGGACGCAACGAAAGAATTCCTATATGCATAAATCGATAATGGAAGATTAACTTCTTTTTAACTTGGCTGGCTTTCAGCTCATTGGAGCTTTGAAGATTAATCGTCAAAGGGGAAGTGTCCTATCATTCTTTCTGTTCCCAACTAACAACAAGGAAAACTTATGAAACTAGCCGCTACTCTTTTGACTGCTATAGCATTTGCGGGATCCGCATGTGTCAAATTCCGTGCAGATTCTAAAGTGGAACCGTTGTCAACATCCCCCTCGGGTGATCGCGCTTGGATAGACGACTCCAATAAATTAGCTAAAGATTTTACAATCGCTTTGTCGACGTTTAATCCATATTTGGCATCGCTAATCGGATATACTGAATTTGATGATAAAGCTCCTGCCATTGCAACGGATGTTCCTAAAAGAGAAAAGCAAATTTTAGTTTCCTGGAAAGTAAAGCTCGAAACTTTAGCTAATAATCAGAGCCTTCCAAAAGAATTGCAAATGGATATTGCTATTTTATTAGATAGCGTCAAATTAGCGTTAGAAGAACAGGAACTACATGAAAAATACAACATTATTACCTTTAATAAGGTGGCTGAGTCTGTCTATACACTTATTTTTCAACTTTTAAATGATCAGTCTTCTCATGCTAGACAGAATGCGGCACTGGAAAGATTCGATAAAATTGTAAATGGTTTTGAAAGATACAAACCACTTTCAGATGCTTCTATTGAGTTTTTCAACTATGAAGTAGCAAATGCTAGGGGAAAGATTCTATATCCTAAAAGGCTACAGGTTGAAAAATACCTAAAACAGAGTTCAGAGTTAGTCAAAGGAGTAAAAGAACTTTTTGTCAATTCTAAACTGCGAGGGTGGGAAAAAAACTTTGAAAAATTTGATAAGCAAGTACAGGAATATGACTTCTTCGTAAAGAAAGATATTCTTCCGAATGCCAGGACTGAAATAGGTGATCCTAAAGAAATTTATGTATTCAATCTCAAGCAATTTGGTGTATTTGATTCTCCAGAGCAACTAATTATAAGAGCCGAAAAAGATTTCAAATTTGAATTTTCTCGTTTTGAAAAAGTTGCGGAAATTGTAGCCAGACGGCATGGCTTCGACTTCAAAAAACCTGACCAGGTTATAAAAGCCCTTGCCCAGAAAAATAAGATTAACAGCAGCGATATATTGGAACTTTATCATAAGGCTGATGTTATTTTGGAAAATATCATTCGCGATCATCAACTTGTAACACTCCCCAAAAAACCTCTCATGATTAGATTAGCTTCTGAGGCTGAAACCGCAGTTGAGCCAGTCCCCCACCTAGATTTGCCTCCCCTTGTAAATAATAGTGGGGAGCGACCTCAATTCATCCTGCCATATTCTAAGGGAGAAGAGCTAGACCCCAATTTACTGTTTTTAGGTGGTGCCGTCGCTTTAACCGCTCACGAAGGGCGGCCCGGTCATGATCTTCAATTTAGCTCAATGTTAGACAATGGGGTATCTTTAATTCGGTCCATCTATGCCTTCAATAGTGCTAATGTAGAAGGTTGGGGGCTCTATGCTGAGGATCTCGTATTTCCCTATATATCTCCAGAGGCCCAGCTAATGAGCCTTCAGATGCGGCTCCTTCGGATTTCTAGAATGTTCTTAGATCCTAAAATAAATCTTAAATTAATAGGCCATGAGCAAGTCTCAAGAGTCCATCAATCCATCGGCCTTTCTGAAGGTGAATCACAGAGTGAATACGAAAGGTACGCTTTTAGATTACCTGGGCAGGCTACATCCTACTACTACGGAATGTTAAAATTATTAGACATGAAATCAGAATCTAAAAGTTACAACGGTAAAAACTTCAAGTTGAAATGCTTTAACGATACAGTTCTAGCTGCAGGTTTAGTGCCTCTAGCAAAAATCCGGCCACGTGTGGTAGAAAATTTACACTGCATTAAAGGTTACTGAAATGAGAATAATACTAGAATTTTAGAAAACATTGTTACTAGGGGCTGATGACGTTTCACATTAGCATGCAGCCTAAAGCCCCTTTTGATATTTTTTTTTAAGTTATTGCCCACACCTGAACCTTCTGAGCTCTCTTGATGATATCCCAGACCTTAATAGCGCAATCTTACCCAGTCGCCATGATAGCTTTCTTTACCTAGGTAGGAACTCAGACCTACCTGGAAATCCTTAAAACCCAGCTTTAGCGATGAATATCATAGTCGACATTGCCACTCAAGTCGACCTTGGAAAAGTCAATGATGCCAGCCTCTTTATCATGCGCCGCAAAGTCGATTTGCGCATTTTTTTGGAAAGAATCAATCTGAGTTTTGGTCGCTGTGATTCTTGTAGTCGCTGAACAATCGCTACTGGTACAGCCCGTTTCGTCTGAAGTAAATCCATTATTGGGATCTTCGTAATAAAGACTTATCGCAAGACCTGTTTTGGTGCACCGCTCACGGTGACAAGACTGCTCCAGCCTTCATCAATAGTGCGGCCTTCCAGTTTCAATGCACTGACATCGTCTATAGTAGAAAAAGCGCCTGTGCTATCAATAGTTCCTGAGACTCTTAATCTGATACGTATTAAAGGCTACGGCACAATACATTGCGGTTTCAGCATATCCGTCATCACAAGGTTCGAGTCGAGAGCCATTAACATCCATAGGATTGCCATAGTCAGAGCAATGGGCGTCTCGTGAACTTGCTGTCTCATTATCTTCGCCATCCGCTAGCAAAAGCCCGCTAGATGATTCTAGTCCAAGGGAGTCAGCACCGATAGAATCAAGGGCGAGAACTCCTACGTTAAGGGCGGTACCAGTCGTCACCTCGATTTCCGCTGTCATGGTAGCAGCATTATCATCACTGTCCTCAGCTCCGCAGGATGTGATCAAGATGCCGATCATCAAGCTCCATCCAAGGATCAGAAAATCATTAAAGTTCATCTTATAAATCTCCTAATGAAGTGAATCGCCTTATGAGATCGAAACATCCGGCTTTAAGGTTAAACTATCGACAAAAATCTTGTGAAGTTAGACCCTAAAAGGGGTTTAATTAGTAGACCTTAATCGAGGGAGATTATTTGCATCTGATATTTTGTCAAATCATAAGCTGATTTTTTGGTGAAAAATATGTTTTTTTATAAGGATCATAATTTTGCCATGCAGGGGCACAGACTCTGAAAGTGGGGAGTTGCGGCTTTTGACATCAAAGTCAGCTCAAGATATGACGGACTGGTCGGGAATAACTATATCGCTCAACAAGATCCATCTCGGATTAAAATTCGTAGCCCACAATGAGACTAAAAACAGAAGTATAAATGACTGCGGGAGCTACGCTCTTAAAATCTTCTTGGGAAAGAAAATTCACTGGAAAATATTTGTTCCTAGTGAGATTGAGATCACTACGTATCATAAGCCAATCAAAAGGAGCAAAATTACCTCCTAATATGATGCCCGTCTGCTGAGCATCGGTCTCAAATATGGTAATGCTGCCGTTTTCATCAGTGAAAGCTTCATAGTAGGAGCCCACCGATCGGAAGACGCCCTGTAATCTCAAAAAAGATCCTGCAAAGACAGCGTATTTTAATGTCAGGCCAAATTCGCTGAATCCCTCAGCCTGCGACTCGATAAGCTCTGTGCTTGATTGTCTGGTAATCACACTCTCGGGAGACAAGCGCGATACGATCAGAAAATGTACTAACATATCAAACTCACCTAAATTGGACTCAAGTGCTAGATTATAGGAAGACACCCGACGAAAACCTGTCATCAGATCTAGGTATTTATAGCTTATTACCGATCGGTAAATAGATGGGGAAAAATAGGGTGTTCCTTGCCTTTCTATATGTCGAGCTTCAAAAAGAACATTCGCCTGCGTAAAGGCTTTTCTTATAGCTAGGGATGCGGACTGCTCGGGTGTTGTAATTTTCAATGTCCTATCAAACTGCTCACCACTACCGAGAGTTAGGGTAGCATCCAGTAGAGCTGATTCGATACCATAAGTAATTTTTCCATACCTCCCCCCCCAGCTAGCAAATCCACCTTCCTGAGGAAGGTAATTGATAAAATTACCAGATAACTGCAGGGTTTGATGGGAGCTGAGTCCAATAGTAATGAAGGGCTGTCCATAGACTTTAAAATAACTTTCTGTGGATATACTACGCTCCTGCTGAGCAAAATTTCCCGTTGTCTGCTCAAGGCTAAAAATAGTTTCCGTCGTAGACTCGGTCTGTAGCTGATCCAAACCCAGACTCATGCGCACCCCTCCAAAAGTTTTTTTAAGGGAGGATAGCTGTATTACACGTGCATAGTCTAAGGATATACTGGTCGCGGTTAAATTCAAATGCTCATCAACTAAATCGTGGTTGTCAAAACTCCTTGAAATTTGGTTCACTTCTATAGCAGTTTCCAGCAAGTCATTATCATCAGTCTTTACATCATCTTCAACATTTTTAAACTGAGAAATCAAAAGAGAGCTAACATCGATAATTTGATCCTTATTGGCTATCGTCTTGGAACTGGAGTTAGCTAAAATTTCTTCTAGCTCAGCGTCTCGTTTTTTCCGAATTAACTGCTTTAATCGTCGCTTTTTATCTTTAAACAATTGAGATCTTTTAGAATCCTGGAATTTCGCCTTCCTTAGAAAAGATTCTGCAACATACCATCTCTTTAATTTATAGTAACAAAACCCTAAAAAATAGGCTGCCTGAGCGCGCTGAGGACTTTTTTGGGGTACCTTTTTAAAACCATAGATAGCTTGTTTCCATACCCTATTCTTTAAATAAGTATATCCCCAGGCATACCCATACTCGATGCTTAGGTCTATTGGATCAACACGGTCAAAGACATCTTTAGCAAGTTTATATCTTTTTTCTTTATAATAACTATAACCTAGTAATTGCAAGGTTTGCGTATCAAAAGGTCTACTTTTCAATTCATGCTGGAGCAACTTTCTCGCAGCAAGATACTTTTTGCGCTCTATGAGCAGCAGTACTTGTGACGAAATCCCTCTATCTTGAGCCAAGATTAGAGAATCCGCGATCATGATACATAGCGCGAGAGCGATTCTTTTCATTTGATCAGTATTCAAAGTAAAGCGTACTATTCTTTTCTCTTAAAATTTTATCGGTGCGATCAACATCGCCGTTTGCCTGAATAACCATTTGAAAGTATTTAAACTCATCACGATAATCGAATTTAGTAAAACTATCCTTCAGTTCTATCCCCTGAATTTTCGTTTTCAGATCATCAAGATGCTGACTTTGTAAGCGTGAATTGTTCGCAAATATGACTCTTATTTTCCGCAAACGAGCTCGATATTCTAATAACTGATTCCATTCATCACTGAAATTTTTGTTTTGGATGCATTCATCTATGGAATCATCATCATTACTACTTTCTATACAAGATAAGGACCATAAACTTCCTGACATTTCGAATTCTTCATTAGTATCATTATCATTGATAAGACTGATAGACCACTTAAGACGAGAATCGAATATATTCCCTTCTAAATTCTTTTCAATATCAACTGCCAATCTAAGTGCCTTTCTTGCCATGAGGTAACAAGCTTCATAGTAGTTTCTTGGCCAGAGCCATTGGCGATGATTAAGCCGCTGCTTAATCCAGGTCGTATCCCAGACTAATATTTTAGCCCAATCTTGATGGGGTAAGTTTTTTCCTTCTAAAAATGCCGACCATTGTGTCTTACTATTTTCCCATTTCGTTTTCCAGGTAGCCACTGAGCAATCTGAAGGTGAGTGATTAGCATCTTTTCCCCGTAATTTCTTATGGCTTAAACCTTTCCAATCACCATCGCTAGAAAATGCTACAGCACGAACGTAGGGTAACCATACTTTAAAATACCCTTTGCGTTTCATTGACCTATTGATTTCTCGGGTATTTTTTTCCATGAAAGCTTCAAATTGTTCATTATAACGATCACCATAATAAAATTTAGCTTTAGAATAGGTCGGCTCTTGCAACATGAATTTGATATCTTGTAGCTTATCACCTCTAATAAAAAAGAAAGCTCCTGTTGCCACTAAAAGTAACACTAATAATACGATAATTTTTAAAAGCAAACCCATAGATTTCTTAGGCATAGCATCGATATTTTCATGGGAAGGAATCATTTTAGCATCAGGTTCTGTACTGCCCCATCCAGACAGCATTTCCTTCTTGATAAGATTACCTAGTTCAGGGTAAATACGATTAATTCTTTCGAGATCATCAAATGCAACCCAAGGTTTATTGCTAGATGCTATTTCATCCTGTAGTCCAAACTCCATACGGCGATAGGAGTCCCTTACTTCTTTCAAAGTAACTGGTCCTATAAACCGTTCCATATCCACACGGATAAGATAGAGTTTCTCCGACATCAGTCTTTAAATACTCCTGAAATTGCTACCGTTATATTATCAGCTCCCCCGTTACGATTTGCTGCTTCAATAAGTAGATTCGGTAAAACCCGTAACTGGTGCGTATTGGCTTTAATCAACTTTCTAATTTCATGATCGCTCACCATGCCTGTAAGACCATCTGAACAAGTTAACAAGATTTCACCAGGCTTCAAATGAATCTCATAGATATCAACATCACACTCTTCAGCAAGCCCCAAAGCCCGCACCAAGGCACCAGGTTTAGAGTTGTTCATCAATGTTTCATCAGGAAGCCAGCCCCGTTCGACATAATTTTCAATATTATGATCAAAAGTCAGCTGCCACATTTGACCTTTATAGTACAAATAAGTCCGACTATCACCTAAATGGCAAATATACGCTTTTTCACCCACATAGAGGATACAATTCAGGGTAGTGGCCATTCCTTCTAAATCTGAATGACTTTTGCCATGGCTAATGATCGCCTGATTGACTTCATCTATACTTTTAATTAAAAATGGCGAAACTTCTTCATGGCGCAAACTTTCACAGGATAAGTAGGCATTTTTCATTCCGTTTACCGCCATGCCTGAGGCGACCTCGCCACCTTTTCTTCCTCCAATGCCATCAGCCACGACCACTAAGCCATGTTCAGGACTCACATAAATACTATCTTGGTTATTTTTTCTAATGCGACCAATGTTGGTATTGCCGTAGATTTCAATACGCAAGGGACTTCTCCTCAGAATCGACCTCATTCGTTTTTCGGAAAATAATCCTCTACCCTTAGAAGAGCGCCGGAGCTAGATTACAGAAGACGACCATAGCTAGCTAGAATAACATATAAATTAGCTAAATTTCTCTTCAGCTTCTGGAAGAAAAACCCACCCTTGGTCGCGCATAAATGAGTTTTCAGGAGCTTCGCATCGACTTTCTTGAAAATAGGCGGCCACTAATGCAGCAATGAAGGCATGAAAATTCTCATGGGAACTAGCTACCTGTTCCAGGCAGTTTAGGGAAATTTTACCTTCACGATATAGCCGCTCCACAATTAGTTCTCGATTTTTTCGACCAACACCAAAGGCTCTATACCCAATGAGCACATCATAGGGTAATCCAACAGCTCTTCCCATACGACGTAGGGCGATGGGTACAAGGGTTTCTTTGAGTTGGATAGGAGGAGCAAGACCATTTAGACGGCGCTGGAGAGTTTTGGCTCTTACTACAAGTGGCGCCATATTAGCGCTATAACTCGGTTCTTGAAGATGGTATCCATCCTGAGACCATTGTATAACATCCCATAATCTTTGCGTTTGTGGATTTATAGGGCGTTTGCGTCGTCTACCCTTAAGCTTATTATTAGTAATGGATTGCATATAAGCAACAGCCATATCCTCACAGGCATCGACACCTGGACACACATCACGCTGGCATGAAACGCAAGGTGGCTCGGTTAAAGGGCAGTCAATGAAAGTCTCCTGAGGATAAAATTGTCGTAATATTTCAAAAAGTCGGTCATCTGAAAAAAGCTTGCCAACTCCACCTATCTTTTCAAATACTTGATAAATCTTTAGGTTGCCTTCCCCTAGGGCCCCTGTCATTATCACAATTGATGTCTTATGGGCATTAGGACCCGAAAGATGAATCCCTGCAACTGTTTGGAGATTATTACTACTCAATGAATCCGAACCTAAATCTACTAAAAATTTATTTTACCATTTGGATATTGCATTTCACTTTTCCTATTTCTAGTCAGATGGCCATAGCCACGACAGATATAGGCCTTGATCAAGGGCATGAAGCTTTTCAGCAACAAAATTATAGTCGCTCATTAGAGATTTACCGCGCTTACCTACGTCAGCATCCCGAATCTTACGACATTTGGAACCTATTAGGAGCATCATACTATCACAATGGACAACCGAGGCTAG
>JBNKNM010000106.1:0-18051 GCA_050293845.1 Pseudobacteriovorax sp. | reverse complement strand
GGACCTATAGGTCCTCAAGGACCAAAAGGGAGCGTTGGACCCATGGGACCACAAGGAGATAAGGGCGATACGGGACCACAAGGACCACAAGGAGATAAGGGCGATACGGGGCCACAAGGACCCATGGGACCACAAGGAGATAAGGGCGATACCGGGCCACAAGGACCACAAGGAGACAAGGGCGATACCGGGCCTATAGGTCCTCAGGGACCGAAAGGGGACACTGGACCAATGGGACCACAAGGACCTGAAGGGCCTGTGGGACCCCGTGGTCCACGAGGTGAAACAGGTCCTCAAGGTGAAATAGGTCCTCAGGGACCTCCAGGTACTCCTTAATTTAATCTTTGACTATCGAGGAGAGCATTAGCTCTCCTTCTTTTTGTAAGCATAGCAGTGAATTTTCGTTTTGATTTTTTTTGATCCGAGATATAATTCTGTCTCAAAATTAGTAGAGACAAGCTTTGTTTCATTGCTTGAACAGCACTAAAAAGGGAAATAGGAATGAATAGAATGACACCTGAAAAAGCCCAAAAAAACATCGGATTGAAAAATGGCAAGCTGTCTCCTTGCCCACAGGATATGAAAAATTGTATTTGTAGCGAATATAACGATAACTTTTATTTCCCCCCTCTATCAACACCCCACAACAATCCCATAGCAACCATCAAAAAATTTGTAAGTGCCTTAAAAGGGTACTCACTAGTGAGTGAAGAGCAGCACTATCTGCACTTTACCTTTAAAAGTTTCATTCTAAAATTTGTAGACGATATTGAGTTTCGCATTGAAAATGGCGAAAATGCTAAAACAATACACATTCGATCTGCTTCCCGGCTCGGATACTGGGATCTGGGAGCGAACCGGAAACGATCTCAATGGCTTATAGAGAATTTGCGTAAACAACTTAGCTAGCATTATATACCCCCTCCTTTTCTGGAGCGCTATAACTTTTTTCGAATATGTAAATTTTAAATTTATATATTGCCATTAGCCTTTCCTATTAGATAGTCTACCTACATATTTTTTAAGTTCAGAAAAAGGAAAAAGCATGAAAAGATTTCTAGTTGGGGTTATTGCTGTATTCGGATTTCATACAATAGCCTTGTCCTTCCCAGAGTTAAGCAATTATCGTGGGCTTGCTCAGGCACCTTCCATTACTGCTACCTACAACTTCGAAGGAATTGTAGCCTTGAGCAATTGCTCTGGTAGTATTGTTCAATTTGATGACAGTGATCTAGATGATAAAGCTATGGTATTAACCAATGGCCATTGTGTGAGTCTTATGGACCCAGGTGTTGTCATGATTAATCGGCGTTCAAGCCGCTCATTTACTGTATTAGATCAGAACGCCAACAGTTTAGGCAGGGTTTCTGCCGAAAGACTTCTTTATGCAACTATGACTAAGACTGACATGGCTATTTACCAATTGCGTCAAACATTTCGTCAAATCAAAGATTCATACGATGTCGATGCCCTTACCTTATCACGAGAGTATCCAGTTATCGGATCTGATATTGAAGTAATATCGGGATACTGGCGCAGGGGATACTCCTGCAGCGTTGAAGAAATCGTTTTTAATTTGAAAGAGTCAGATTGGTTGTTCGAAGACTCCATCAGGTATAGCCGTCCTGGTTGTAACGTCATCGGTGGCACCTCTGGCTCCCCTGCGATAGATGCAGAAAATCGTATGGTTGTAGGTGTTAATAATACTATCAATGAAAGTGGACGCCGATGCGCTTTAAACAACCCTTGTGAAATTGACGAAAACGGCAATGTTTTTTATGAGCGCGGCATTGGCTATGCTCAGCAAACAAGCTGGGTATACAGCTGTCGTGCAATAGATGGTAGCTTAGACGTCAATGTTCCAGGTTGTTTGCTTCCTTCAAATTAACTCCCTCCCACCTTGAAACCTCCCTCCACTAAGCATTCGCTATAGTGGGGGATTCTTATCAGGATTTTCATCCTTCAAAGCATTTGGGACGATTGCACCAGCCGCCCTTTCTAAGATGTTTTTAGCCGCATTAGTGTCGCATTATCATCATACCTACATGCCATGCAGCAAAATACCTCCTGGCTAGCGAGTCTCTAACAATTTAATTTTTTGAGTGGGTAGATCTAAGAAGTCTCCATTACTCAAAGCTAGAGACCGTTTTACACCTCTATCGATCCCTACAGCGGACCCAGATTTGTTTTCTTTGACTTCTAAATCAGCATCGACTCCAAAGGATATAAAAAAATCCTCGCCTTTTTTGTCATAGTTACTTTTTTAACTTTTCCAGAAAAGGGTCTTGATGAGACAAAGCGTAGTCTTCCTATCTTTGGAAGTGTGACCCACGCCTTTCTTCTAGTGTCTTTATCATACTCGATAGTTCCTTCCTTAAGAGAAGGAAGCTAATACCAACCTCCCTTTTCCCCTTTTTCTTGGGTTTAGGATCATCTGATTGTTTTTTGAAGAACCTATGGAAAGCTCTGTCTAATTGCAATAGACATTGCTGAAGAGATTGCGAAGGAAGATCTTTGAAAAAGAGGAACTCATTCTTTAAAGACCTGAGCTGCTTTTCTTAGTAATTATAGTTAAACTGAAGAAAATTTTCGACAATACCTACACGGAACTTGAATTCCTTATAATCTATCAACTCTCTTTGGCTAAGAGCAAGATTTCAGAGTAGGCGGTTAGCTCCCATCCACTGATTAAGACGTTCTTTCGTCTTTCGGTTTAAACGAAGCTTGTATTCATAGCCAATCTGAATCACTTAAATCATCCATGAATTACTAAACATTAGAGCGATGACGCTGAACATTTGTATGGATGTCAAGAAAAGGTTGCTCACCTCACTTTCACTCGGATCACAATAGCCTATCCATCTCCCACTAAGCCTCGACTACCTTCGGTCGTCTCCGTTATTGAGGGAGTATTCCGGCAAAGCATGATAAATGAGTCCACATTCATTTAAAAACAAACTAAATCTAAAATAGAATCCTATCATTACATCACGAACTAGGTAACTGTTGCCGACTTGATTCCTCAATAACTGCTCTCATCTTTCGAAGAAAGCTATATTGTAAACATACCATAGCGATTCGCTGAAGGCTGCTTTTTGGAAAACTGAGATAAAGGGAGTTAACACGTATGATTTCTTATGGTGCCACTGCACGCAGGAATGCCGGCATAGACGATGTCAATCATACACGAATCAAAAAAGTAGCCGAAAATTTTTGCTCTGTAATCATGATTCGTTGCGTAAGTTCCGATAATAAAAGTCTTAACCATGCAAACTATGAAACTAAAGGATTCCATATTAAAGCGAAGTCATGCAACTTTGGACCTATGCGCGAATTTATTTGCGCCGATCCTTTTTTAAGCAAACAAGCTTTCAAATCGAATGGATGGAAGAAGCAGCAAAAGTACCTGGAAAAAGCAAAGGGGGCTGGCGCTGAAGAAATCGGTTTAACGCTCCAAAAGCGGAGGATAGAAGAGTTAGTGCACTTAGGTGTGATTTCGAAAGATAGTACCTCTCCTATACCTAAGGAACTTAGCAAGTCCAATGAAAATCCCCATCGGGTGACTATAGCTTATCAAGCCACCTTTAAATTGAGTCCCGGCAAACCAAAACTTGATGACCAGATAAGTGACATTAAAGATTATGTCTATTTCCTCTCAACAGACGACAAGAATCCTAATGCTAAAGATGCGCTCTACAAGGTCTATTATGTTCCCAACTTCCTACTACCCAATCATTCTGAACGCTTAATGGTACTAACAAACCCTCCAGTAATAAGGGATTACGCGACTCAAGTTTCCATTATCGGCCTGGAAGATGATAGCCTCCTAGGCCGGGATTTTCAAAATGACACTGACTACCTACGCGCTGTCATTGCCGATTACGATCTTTTTGGAGTTTGGAGTAACTATAAAGATGATTACAAGACACACTATCTGCACAGCTTGAGATTCGATAAATATTTGACCCGCTACCGACGCTGCGTCCCCGGCAATGATGCGATCTATCTCGAAAAAAACATTGATAAATTTGCAAAGTTTGAAGACACAGAAATGGGAAATTTATCGGCAAATCTGGCGAAAATCATTCGTGCTATTAATGGCACCGACAGAGTCGATGGAGCCCTTAATCAAAACTACAACGATACCAATGATGCGACGCAAGACTATAGACGTCGCAAATTCCTGCATCACAGCGATGAAACGGGGCGGCCGTGCATCGATGAGGTTGATTTACCTATTTACGTCGTGGTTCCTGAAAAATACAGCGAACTCACAAATTATAATACAGAAGTTTTTATTGATAAACTCGATGATTTCATAGACCTTGCTGTAAAATTTTGTGAACGGAAAGACTTTCTGGTGGAATTCAATCCTGGATGGGAAGCTGACCTAAAAAATAAATTAGCTGCTAAGAATGTCACCTTTTCTAACTTTCTTCCCATCCCCGGAGCTCAAACCAATGATGTAGCCTTTGGCCACGATAACCGGGTCGGGGTTAATCGTATTCGTCGCATCATTACCCAAGACTATGTTGGACCACGCCTCCCCGATAGCACCACGCAAGCTGGGCAAGCAACCTATACCGCAAACAACACATATTACGGGGCGAATAAAACGCCTAGGGTCAAAGACTTGAGAAAAGGGTCTCTTCATCCAGATGCAGCAAATTAGCGGAAGGAAACGAAATGGGTCAGGCAGCTGTTAAAGTTAGTAGTGTTACTAGAGACATGTTTTTAGAGGACTTTAAAGACAATGATTTAACCATCAGTCCCGATTGGTCCTCAGGTGTGCTTTCGGATTTTTTAACTGATTATTTTTATCCCGAAGGGGGTGTCCTAAAAATATCACATGCCAATGTTTCAACGGATACAGATCATCAGATTACTATTGATGGCATTGCTGATTTTATGGATATTCCAGATCTCCCTGTTCAGGCCACCTTCAATTTCTTAGACAATGGCTCTATCGATTGCAGGGTTGCCTACACCTTAATCAAAAGTGGCCAGTCCAGTGACTATTGGCAGTTTAGAAAATCATTTCCCCTGATGCCACGGCGTCCATCTACGTCATCTCCTTTCCAAGGTAGCGGTCGTCGGCCCTTTGCCGATGAGTTTGCATTTAGAGAGGCAAAAATCGTCGTCTGCAACACAGCATCCTTTGATGAAGATTACCAAAAGGAGCTATGCGAAGGCGTCAATTTTCTGGCACGAGCTAACCTATTTGGTTCCCTTAGTATCATCCAGCACCTACTAGACGAGAAGGCCGAGACGACTATTTTTGGTAAAATCATTCGACCAAAGCTAGATACCAATTTCTTTAAGGAGGCTCTTAAAGCCAAGCAAAAACGAGCCCATAATGAGCTTGCCTTTCCTTGGGATTACAGCGACTCACTTCCTGGACTCCATCTTCAAGCTGACATTGGTCACGATGTGGAAGTAGACAATCTAAAGCTTGGAGAGACAAGACTTAAAATTTACTGCCCCTTCGATGACTGGAGTCTATACGACACCATCTATAAACCTCAGAAAGCGATTACTGGGTCCCTAAGCATCCCTACCGCAAATATTCAGATGGAAGCATTCGGCATTCTTACTGGAGACAGTAATTTAACGGTCTATACCCGCTTCGAAGGATTATCCATCAACAATCTAGCACATCTAACTAGCTCTAACTCAGACATTAATTTAGAATCCCATCTTCCTGACCCCGTGCAGAGTGTGATTAAGAAACTAAAAAAAATTGAAGTCTTGGATCTTGCCTTTACCATTAAAGTAAAGACTGCCAGTGCCACATCTAAACCAAGCCTAAAGTTAAGCTATTCAACTGTAAAAATTGGCTTTCGCGACTTAAATTGGCAAATCTGGGATGAACATATTGTTGTCGATGACCTTGCCTTTCGCTTTGAGCTAATAGGCGGTACTTCAACTTCAATCCGTGCTTCGTTTACCGCAAACACTCATTTTAATGATCTACCGATCACCATAACAGGTACAAAGTGGGGCTCACAGTATATTTTGGATATCAGTCTTGATGACAAAACAACTTTACCGTTTAAAGATTTCTTGAAACGTCATGCTCCCGACCTACCAGCTCCGGGTAACTTAACCATAGATAACATATCCATAGAAATCTGCCCGGGCTCATATATCACTGTTACTGGCAGTCTTGCCGGTACGCCCGAAGCCTGGGAGCTTGATATTGGTCCTACAAAAATTGAAGTAAAAGACCTATCTTTTGAACTAAATCGGATGTTAACTAAAACTGCGCCAAGTAGCAGTCGTATGCAAGGTTTTGTGACGGGAACCATAGAAATCGATGGAATGAGAATACAGGTTAACTACCAACTTCCTAACACCATAACTATGAATGCGTATATACCGAAAATAAAGCTATCAAAATTACAAAGGCAACTGACGGGCGCAAAATCAGTAGGACCCTCAGGATTTGATTTTGAACTTACAAATATTCAACTTGTTGCTAAAGCAGGTAAAGTTGGCTTTCAATTTAAATGTTTGAGCACTGTTCCCAATTTGGGAATGTTGGCGCTTCAGGCTGGGAAGTCCCAAGAAGGCTGGGGAGCCGCAGCGGGAATGTACCTAGAAGAACCCCAACTTTCTAAAATCGAAGGCCTTGAGTTTCTCTCACCTCTAGACGATGTGATTCACCTCAAGGACCTTACCCTTGTTGTTTCCAGCATTGATGATGCTCAGTTTCAATTTCCCACAAACGCTGAATTTAGTGGGCAGCATGCCTTAAACTCTTCCGGCATTCGTCTACCCCAAGCTCCGACAGGTGTCACTAGAGGCCTAAGTGCTCATGGTGTCTGGGTTTTGAATGGTAAGGATAAGGTTCACAGGCTACTCATGGATACCTTTAAGCTGGAAGAGGGTTTACCCGTAACCTTACAGATCAGCACATTAAAAGGAAAAGCCCCATCAATTCATCTTTTTGCTGAGATTGCAGGTTCATTCGAAAACACCCCCTTTGACCTCCAAGTTGGATTGCGTATGCAGTCCGGTGCAAAATTAGAATACTATGTGATTGGAACGGGAGCCATAAGCGTCTCCAAGCAAAAAATGCTTATGAATTTAGGCGTTAGTGTGACTCTTTCAGGATTTGCTCTTTCGGGTTCCCTACAGGGTACTTTAGATATTCACGGTTTGAAAATTAGTGATTTAGGATTTATGGGTTCTGTTAATTGGGCCGGACTACCTGGGTTCGGTTTTACTGGCCGCATTAATACCAAAGCCTTTCAGAGTTCCATTGTCATGCTTTTAGATTCTGCAAACATGGGAATGGTTCTAGCTGGTTCCATCAGCGAGCTAACAGCCTATAAGGTCATGACTGCCATAGTTGGCGTAAAAAATATGCCTAAAGGACTAGCAGGCCCCCTTAAGAAAATCGAGATTCGAGGTGCCCAGGAATTCAATGCCCCGAAGAGCCTTTCAAAGGCACTCGACCAAAAAGATCTCAAATCCATTGCAAATACTTTCAACAAGTCGGGAGGTGTTAGCCTTCCTAGTAGCGAACAAGATACGCTGCTGGTTATCAATCAAAAGGGTAAAAAGTGGTTCCTAACCAATCGTCGCGACAATCTCAAAACGTTTCAGATAGATCTCATTAAGAACAAACTTCGGGTTGTCGTTGCCCCACAAATATATATTTGCACCTCCTACTCCCGTATTGGGGCGGTAGAGTTTCAGCCCGGCTTTCTATTGTCTGCCTGCATTCGCATTATTGACTTCGAAGCCTATGCTAGTATTGACATTAGCCCCAATAGAGGGATCGCCATTGATGCCTATATCAACCAGCCCATCGTGATTGCAAACAAAAATTTCTTTATTTTTAGGAACATTCAAGGTAATAAAGGACCTTACCTTTCCATCAGTACCTTTAACCAGCCACAGCATCCTGTAGTAGAGTATCGATCGCCCCACCTTTACATGAATGGCCGCTTAAAAGTGATGGGGCTGCAACTGGAGTGTTATGCGGAAATTAACACATCGACACTAAAGATTGATGCTAACCTTTCCCTAAAGAACACCATAAAAACTCCTGTCATAAAGGGTAACATTGAATACGATATCTTTGTGCAAGCCCATGTTGGTAATCTTAAAGAATTCTATGCTAAATTTGCTGTAGCTTTCCAGGTCGGCGTTGATCTGTACTTAGCAGGTGTCCGCACCCTTAGTTTTAAAACAGCTATCGCGGGTTCGATTGAACTTGGTTTAACCAATGGTAAGCCATATGCCAAGTTAATGGCTGCATTCAAAATTTGCGGAGAAAACTGTAAAACCTCAGTTAAACTGCAGCCGGGAAAAGATTCCCTGAATCATACTGGAAAATTTCTAGCTCACGAAATCTCTCATTTTTTCGAAGACATGTACAAAGATGTTGAGAAGTTTGTTGAGGATGTTGGTAAAGGTATCCTCAAAGGCTTTGAAGAAACAGAAAAACTCGGCAAAGTTCTAGGGGATCATTTTGGACAATCTGCCTATGATGTAGCCAAGGCATTTGATAGTTTAGGCCATGATATTGATGGTATTGCCAAAACCCTCGATAAACAGTTTAGTAAGTCAGCACAAGAGATTGGTGAAGTCCTATCCGATATAGGTAAACCCGCCCAAGATATCGCAAAAGGCTTGACATCTGTGGGTCATGACATCGAGACTGTTGGTAAAGCTCTGACGGATATTGGTCATGCGCCAGCAGACATTGCCAAAGCGCTAACTCATGTCAATATCAATCCAAGCCAAATTGCAAAAACCCTATCGAAGCTGAATATAAAACCCCTAGATATTTCGGATGCAATATCTAGCTTGCATATTAGCAGCAATGATGTCGGGAAAGCCCTTAAAGCAGTCCACATCAACACTCACGATATTGAAAAATCCGTCAACGGTGCCATTTCTGATGTGACGGAGTTTTTTGAAGATATTGGTAAAACCATTACGGGAGTCTTTAAGAAGAAAAAGAAACGTAAGCGTAAGCCTAGTCCTGACGAGATTTGTAAGAAACTAAGTAAAGTTACCGACAACTATAGCTTTATTCATCTGAAAATTACAAAAGTAGGTCATTCGTCGACCTCTGCTCTATGTGCCATTATTAAATTGAAAGGCCCCCCAGCGACCCTACTTCCCTTTCTGCATAAAACTGCAGGGAACGATGATAATGTCTTCAGGTTATTGAGATCAAATGGTTGGACTGACCTTAAAGTTGTGCGCACGATGAAGCAAGAACGCTATTCCTACCAGAGAATTGCGGTAATGCTGAAAGTGAACGGGTACGGCCCCCAACGCATCAATAACTTATTTACAAAAGCTCGCATTCCCATGAAAGCTTATAAAGCAGCCCAAGCCCATGCCAATGCTACTGTTTTTTCAAAAGCAACGCTATACACAGCCCATAAGCGCTTTGTCCGTGCGCAAGATGGGGGAGGGAAAACACTCAAAGGAGATGCTAAGCAAGCCAAAAGCCACGAAACCTTTCAGATAATTCTTGTGAGGCCTAAAAAGAAAGGCACAGATCAGCTCACCCACGGCTGTAAAGTCGCGCTAATGACCCAGAATCATCATTATTTAAGAGCTGACAAGAAGGGGAATTTGAGTGCAACCCCTACTCAGATTGGCTCCTATGAGAAGTTTACCTTAATCAATCACACAGCAAAAGATCGACCCATTAAGAAGGGTGACATCGTCTCCTTGAAAAGTGTCTTCAAAAAACACATTGTTGCTGAAAAAAAATACAAAATGGGTGCAGATCGCGATAAGATCGGATCTTGGGAGAAATTTATCATTAAGTAGTTTTACAGAAGACCATAAGTGCTTCGTAAAACCTTGCTTTGCCTATGGCAGACTAGGATTTCGAAAAATCATCATGCCTTGAAGCAATGGCATTCGTTTAACAGTCTATAGTCATACAGAGCGAAGCAAAATATCTCAATCTATTAGCCCAGTCACTATGTTGATTTCTAAAGAAAAGGTCTCCCGCAACGAGGTCTGGCATAAAATAGTCGTTAACGAAGCTCGCGAAGGAGGTCTGCGCCCCGTTGCGAAAATCATCGTTGGTAGTAAGTCTGAAGTTATCCCTACTCCCTATGCTATAAGGGCTTAAGCGGAGCACGCTCTGCTATGAAAGCAGATTGTGCTCACTGACAACAAAGATAGATAACTCAGGATGCTACTCTTTCAGTGCTGCAAAGATTGCATCCGTATATTCTTTATTCACATTTCCAGCGAAAACCATAATTCCTGCCTTCTCAGGACGAGGATGCCAACGGGCGTGATTTAAGCCTCTGCTAAGACTATCCAAATGATGGGACATCCCAATCATTGTTTTTTCATTGCCCAGAGATTTCGCCCAATAGGAAAAGCGCCATGCGTCATTTTGAAAGTAAGCCATATCCATAACAAAGTTAAGGTACTGGGCTAAGTTAGGGTCCCTAAAGCTGGGTCCAGGAAAACCCCTGTAGTACACAGCGGCCGTATAAATCATAGTTTCAGAATTAAAGGATTGAGGACCGAAGTACCTTCCAAGTTCGGCGATCAGGTTACGATAGTAGCTGTTATCTACTGCCCCATGTTCGATGTCTAACGATATACCATCAAAGCCAGCAGCGAGCACTCCATCATAAACAAAGGAAGCAAATTGCTGAGCGTTGTACTTTTGTTCATCCCAGGTGGTAAAAGGATACTCTGTGCTCCAGGCTCGTGTATCGTCCACATTCATCAGAACCTTAACACCCCTTTGCCTTAAAGTTTGAACATCGGCTAAAATCTGATCGTAAGTCTTATAGGGACCGCCATCAATATTCAGTATATAAGAATCGCTACTACCGTATAGCTCGGGAAAAGCAAGCTCCCATAGGGTACCTTCAAAAACAACTACAACGTTAGCATTGTCGGTAAAATCGGAAATACGCTTTTTTTCTTGCCCGACGGTTGTCGCATCAAAGGCATAGTAGGCAACACGGTTATCGTGGGGTTCTGGAATAGCAAACAATTCCGAATCCTGGATCGATCGACTGGTTGAAAAGCCCTCATTACCACCAAAGAGAAGACTAGAGCATAAGCAAGAGCTTATAATCAGAGTTGATTTAAGCAAGGGCCACAACGTTTTTTTTCCCATCATAGATACACCTTTTTAGAAAATTAACTGAAACGTCAATCACTTATATGAACGATTGCTATTGAATCTACATCTAAATTTATTTGACCATCAAAACCAATTGAATAAAAATAAATGATTCTGATAAGACACTTTCGCCACTATCTGTTATGACAAGATTATTCGATTAAAGCGGATTGTTCTTTCAGATTTAGTTGCAGAGATCGCGCCGCGAAGGAGGGTTGCCTTTTTCTAAACATAGGTACCAAGGTATCTATCCTCGACACATTTGGCATTCCAGATGTGACGAGCACAACCCCCCATCCACTGACTTAATACCAGCTTTGCTGACTCGTCAGGTGTGCTTGTAATCTGATACCCATTAACATTTTTATCTTGCTCCTATACCCAAATTAAGCTAATCATTTTGCGGGAGCTTATCAAGTCTATGGCAAAATAATTTGAATGGAGAAATGGAAGAAGTTGTGTATTTAAGATTTTATACATCTAGTCTTTGTTACAAAGTACCGAAGAGGAGTATTTACCAAACCAATGCTGGAGCGTTTGCAAGCGCTGTTTGATGAGACTTGCCAGCAAATGGATGTAGAGTTAATCGCGTTTGGTGGTGAGGATGATCATGTACACCTTATGGTATGCTGCCCTCCGAAGCTAGCTGTATCGAATCTTGTTGGCAAGCTAAAGGGAAAGTCGTCATACTTTCTTCGTCAGGAATACTGGCTGCAAATCAAAAGCAAGCTATGGGGCGTACATCTGTGGTCACCAAGTTATTGCCTAGTTTCTTGTGACGGTGCACCGTTGGATGTTGTTAGCAAATACATAGCAGATTAAAGAGAACCACCAGAACCGAAAGCAGTTAGAAAATCACTCGAACTCACAGGTAAAAAAAGAAAATGTGAGAAGGTATGCTTACCATCACTAATCGCTCAGGTTCACATATACTCGCTTAACTCGGGCCTAAAAAACGATATTGCGCGAGAATTTTGTTCCAGAGCTGGTGAATTGAATTAGAGTTGATTGCAGGATTGATGTTTGGAGTTGGAAAAGCTAGCTAGAAGCGGAAATAACCAATTTACAACTTTAATCTCCTAGTTCTTTTTTTTTCATACTTGATGTGGATCATTATGAAGTTGAAATTTTTGGGGAGCATTTATTAGGTGATGCAACAATTGAAAAGTCAATATTCGAGAAATTCGGATCTAGAGTATTAGGTAGCTGGCAGGATTTTTGGTGGAAGGCAGAAAAAGGTGCTTAAATCTAAGCACCTTTGACTTTACAAGCTCGATTATTTCACACACTTCGTTGGAATCTCTAATCCATTATCATTTTTACAATAAGGAAGAAAAGCGTTTTTCAACCCTCTTTCACTAATACTTGTGACATAGTCATCATAAGTATCTAATCTGTTTCCATCGCCATCGACAATTCTTCTGAATCTATAGCTAGATGACTGCCCGAATAGTACGCTATCTCGTGACCACTCATCATCAGTCACCTGAGACATTGTGAAATCTATGAGCATGGAGCGTGGAATTTCTACTTTCGGAAGGACAGTTAAAGGTCGAATCGTAGGTGTAACTTCTCCATAAGTTAAGTCAGCATTGAAAATACCAACATATACTAGGCGTTGAATTAGGACTAAACTATATAGAAACTTTCCTGCCAGAGTATCGTGCCAGCTCCAGATACCCTCATCATAGACGGGGATCTCTGCACGATAGCCGACAAGTGTACCGTCTTCTATAATCTCTTCGAAGTCAACACCAGCAAAGGATACGACTTCGTCAGCCAGTGGGTTTCCATCCATCCACCATAGTCCCTGTAGGTTTTCTGGTGTACCTGTGGCTTCACTGCCGACCACTAAATATTGGTCAATATTTGCATGAGGTACTGATGCGAATTCGTATTGTGCGGCAACTGCTGTGGCTGATAGGCTTAACCCTAGAGCTAATGCTAAAACTTTCAATGTTCTACTCCTTAGAAAAAAATGAATCGTGCTACCTTAAAACGGAAGCCGTTTAGATTTTTGTGATGATGAACCAGAGTTTTACAAACGGTTTCAATGCGTGAGAAGTTATTAGCAAAAAATCGATCGACTTGCACAAGAATTTTTTAAAAAATTTTAAATGGAAGAACAACCGATCATTAAAAATTCCTTTGACTAGCTCCATTCGTGATCCTCATGGTAATCATGACAAGAAGCTGTTACTGAACCTGTAAGGTTACATTCCTGAATAAACGAAACAACGACCGTAAGACTAGCCATTTGGAGCAGTCAGTTTTGTCATTCTAGACCTGTTATACCCTGTAAAATTTATCTACCAAGTTAAGTTGGTTCACCTTGAAGAATCCAAAAAACCGTTCAGAACTGAGTGAATCCCAACAACTATGCTATTTTCAGCAGGGGTAGCTAGAGAGGATGACGATGCTTCGTCAGAGGATGTGAACCAATCATTTGAAATTTCTAACAAAAGTTATTTAACCGACTGTTATTCCAAATATATTTAGGCACTGCCGATACGCCTCGATAATAGAAGAAGCAATAATGAGTGTTAAAATATGGGTTGCGACAACCATCTTTGCCTCAATTCTTCTAGGCGTAATCGCAGCGTGGAAACTTTTATCGAATTCATATGCCGAGAACGCTACCAAAAAAGTGTAGTGCACTTTTCAGCTATGCTTACGGCGTTTATTGCCGTCAGTCAGTATTCGGATAGAAAAGAAAGTGCTCATAACAGCCTAATCTTGTTTTTTAGTGAGGGTACAAAGCGACTGGAAATTCCTACTATTCGACGGGAAGACTTGGTGGTTGCATGTCTTTGGACTATAACACAAATCACAAATATGCCCTCGAAGCTCCTGAAGGCTTGGCTCCTGTAATTGAAACGGCGTTTACAAATGATCAGTTTGAAATGTTGTTTGATAAAATCTGGATTTCCCCTAATCATCAGGAAATTGTAAAGAAGATTGTCGATAATCTTGCGAGTTCACTCAACGTTAATATAGAGCGGTCAAACATCTAGCGGTGAGGTCGCATTTTGGATCGGCATCCTCACCTCCCTGTTTTTCTCCCTTACGAGAACTTCTTAGGTAGTCTCTACATGATGATTGCGAATTTTTCTCGCGCAAAATTTGAAGCACCCTCTTTGAAAATCTTACAGAAACATCATGGGGACCTATCAAAGTAACTACCCACCTTTACATATATTTTATTCCATTGCTGTTGAAAAAGCATAATCTCTAATCTTTGACAACATATCTTGTGCGTGCAATATCCGGTTCTTATATTTTTATGGCCACATTTTATTTCTTTATTTTTAGCTATCGAAGACAAGATCATTCTTCAGTCTACTTGGGATTTTATGCATTAAGTGCGTTTGGCTTGTCCTTAATCTATACGATAAATCTAGGGCTTCCTATCAAAAAACTATTAGATGTTTTTCCGCAATCAACATATGTAGTGTAACAGTACTTCAGCTGTATCTAATAGACAAACTTCTCATCAAATTCAGCCGCAAAACTGTAAAAAAAGTTAAGTTATTCACCCTAGCTCTATTAGTCTTATGCCTACTGTCAATCTTAATCAATGTATCGCTAGTGAAGGGCATTATCTTCATTCTTAGCTATACTATCAGCAATATCCTAATCGTTGCCATGATTTATTTTGGCATAAAACACATATAAAAGAAACTGAAATCAAAATTGCACAATAACCTACAAACAACTAAAGCTCTCTATCGAAATCCTAATCATTAGAATTTGCTTTTATAGATACTTCATCACGACGTTGCACCTAGGCATTTATAGTCCTATGCATCAGGAAAACCTAACAAAGCTGTAATTTTGAAGATTATTTATGCTTTTCAATAAACATTAAGATTTCCTTGAAGGCCTGATCTCTAATCGCATCTTGTTCAGCTAAAATTGCATGTCGCGATGTCGGATAATGGATTTTCAAACAGGATGGGGCTTTTTCACAAACATAGTCTTGGCCTTCAGTATTAACAACCTCATCTTTACCCGCTTGTAACATTAGGATGGGTGACTTCAGTAGGTGGGCCCCTTCCCGCATTGACCATGTTGCTTCCAAACTGGATCTGAGCCAACTCCAGCTCACACCGGATATTACCGTCTCAGGATGATGCCTCCTTAACAACCTCCACGTCATTCGTCGATGATCAGCAGCGGCAATAGGTTTAAGTTTGCCTTCGTTATATTGCCCATGACCAAAAACATACCGATCTCCCATACCAATAAATTCGAAAAAACTAGCTACAGTCCAACTAAACCACTGGGGGTAGGGAGCCGTTTTAATATCCAGCATAGGAGCTACCATAATTATCCCTTGAAATGTGTTAGGATGAACCACCTCGTAAAGAGCCAATATATTAGCTCCCATTGAAAAGGATAGAACAAAGATAGGCTCCACTGCACGGGGCTTAACAATATCATTCATAAATTTTTCTAGATCAATAAAATAAGATGCGTAGTCTTCAATATGACTGCGATTTATATCCTCTGTAGGTCGTGAGGATAGCCCTTGCCCGCGCCAGTCAAATAGATACACTGAGATTCCTTGCTGATTCATGTCGTAAGAAAACTCTTTATAACCACCATAATGCTCCGACCATCCCTGAAGCACAACAATTGATGCACGAGATTCATCCGCTTCTAGGTATTTATAAGCAATAGTTTCACCGTCCTTAGTTTTTAGAATTCCTTCAACGCCATTGCTATCGAAAAATGGCTCGACAACATTCGGAAAGATTTCCAAATATGTACCTTCATCGATTGCGAGTGCCGACACTATTGGTATGAGCAGACTACAGAGGATATAAACACATAAGTTTAGAAATAGATTTGTCATTTATCTCCCATTAGTAGATTACCTAGATCGCATACAATTGGACGGACAATTATAAGACTTGACTCTCTATCGGACCATTGATTGTTAATTTAAGATGATGAGAATTGTAACTACAAAGATTTCTAGAATTAAAATATGACGTTTCGATCATTTTCTGAGCTATTTTGTAAGCGCTGCACCAGAACCAGCAAGCTCTACACTCCATGTTTTCCAAATCCCTTAAACTATCGTTTCATCTGTAGATTTTTCGGATTCATATTTCATGATCGCAATAAGTCCTACATTTATGCATATTTTCAAATTAACTGGCGCTATTAATATATAAAAAGAGTTCCTGTCATTGACAAGCAGTCCAAAAATTCCTTAATTAAGCTGAAACTACGAAACTAAATTATAGCAATAATAAATTTACGGCTAAATAACGAGGAGTATCATCTTATGACTAAATTAATTAAGACATTGACCTTGCTAATCGCCATGTCGAGCTGTCAGTTTTTGGTAGCCTATCCAGCGGATAATACTCTATCCATCCGTGCACGAGGTACCGATGGTTCAGAGTCCATTACCCTAAGTGTTGGTGGTATTCAGGTCCAAAGTTGGACACTATCGACTGAAATGCAGACCTACATGGTGACAACCAGTTTAAGTGGTGAAATAGAGGTTACCTTTACTAATGATGGCAGCAATCGTGATGTGCAAATCGATTATATCCAGGTCAATAGCGAAGCACGGCAGGCGGAAGATCAAACCTACAACACGGGAGTGTATGCCAATGGTTCCTGTGGTGGCGGTACTAATAGTGAGTGGCTACATTGTAATGGGGCTATCCGTTTTGGCAATGTGAATAGCGGAGAAAATAACTCTTTGGTTGTCGCTATTAATGCGGGGTCAAGCACTACGGTAACTTACCAAAATGTTCAATATCAGGGTGATCGTTTCTCAACAGGAGGTTCCAGATATTCCACCAGTGATCCTATTTCAGGTACCAACGAAGATGCATTGTTTCAAACGGAACGCTATGGCGCGTATACCTATGAAGTGCCTGTAACAGAAGCAGTATATTCTGTAAATCTTCATTTTGCTGAGCTTTACTGGGAAGGAGCTGGAGAGCGTTTATTCAATGTTATGGTTGAAGGAGTTAGCGTCTTCAACAATATGGATCTTTATTCCCAGGTAGGGCACGATACTGCATTCAGTACTAGTATTGATGATATCTTAGTCAGCGATGGTCAACTCACAATTCAAATCGAGAGTCTAGTTGATAACGGAACCTTAAGCGGATTCTCGATATATTCAGAAAAAGGCAAGCTTGATGAACCCATTGACAACGGCGAATTTTGTCCTGATAACACCCCTTGTCGAATCTTGCCTTTGGGAGACTCTATTACTGACGGATTTGGTATTCCAGGTGGTTATCGCATAGAATTATTCAGACAGTCCTTACTAGCGGGATTCAGTATTGACTTTGTGGGAGGTTCCACAAATGGGCCATCGACTGTCGATGGCGTTCCTTTCCCCAGATCTCATGAGGGTCATAGTGGTTGGACTATCTCACAAATTAATAATATTGTGAATCAGGGGGCCGTTGAAGTTGGTGCGGATATTATTTTGCTCCACATAGGAACAAACGATATCATCGGTAATGCAAGCAATGCTCCAAGCAATTTAGCAAACTTGCTAGATAATATCATATCCAGGACTCCCAATTCGCTTCTGGTGGTATCTAATATCATCCCACTACCATCTTCCCCAGTAGCGATTAATCTATACAACGCTCAAATACCGGCGATGGTAACATCTCGGGCAGCTGAAGGCGCAAATATAATCTTCGTCGATCAATTCACTGGCTTCCCTAATTCTGAGCTGAGTGATGGTATCCATCCAAACCAAGTTGGCTATGCACGAATGGCTCATAAGTGGTTTGATGCGATCGCAGAATATTTAAAATAATGAATCGCTTTGGTTTGTAGGGGCTTTTATTGGGGATATGAGAAAAATTGGTGTTTGAGTAAGTAAGAAAGACGGCGTAAGCTGACCAACGATATTCAAAATAAAAAAC
>JBNKNM010000105.1:0-18112 GCA_050293845.1 Pseudobacteriovorax sp. | reverse complement strand
ACCTTAACCGCAATGGAGGATTTCGAATCAACGATTCGATGCTCGCCGCAGGGCTTCTCCATTCCTCCCGGCCCTAACGAGACCGGGTTTCCTGGAGAAGTTTGATGAAAACAAATCAACTGTTTAGCTTTCAAGCTAGCTTTGGCTTCGCTATAAATTGTTTTGCTAAAGCTTTGAGGTAGATCTGCTAATGCTACAAGCCAATAGAAACATCCCATGGAATATTGTCATGGCAACGATTTTTTCCCTCATTGCATTTGCTGGTAACTCAGTATTTTGTAGGCTAGCTTTGGCCGATGGCAGTATAGATCCAAGCCTTTTTACGATGATTAGAATTTTTTCAGGGTTTTTGGTATTACGAATTTTCTTTCTTTTAAAATCCAAGCCTAAGCAGAATGTTTCATTGATAGTGTCGAAAAGCAAGCTGCCAAGTTTTTGGCTCTTTTTGTACGCCATTTGTTTTTCGTTAGCATACGTTAGTCTAGATACGGGAACCGGTGCTTTGGTGCTCTTTGGAACCGTTCAAATTACCCTGATTGGCTTGACTTACTGGCGGGGGCGGCGACTGTCCTTCATCGAGGGTTTCGGTGTGATTGTCGCGTTTACTGGCCTGCTTTACTTGCTCTACCCAACCCTGTCTACGCCCTCATTTTTAGGATTTATTCTTATGATTGGCTCCGGTGTTTCTTGGGGCCTTTATACCGATTCGGGGAGGGTGAGCAAAAATCCTGTCAAAGATACTACACAAAACTTTACTTGGGCCGTACCCTGGTCATTGCTAGCAATCCCTTTGACATTCCTTTGGGGGAGATTTATCTATACCTCGTCAGGCATTTTATACGCAATTTTATCAGGGAGTCTAGCTTCGGCTGGTGGCTATGTGATTTGGTACTATGCTTTATCTGGTCTGACCCTAACCCAAGCGGCCAGCCTACAACTTCTGGTTCCTATTATTGCAGCTGCTGGTGGAGTTTTGTTTCTAGATGAGATTTTGACTATGCGCTTAGTTATTGCATTAATCATCATATTAGGTGGTATTGGAATGGTTATATTCTCTCGCAAACCAGAAAAAAGTTGATGTAAATCATGTAATGGTTTTTCGTCTCGTGCCGACTCCAATAGGATTTCCCTGATCAGACAAAATTGATCGATCCGGTTTGAGTTTTCCAGTTTTTTGTGCATTTCCATCAAATATCATGCGTAGAGTTCTAGTACTACTAATGATGTTAGTATCTTACATACCACACTTTTTCAGGCATAGTTTTACCATTGATTGGTTGCAAGATCGCATAAGATCTAATAGGGCTAAGGAAGATAGCTGTAGATGTCGGGGAAGATATGCTAGTTGATGGTTGCCTGTTGCGAAATTGAAATCAAAAGACGAGTGGAGAGAAAAATTGGCTATAAGTATATTTGACATGTTTAAGGTGGGTATCGGGCCTTCGAGTTCCCACACAGTAGGCCCCATGCGTGCTGCAAACCGTTTTTTGATGGGTTTGGAGGAAGCTGGTGAACTTGCTCAGGTGGCAAGCATCAGCATAGAGTTATATGGTTCGCTGGCTTTAACCGGCATTGGTCATGGCACAGATAAAGCTATTATTTTAGGACTTCTGGGAGAGACCCCGAGTGCGGTGGATCCTGAGCTTATAGAAGACAAGCTAGAACAAGTAAAAGTTAGTAAGCAACTGCAGTTATCGCGAGGATCAACGATCCGGTTTGACCCTAAAAAACACCTGATCTTTTTGCGTCGAAAAAGCCTCCCCCTCCACCCCAATGGGATGAAGTTTATTGCTTATGATCAAAACTTGCAGGTTATTCATCAGCGGATATATTACTCCATAGGCGGTGGTTTTGTTGTAAATGAGGAAACAGCTGAAAAAGATGCTCTAAAAAAAGACATGACCCAGCTCCCCTACCCCTTTGCGTCTGGAGCGGACTTACTGCGACAGTGCGAGACACATGGGATGAGCATAGATGCAATCGTATTGGCAAATGAGCTCTGCTGGCGATCCCAGGAAGAAATAATGAAGCAGATCGACTGCGTTTGGAACATCATGAAGGCTTGTATTGATCGTGGATGTCGTACGGATGGTATTCTACCTGGTGGTTTAAAGGTAAAAAGAAGAGCCCCCAGCCTCTATCAAGAGCTTTCCACGCGACCACAAGCAGCTTTAAAAGATCCCCTAAGTGTTTTAGATTGGGTTAATTTGTATGCTTTTGCAGTTAATGAGGAAAATGCAGCAGGATCGCGTGTCGTGACCGCACCTACAAATGGTGCTGCTGGTATCATACCGGCTGTACTAAGATATTATGAGGATTTTGTACCAGGAGCCGATCAAGTGGGGATTCGAAAATTTTTGTTCACTGCAGGAGCGATTGGGATACTCTTCGCTGAGAATGCTTCCATTTCTGGGGCAGAGGTAGGGTGTCAGGGGGAAGTTGGTGTTGCCTGCAGTATGGCTGCAGCCGGATTAGTGGCCGCTATGAATGGCAGTCCCCAACAGATTGAGCAGGCTGCTGAAGTGGGAATGGAGCATAATCTAGGTCTGACCTGTGACCCTGTGGGAGGCTTGGTACAGATTCCTTGTATTGAACGGAATGCCATGGGAGCCATAAAAGCTATTAATGCCGCCCGTATATCCCTCAGGGGAAATGGAGTTCATTTTGTATCCTTAGACTCGGTGATAGCTACGATGAGGCAAACCGGTATGGATATGAAAACAAAATACAAAGAAACATCTCGGGGTGGTTTAGCTGTGAATGTAACAGAATGCTAGATTTTACTACATTAATAATAATAGTAGCTATTGTTGGTTTGCCATGCTTTCTTTGGCGTTGGCTTTGTCAGTATTATTGTATTCCATGGCCCTATTGGCTGGCGTTTTGGTTGGAAAATCCCTATATGATAATTTTTTCCCACCCACAAAGGCTATTGAAGCTTGCCAAGCTAACTCCAGGGCAGCAGGTTTTAGAACTGGGTTGTGGAGCTGGTCGGGTGCTGATCCCTGCTGCCCAGCGGTTGGCACCCTCGATCGTATATGGTGTTGATTGCCAAAAGAATATGCTTCGTTTGCTGCACAATAAGCGCAAGCGGCTCCGGTTAGAGAATATCGAGGCTCTTCAGGGTGATGTAAGGACTATGAACTTTCCCTCAGCAGCCTTTGATAGAATCCTGCTGATTACAGTCCTTGGTGAAATCCCTCAATATGAAGGTATCATCCCAAGATTAAAAATGGCTTTAGCCAAGGAGGGGCTGATCTCCGTTACAGAGGTTCTACCGGACCCTTGCTACATTCCTGCCCGAAGGATGAAGAAAATTTTTCGGCGGCATGGCTTTGAGGTGGCCCATGAATACCACAACCTAGTTTCCTACACCATCAATTTCAAATTGGCTTGAAGGGATATTATTTTTTTTAATCCAGATACGGATCTGGTTGCGCACTTCATGGAGTAGGCGAGGAGTCTCATTGAAAAGCTCATGGCGGGCTCCATGAATTTTTATATATTCTACAGGGGTTTTTACGACACCTAGAGCTTTGCGAACCCAGCACGGGAAGCCATGATAATCCACCACGGCCTCTTCGGAGCCACCTAAGACCAGTATAGGTGTAGAGAGCTTTTTTAACTTTTCACAATTGAAAACTTCTTCGGTGGCTTTGAAAGTGGCAGCTAACCAGCCAAAACTAGGGGATTTGTGGGGCCTCGGGTTGCTTACCAGCCTAGAAAACTGATGATAGGAGTGAGTCAAAGTGTTTTGGCCAAAGTCGACTTTATCGTGGCTGATACCAACAGGTAGGCGGCCTAAACCTATGTGGGTCATGGTGTGGGCTATTTTTCTGGCCACGGGCCTTTTGAGAGGAGTATTCGGTAGCCGCAGTAAGGGAGCGCTTAGGATAATAAACTCGGGTCTAAGTTTTTCGTTTAGGATGCCCAAAAGGGCGATGAGCCCCCCCATGGAATGGGCCAGCAGGCCATAATTGGTGTGAGGGGGGATGCAGGAGCTAGCTATGGTTTCGGCATCACTCACAAAGATTTTATAATTATCAATATGACCTGCTTCACCTTCAGACTCACCCTGACCACGGTGATCCCAGGTAATAACGGCACAAGAGGGGGCAATGCCAAGTCTTTCGTGAATATCACCATATTTTTCTGACCACTCGGAGCGTCCGTTCAGGAAAAGTAGGTAAGACTGCGGCTTTTGCGGTGCGATGATCTGGTAGCTTAGGAGCGTATGATCCTTAGCTTTGATACGTCCTTTCTTACTATGACTCTTCTTACGTGGAGTGCTAGACATACTGTTCTTGTTCCTCCAAAAAAGCTGTTAATTCAGCGGGGTAGTTGGTGCACAAGCCATCAACTCCTAGGCTGTAGAGTCTACGCCATAATGTTTTCTTGGCTTGCTCTTTTAGGAGCGATACCCAGGGGAAAACCTCCCAGTGTTTTTGCTGTGCTAAACTCATTAGCTTAGCATCGACAGCCCCAGCTTCAGGGTGAAAAATGTGGCTTTGGCAGGTCTCCATAGCTGCGGTAACTTCTAGAATACTGATGGGCTTGTCCCAGAGCAAAGCGACCTCTTCATGGGGAGCGCGGCTATTTACGTCCTGGAGGAACTCCATGTGGAAGCTGGATATGATTACTCTATGGGGACGTCTCTCTAAAGGAGGTAGTGTGTGGAGTACAGCTGGAACCGTTTCTGGGATGTTGCCCTTAAGTTCGATGTTTAGCTCTATCCGCGGCAGCATCATTTCTACGACCTGAACAAGCTTAGGGAGTGGCTCATTGTTTTTTAATTTAATCTTGTCTAACTGTTTAGATTCTAAGGCATTTATTAGACCTTGGCCTTGACTGGTGCGGTCTAACGTCTCGTCGTGAAGAACATAAGGGATTTTATCCGCACTTAACTGTACGTCTAATTCGATGCGTTTTGCGCCGGTAGCAATTGCTTTTTGAAATGAGGCCATGGAATTTTCAAGGCACTCTACCGGTGATCCGCGATGACCGATACTGATCATCTTTGCTCCTTGTGTGGGGTTGGTGTGTCTCCTCATGGTGTCTTGTGGCCATGTGTGCAAGAATGTCTTAAGAATATTTTTATCTGGAGAACAATTAATGCAAACTATCCTTCTTGCACAGGTGTTTTTACTAACTCTATGTAGCATGGTAGCCTTGGGAAACCAGAGAACCGTAGTCGTTAATCTTCCCATAATTTCCATAGGAGGGGAAGCTGTGGGAAAGGTGGAATATAACCTAAAAGGAGAGGGAAGTATTGGTCTTGAAGTTGCGATCCAGCGAGAAACAGAGCTCTATACTGACGATGAAATACAAGAAAGAAATGGAGACTCTATCCTTGCAAAAGGCCGCGGAGTAATCTTAACTTATTCTAAGTATGCGAATGATGCTATGATGTCAGGAGGCTATTTTGCTCTAGGTCTTGGCTATAAGCAGGTTGAGGCAGATTGGCGCCGATCTCCAGAGGAAGACTTTGTTCCTTCCGAGGTTTATTTTGATAGCGATGGTAAAATCATACACAGTGTAATAGCAAAAGGAGCTACAGGCCACATAAGAGTAGGATATCGCTATGTGGCTTCCGTATTGCCCATTTCCATCGGGGCCTACCTGGGGGTGAGGCATTTTGAAAACACCATAGAGGACAGGGAGGGCAACCGTAATAGCCTAAAGACCCCTGAAAATGACCTGGAGAGTCTATCACGGCGTTTGATGAGTTCGCTAGAGCCTGGTATAGAAGTAGGTATGGCATTTTAAAAGGCACGTGTGGGAGATTAACCGGGATCTGAAAAATTCAGCTTAGAAATTCCCAGAATACTTCCATAACTTTGAGTGCGAACGGATGAAAAACATGCACCTCATGAAGGCGCAAAGCAAAATAATTCGCCACACCCCGTTAATGGGGACGATTTTTTGCTGAAGTAACCTAGAACAGGGCTATTTTTCACATCCGGGATTTAAAAAAAGCTTTTAAAAGCCAGATGCAGGTAGCGTCTGGTTTTTTTGGTATCCCATGGAAAAGTCAAATTGACAAAACAAGCCTATGATCTAGCCTTAATAAATAGCGAATCTTGAGGTTTGGAACGGAGAAGATTTTGAAAATAGCCATCGATGCAAGGATGATCAGACCTGGAAGTATGCATGGGATTGCAAGGTATGTTTTTCAACTGCTCAAGGGTTTGGTCTCTATGGACCATCGCCATACCTACTATGTCCTGGTAAATCGTGATTCGCCCTTAGAGGCTATAGAGTGGCCTGATCATATTGAGTTAGTAAAGCTGAACTCCCAATGGATCAGCTTGCGGGAGCAAAAAGAAATCCCCACTTTTCTGCGCAAGGTCAAAGCTGACTTGTTCCACGCTCCTTCCTTTGTAGCGCCCATGTTTGTTCCCTGTAAAATGATCATGACCATCCATGACCTCAATCATATGGTATTGCCTCAGTTTTACACCTTGATTCACCAGTTCTATTATCAAATTATCGTGCGTGCCAGTATCCAGAGATCCCAGTATATTTTGACGGTAAGTAATTTTAGTAAGAAGGAAATTGTGCGTACCCTGGGTTTGGATGCCAGCAAAATTTTTGTGACCTACAACGGAGTTTCTTCGAGGTATCGTCCTATTCTCGATGTAGAGTATATCCGCTATGTAAGGGACATTTATGGCCTGCCTGAAAAATTTATCCTTTGTGTTTCTAATAACAAGCCCCATAAAAATGTTCAGCAATTGGTCCGAGCGTACTGCTACTCTGACATTAGTGTTCCTCTTGTTTTGGCATGTCCTGTTGACCGAAGTCTTATATATATCGCTGAGAACTACGGAAAAAAGCACTTATTATACTTTTCAAAATTTGTCGAAGAGCGGCATCTCCCAGCTTTTTATTCTATGACTGAGTTATTTGTTTACCCTTCCACATATGAAGGTTTTGGCTTACCTCCCCTGGAAGCCCTCTCCTGTGGTACTCCCGTTGTAGTAGCCCGTTCTTCTAGTTTGCCCGAAGTGGTAGGACCCCATGCAATTTTTGCCAATCCCTATGACTTTAAAGCTATTGCCGAAGCCTTGGAACTAGGTATAAAAGACCAGAACCTACGACGCCGTCTCAGAAGGGATGGATTAAACCATGCTAAGAAGTTTTGCTGGAACAAAATGACAGAACAAACTCTTGAGGTTTACGAGCGTTGTCAAAAAAGAGTAGCTAGCAGACCTTTAGGAGTCGATGCAATATGAGAATAGGGATCAATGGTCGGTTTTTGGTAGCGAAGCAAACAGGAGTGCAGCGCGCTGCGTTTAACTTAATTAAAACGCTATTTGAGGTGGATCGAGATAACGAATACTTTTTGTTTACCGGCAAGAGCCAACTCGATAATCCTGAATGGAACTTTCCTAATGTATCCCTTGTTGCTTCTTCCATCAGGGAAGGAGAGAGTTTTCGCAACCATCTTTGGGAGCAGTTTTCACTACCCCGCTTGGCCAAGAGATACCAGGTCGATATTTTACACTCCCCAGCTAACATGGCACCAATATTATATCGAGGAAAATCGATTGTCCATATCCATGATCTCTGTTTTGTTGTGAATCCTCAGTGGTACAGCTACACATTCCACCGCGTCTATAACTTTATTATTCCGCGACTTGCCAAAAAATCAACTATGGTCATCACCAACAGCAATAACTCACGGAATGATTTGCTGCAATTTTGCGATGTGGACTCTGAGAAAGTGCGGTTAATTTACTGGGCCGTCGACGATACTTTTCATCAGTTTCCGAAGGTAGCGAGTCTCAGTCAGATTCAAGAGGATGATTATATTCTTTATGTGGGTTCATTGGAGCCACGCAAAAATATCTCCACACTCGTTAAGGCTTATGAGCGACTAAGAGTGCAGAACCCCAGTATTAGCACTAAATTAGTGCTCATTGGAGGCGAAAGTCCTTTATTCGCTGACAATCAATTGCAAATAAAAAATTTTAAAGACGATATTATCTTTAAAGGTTTCGTTTCAGATGATCTGCTGAGAGCGTACTACCGCAAGGCTAAGGTTGTAGCTTACCCCAGTCTCTACGAGGGGTTTGGCTTACCCCCTTTGGAAGCTATGGCCAGTGGAGCTCCGGTTGTCACCTCCAACACCAGCTCCATTCCAGAGGTTGTAGGCGATGCAGCGTTATTGGTCAGCCCTTACGATACTAATCAGCTCGCTGCGACCTTAGCACGGGTGATCACATCTCCCCAGCTCCAAGATTCGATGCGACAAAAAGGACGGGATCAGGTGAGAAAATTCAATTGGTACAGGGTTGCAAGAAATATCCTCGGAGTATATTACGAAGTCTATAGTGGAGTGAAAGGTAAAAACCGTGAATCTCACTTAAGTCTTGAAGCTTGGAAGGCTTTAGTCGAGAAAGAAAGGTACTTTTTAGAGCAAAACAGAATGCAACGCGTTAAAGTCCAGCTATAAGATATAAATGTTTCAAGCTGAATAACCAACAGGGGTCTATTGTGAGATCTAGAATTAGTTCCGTACTCACTGGCATGGAAAAAGAGGGCGAATCGGTCACCGTATGTGGGTGGATAAGGTCGAAAAGAGTAAACAAAAATGTAGCCTTCCTAGTAATCAATGACGGATCTTGCCAATCAGATCTGCAGTGCATCGCCGATGCCGGTACTTCTGCTTATGACTCACTATCCGAATGCTCCACAGGTGCCGCGGTTAGGGTGGATGGTGTGTTGAAGGCATCCCCGGGGAAGGGGCAAGCTTGGGAAGTCCATGTCGATCGTCTAGATATAGAGGCTAAGGCTGATGAAGATTACCCGTTGCAAAAGAAGGGGCATTCCTTAGAATTTTTAAGAGAAATTGCTCACTTACGAGGAAGATCCCATACTTTTGGCGCCGTGTTTCGCGTTCGCAATGAGCTAGCCGCCCTGGTACATAAATTCTTCCAAGATCGGGGTTTTATGTGGGCCCACACCCCTATTCTGACAGCTTCTGATTGTGAGGGGGCGGGAGAAATGTTTCAGGTGTCAACTCTGGACTTCAACAATTTCCCCCAAACAGCGGATGGGGCCATAGACTGGAGCGAAGATTTTTTTGGTAAACCAGCGAATCTCACGGTATCGGGACAGCTTAATGCAGAAGCTCTAGCCTTGGCATTTGGTGATGTTTATACCTTTGGTCCTACCTTTCGCGCTGAAAATTCAAACACAACCAGGCACTTGTCTGAATTCTGGATGATTGAGCCGGAGATGGCTTTTGCTAACTTGCATGATGACAGTGTACTGGCAGAGGAGTTTTTAGGTTACCTATTTCGTGAAATTTCAGAGCGCTGTCCCGATGAGTTAGATTTTTTGTCGAGGCACTTTAAAGGTATGACAAAAGAGCAGATATCGGACCTTGGTACCCACTCCTTTGGCCGTATTTCCTATACAGAGGCTATCAAGGAATTATCTCAGGCGGGGAGAGACTTTGAATTTAAGGTGAAGTGGGGAATTGATTTACAGACTGAACATGAGCGGTTTCTATCGGAAGAAGTTTTTAAAAGACCTGTTATTGTGACAGATTACCCCAAAACTATTAAAGCATTCTATATGCGTCTTAACTCCGATGATAGGACTGTGGCAGCCATGGATGTTCTAGCACCTCGCATTGGTGAAATCATAGGCGGGTCTCAGCGTGAGGAGCGCTTAGATGTGTTGCAAAGGCGCATGGCGGAAATGAAGGTTCCAGCAGAGGAGGTAAAATGGTACCTTGATTTGCGTAGGTATGGCGGATGCAAACATGCGGGCTTCGGGCTTGGATTTGAGCGTTTAGTTCAGTATGTCACAGGCATGGCCAATATTCGGGATGTCATCCCTTTTCCGCGAGCTCCTAATTACATTGAGTTTTAGCTAAAAGCTGGTTGACGAACAGGTTCTTCACTCCCATCGTCATTCATGTAGGAGAAAAAAAACTCCCGGAGTTAACCATAGCTAATGAGGACACTTTTTTTCGAAACCGTGGTGAGTCAGGGGAAAATTTCGGATCTGGGGCATGAAGAATTGTAACAAGCTATTGACGACAGTTTGAAATATCATATATAGTCCGGCCCTCTATGTTGAATTTGTCAATAGACAAAAAGAAAGTATTCTGGAGAGAATTTAAGTAATGAAAACACAAAGCGTGACGCCATCTGATATAAACAAGCAGTGGCTACTTGTAGACGCGAAAGATAAATCTTTAGGACGCGTTGCTAGTGAAGTTGCAAGACTTCTAAGAGGAAAACACAAGCCAACATTTGTACCTCACCTCGATTGTGGGGATAATGTTATTGTGGTTAATGCTGATAAGGTATCTTTGACGGGTAATAAGTGGGATGCTAAATTTTACTACCGTCATACCAACTATATCGGTGGAATCAAATCAACAGTAGCTAAAGATATGCTCGATACTTACCCAGATCGTTTGGTAAGTATTGCTGTCAAGGGCATGCTGCCGCATAACAAATTAGGACGAAAGGTTTTAGGTAACCTTAAAGTCTATGCGGGTAGCGAGCATCCTCATGAAGCACAAAAGCCAGTCCCAGCACCATCTAGACTTGCTTAGGAAGGAAGAATCATGTCAAAAGCTATTCATACTGTGGGAAAAAGAAAAACATCCATAGCGCGTGCCTATGTTAAGCCCGGCCAAGGGAAAATTACTATTAACAGTCGTGATATTGACGAATATTACATTAGAGCGACATCCAAAATGGTAATCAATCAACCTCTAGAGCTTACCGACAGTGTTGGCAAGTTTGATATTTTGGTTAATGTTTGCGGAGGTGGGTTGTCAGGGCAAGCCGGAGCTATCCGCCATGCTATTAGTCGTGCATTGGCTGAAATCGACCCTGATAATCGTAAAGTACTAAAATCTAATGGTTTAATTACCAGAGATGCCCGTAAGAAAGAGCGCAAGCTTTATGGGCAAAAGGGTGCAAGGGCACGCTTCCAGTTTTCTAAGCGGTAAATTCGCGCTACAATTATTTTGTAGAGTTAATTTGGCGTATGTTTGCCGTCGCATTCTAATGATAAGGACCGCGTGATATGGCTGAAACTATTGACGATATAGAAATTGAGTATGTTGAAGATGATAAAGTCATCATAAAGCAGCTTGATAAGCATGTACTTACCCGAGGCAGTTGGACAACTATCATGTTCCTATATCAGGAGCTTGATAAGAAGACTGAAGAATATGGGCCTCAGAAGGTGTCTATTCGTCGGTATCAGAAGCGTAACGGTGTCTATCGGCAGCAGAGCAAGTTTAATATTTCAAGTGCTAAGCAAGGTAAGGATATCATTAAAGCTCTCCAGAATTGGTTCCCGACCGAAGAAGAGGATAATGCTTGAAATATCGACTAAAGCTCTGGTTAGACAGCTTTTAAAAAATTGAGTCCTCAATACGGGGACGAAAAATTCTAGCGATAAGCCCTCTTTTCTTAGGAGGGTTTTTTTTCGTGTTTTTTTGGCGTATTTTGCGTATCTGTAGAAAGCGCAAGGATCTAACAAAGTCTTCCCCCTGAAATCGCTCCATCCACTGCTCACGGCTAAGTTCTAGATAATTTTTACGAAGGGGCCGTTGACTTCCTCGGCTGAAGGTTAAGTATGATTTTAACTCGCCTAGGGGAAAGCTTAAAGATTCATCCATTATCTTAATAATATCAATGTCATAATTGATTATTGCTGCTGTAATGAGCAGGCCTATCGTGGTGTTTTTATCACCGGCACTGAAATCCGCAAGGTTAGAAAAAAACAAACCCTGTCTTATTTTGCCACCAAATAACTGGACTTCGCACCAGGACAACAGCTGATTTTCCCCTTTTAGGATAAATTCAAAAACCTGGTGTTGCCATCTGGACTTCTCGTATTTGTAAATGGGCGGTCTTTTCATTATAGTCAAGGATGAAAAAGCTCTGGTAGAGTTCAGGTAAAACTGGTGGGCAATAGGGGGCCACGAATCTTTTCCGATCCAATATAAGGGGGAGCTAGGCACTTTTAGATCTGGTATTGGTGTTATAATAGTTTTAGTCATTTAGTTGATGCTCTTTTCTGTGGTTCATTCTCCTATTATATGATGATTTTCGCGGTAGATTCATTAAGACAGGCAATGAAACTAATGACTGATAATTGGTTTGGAGGCTAACTTGTTTAATAATCAAAAGAAGGCTACTGTGAAGCAGGTTAAGAAAGAGCAATCAAAGGATTACGCGGTAACTATTCTGACTAGCGGCTGCCACTTTGCTGGTAAAATGTACTGCCGAGGCTCGACTCGTGTCGGGGGGCGTGTCGAAGGGGAAATCATCTCCGAAGGACTACTGATTTTGGAAGAGGAAGCCGTTGTGAATGCCAAAATTACCTGTGAAGAGATTGTTCTGCAGGGCAAAATAACAGGAACTATTAAAGCGAAAACGCGCGTCGAAATGAGTCGTACCTGTACGTTTATAGGGGATGTTGTGGCACCGTCTTTGGTCATTGAGGAAGGAGCTAAGTTTAGTGGACGCTCCACAATGGAAAACGAAGTCGATGTTGATACCAGCTACCAACCTGTCAAGCTTGCTAACGATGATGTTGCGGAGCCTGACATTGAGGATATTCACGCCGCAAATGGATCACTTCCTGAGGTGAATATCAAGTCGCGCGAAGTTACTGCTGAAGTTTAAGCTCGATTTTTCTCGCCATCGTTCATAGAAGTGATGGTAAATTTTTCAGGGAGGCGTTCCAAGATGATACGTATTATACTTTGCTTTTTGCTGCTTTTTAGTCTTTCCTGTACGCAAGAGATGCAAAATAAGATTTCTAGAAGTGTTCAGAACTGGACTGGTACCAATGGTGTTCTGGACGTGGTTAGTGAGGGAAAGGTCATGTATCGGTTTATCGAAATTGATAAACTGACAACAGCTACAGCGACCTCTGGAACTGGGGCCCGTCCTTATCGTTTTGGATATGGGGTTTTTGATAAAAATATGAACTTTACCAAGGATCCTGATGAGAAAAAGATCTATTTCGAGATAAGCGATTATGGGACGAACTATATATTTTATGAAAATCCTTATTAGTCATAGAGCGTATTATGCCGTTAATTCTTTTTTTGTTAGCTATAGTGGCCTGTACTACAAATCAAACTGACTACCAAAGAAGTAAATTAATCAAGGAGCAGGTGACCGGGAAGAAAGTTGCATTTACCCAGAAGAGTGGCACTTTGGAAAAAGATGGTGTTAAGCAACTATGGCGCAAGTGTTCCCCGGGTGGGAAAGGCGAGACAGTTTTGCTGATATATGCTCCTAAAGAGCTATCGGCTAGCGCTTGCGATGATCCTCACGTACAAGCCTTTTTAACTAAAGGTTATTCTACTATTGAGATAGAAGAACCTCAGGAGAATGGCAATGCAAGAAGTTTTGGTAGTGATCATGCGCTCGAAGCTTTTGTTGTCAATCTAGATAGCTTCGACACACCCATTGCAGGGCTTTGGGCCCATGGTACATCCTCAATTATGGCCGGGCGGCTGGCTAAGTCCATTGACACTAACTGGGTTATTTTTTCAGAAGGTCTCTTTGATATGGAGTTGGCAATCAGTTCAGGCACCCATCAGGAGCTGCAAAAGGCGCTGTTGCACTTGCAGCAGCTTGAGCAGGGAGAGGCTTTGGAAAAAAGGTCTTTGGCTTGGGATTACGATGGATTACCATCGCTAGTCTATGTATATTACGCAGATTCCAGCCCTGCGGATATTAAAAAACAGGCTAAAGCTTTTACGGAAACCTTAGCAGCAAGTCAGATACGAGTGACCCGTAAGACCTTCTCGTCTGAGGGACAAGGGTTTGACAGTCAAGGGCATTTGACTATGATAAACGATGCATTGAAATTCTTCGCGAGATTTACAGAGTCTGCCACCGATAGTGCACCCTGAGTATTCGTTCCCTCCCCCATCTGGTGACAATTAAATCGTTTCATTTCACCAATAACGGTTGCAACATTTGGCCAATAGTTCCATATATCGATAGATAGCTGCGGTCTAGGGCTACGGGCCATTAGGGCAATTTGTTCCTGACCGCGCTTATATAAGTTAGAGTATGATAGTCCTAGTTGCGTTCTGAAATGGCAGTGTGTCTGTATGGATTTCAGACCATAACTACCGCTGGTATCACCACTGGTGCTGGCCACAGATTAAAAATTTAGGAGTTGTTGATATGGCCTTTGAAGTGCGCGTTCCCGCAGTTGGAGAGTCAGTGCAGGAAGGTGAAGTTTACAAGTGGCATAAGAGTGACGGGGATTATGTTGAGCTAGACGACGTTCTCGTTGAGCTTGAAACAGATAAAGCAACCGTGGAGATCGTTGCCGAGGCTTCAGGTGTTATTTCCTTAAAAGTTGCCGAAGGTGACACGGTTACCGTCAACGACCTACTTGCGGAAATTGATACCAATGCACAAAAGCCTGCTGACGCTGATACTAGTAAAACTGGAGAGCCAAGTGCTCCGGTAACTCAGCCGCAATCTGAAGAGTCTGGTGTCGGAGCAGCTTCCCACGATCCCAGGCCCCAAAGCCCAGCTGTGGCGCGTATGGTTAAAGAAGAAAATATAGACTCTGCTGCTATTCTGGGTTCTGGTCGCGGAGGTCGGCTGACAAAAGCAGATCTTATCAATCACCAGAGTCAACCCTCTACACAGGGTCACATAGGCACTAATCCCACAAGCTCTGAACCCCCTGTAGCATCCGGCGATCGTGGGATACGCAGAGAAAAAATGACTCGCCTGCGACAAAGGATTGCCGAAAGACTGGTGGAAGCGCAACATACTGCAGCTATGCTTACCACCTTCAATGAAGTGGATATGTCCGCAGTCATGGGCATCCGTAAGCAGTACAAAGATAACTTCAAAGAAGTCCATGGTGTGGGGCTAGGCTTTATGAGCTTTTTTGTGAAAGCTGTTGTTGAAGCTTTGAAAGCATTTCCCGCCATAAATGGCTATGTAGATGGGACAGACATAATATATCATGACTATTATGATATAGGTATCGCCGTTTCTACCAACCGCGGGTTGATGGTTCCTGTGGTTCGCGATTGCGACAAGCTTAGCTTTGCTGGTGTTGAGAATGCTATCTTAGAGTATGCAAAAAAAGGTAGGGATGGCAAAATTTCAGTGGACGATCTTTCTGGGGGAACGTTTACTATCTCCAATGGTGGTGTTTTTGGCTCCTTACTATCGACACCCATTTTAAATCCACCCCAAAGTGCAATACTGGGCATGCATAAAATCCAGGAACGACCTATGGTAGTCAATGGAGAAATTGTTGTCAGGCCCATGATGTATTTGGCACTATCTTACGATCACCGCATTGTCGATGGCAAGGAAGCTGTGAGCTTTCTTGTCAAAATCAAAGAAAATATCGAAGATCCGTCTCGATTATTACTAGGAGTGTAGGAATATGTCTGAACAATTCGACATTACTATTATTGGAGGTGGTCCAGGCGGATACGTCGCAGCAATCCGGGCTGCCCAGCTAGGGTTTAAAACAGCCCTTATTGAAAGCCGTGGCACTCTGGGGGGCACCTGTCTTAATGTGGGCTGTATACCCAGTAAGGCGCTGTTGCAATCCAGTGAGGCTTACCATCAAGCTCTCCACAAAGTAGAAAGTCTAGGGGTTACCTATAGCAAGGTAGGGTTCGATCTCGAAAAGATCCACAGCCATAAAAACAGCGTTGTAAAGCAACTAGTGGACGGTGTCGATTATTTAATTAAGAAAAATAAAATCAGCTACTTCAAAGGTGTAGGCAGCTTCACGGGTCCTGGAAAAATTAAAGTCCGGGGCGAAAAAGAAGTGGTATTAAACGCAAAACATGTCATTATTTCTACTGGCAGTGCGCCTATTGAACTCCCTATGGCTCCCTTCGATGGTGACACAGTAGTCGACTCCACAGGGGCCTTAAACTTTAATAAAGTTCCTAAGCGCCTGGTAGTGATTGGTGGCGGAGTTATCGGCTTGGAGTTAGGAAGTGTTTGGGCCCGACTAGGGGCCAAGGTCACTGTCATTGAAGCAATGGATTCCATACTCCCCATGATGGATAAAGATGTCATTAGGACCATGAAAAAGGTACTAAGTAAAGAGGGTCTAGAGTTCCATGAGAAAACCCGCTTTACTGCATTAAAGAAAAAGCCTCGGGAGCTCACAGTCATCTGTGAAAAAAGTAATGAAACAATGGAAATCCCCTGTGATAAACTGCTAGTCGCTGTAGGGCGACGGGCTTATACAGATGGTCTCGGGCTGGAAGCTGTAGGGCTTACAACGGAGAAGAATGGTAAGATAGCTGTAGATGAGCACTACCGCACTGCAATTCCAAATGTCTACGCAATTGGCGATGTTATTGACGGTCCCATGCTTGCCCATAAGGCTGAGGAAGAAGGTGTGGCTTGTGTGGAACTGATCGCAGGCAAAGCTGGCCATGTCAACTACAAGGCTATCCCGAATGTAGTATATACCTGGCCTGAAGTGGCTACCATAGGATTGAGTGAGCAGGAGTGTAAGGATCAGGGAATAGAAATCAAAATCGGAAAATTTCCTTTTGCTCCCAATGGTCGCGCTAAGTGTATGGGCGAAACTGATGGTTTTGTTAAAATAATTGCTGATAAACGTACCGATACTATCATTGGTGCTCATATCGTTGGCCCCTCTGCTTCGGAGCTGATTGCAGAACTTGCCATTGGTGTTGAATATACGGCAAGTGCTGAGGATATTGGTCGCTCGGTCCATGCCCACCCAACTTTAGCTGAAGTCATTAAAGAAGCGGCTTTAGGTGTCGATAAAAAGTCGCTACACGCATAAAAATCGCGGAACTAAGGAAAGGTCTTTCAGATGAAAGGTGTGATTGACGGAGGAAAGTTCACATTTGCCAATGGAACAAATGCCTCGTTTGTGGAGGGGTTATATCAAGACTACCGCAACGACCCGAACAGTGTTGATGTAACTTGGAAACAATTTTTTGAAGGTTATGAGTTTGCCTTAAGCACAAAGTCAAATTTAGCAGCTGGTGGAGATGAAGGTGAAGCAAAGGTAGAGGCTTTTATCAATTTGTACCGCCGATTAGGTCATCTGAATGCTCACCTTAATCCTCTTGAGGAAGAACCTTCGCCGAAGGAGTCTCTAGACCCAGCCGATCATGGGTTGGGCAACGTGAATCCTAATCAGGAATTTCATCCCGTTAATTTAACCATAAAATCTCCTACTACTTTTAGTGAAATCAATAAGTTGCTTCATGAAACCTACTGTGGGAAGATTGGTGCAGATTTCCGCGATATTAACGAGATCGAAGAAATTCTGTGGTTTCAAGAAAGGATGGAGTCCTGTCGGAATAAGCCCAAAATATCGAATCAGTTTAAGAAGCGTATTTTAGAAAAGCTGATTCATGCGGAGGGTTTTGAAAAATTCCTGCAAGATCGCTATCTTGGGCAAAAGAGATTTTCTTTAGAGGGTCTGGAATCCCTGATTCCCTTACTCGATGCAGTCGCTAGTGAAGCTAAGATGGCTCGCGTAGAGGAACTCTGTGTGGGCATGGCTCATCGCGGTCGTCTCAATGTTCTTGCTAATTTTATGGGTAAGCCTTACGAATTGATGCTGAAGGAATTCGAAGGTAGCGATACCGCATCTTATGGTATCGATGGTGATGTGAAATATCACAAGGGTTTTGCCAATAATATTGATACTTTTGCTGGAGAGCAGCTGCGGGTGTATTTAAGCCCTAATCCGAGTCATCTGGAAGCAGTGAATCCTGTGGTTGAAGGCTTTGTCAAAGCGCGGCAGCTCATGCTTGACGATGTGGATCAGGTGAATGTGTTACCACTCTTGATCCACGGGGATGCTTCCTTTATTGGCCAGGGACTGGTGGCAGAAACCTTAAATCTGTCGGCATTAGACTCTTACAAAACTGGTGGGACTATCCATGTGATCACCAATAACCAAGTTGGCTTCACAACCGATCCCGAGGAAGGCCGTTCTTGTCACTACAGCTCTGATATTGCAAAAATTGTGAGAGCGCCGGTTTTTCATGTTAATGCTGATGACCCTGAAGCTGTTATTTGGACCGCGCAGTTAGCTTTCGCTTATCGACAAAAGT
>JBNKNM010000104.1:0-18604 GCA_050293845.1 Pseudobacteriovorax sp. | reverse complement strand
GGGTATTTTGTTTCTCGATGAAATCCACTACTTACCAAAAGAGTGTCAACAAGATCTACTTCGAGTATTAAATGATGGAAGCTACCAAAGAGTAGGTTCTACTGATGTTCAGTATTCAAGTTTTCATCTTATTGCAGCTATGACAATACCTCTCGGAGACGCGGTATCTGAAGGCAAAATTCTACTTGACTTAGCTTCACGTATAATGGGGAGTTTTATTAAGTTGCCTCCTTTGAGAGAAAGAAAGGAAGATATTTCCGATTTTATTGAGATCTTCTTTGCAAGAAAGGGAAAGAAACTTAGTAAAGACCAGATTGAAGAGCTTGCTAATGCTTGCAAAGGTTACTACTGGCAGGGAAATATTAGAATGCTCTTTCAGGCATTCAAGGTATTAATCATGGAAGCTGATTTAGCTGAAGAACCTTATAGCTCCAAGTTTCTTCCTGACTTTAATCTTATGAGAGAACCAGGACTTAATACTGCGGATACAAAAGACTTCGAAAAGATCGTTAAAAAAGTTTTATCTGGAGTGTTAAAGTATAGTGAAGCGATATCTACCCTCGATAAAATGATTCTAGAAAAGACTATAGAATCTACATCGAATATTACGGAAGCCCTAGCAAAACTCGATATAAGCCGATCAACACTCGATTCTAGACGTAAAAAATACCATATTTAACCTCCGAGCCAACATTTTAGCTTAGTAAAAAAATTGAAGAATTCATAAAAAAAGTGAATCATTCGAACCTATGCTATTTCCTTTAACTATGAACATACAAAACCATATTTTACAGCCATATTTAAGAATAGCTAAAGAATATTTGCTGTTAAATTGAGGCAAAAAATACAATTCTATCTGCTTTTTATATCCTGCTGCGAATTGCAGTTGAAGAAAATGTAATATGTCAATCTACCTGGTGATGAATTCTAGAATAAAGTTCCTAATTTTTAGCACTTTTAATTTGTCGATTGTTTGATACTTTCTGATCCCAAATTTTAAAAATCAATTTTATGCAATAAAATCAGCACTAAATCACTTTTCTAACAATGACCAAAGCTATCGGCACAGTCTTTGCTTTAGTAACGATGCAAAAACAAAGAAGGTAGATGATGATCTATAATAGTTTTTGGCATGCAAAGAAATATAAACTCAATCAATGAGATGAAGGTGCATCATGGGAATTGGTATCATTGATATTGAATATCGATTAGGTTCAGAGCTTTGTCTTACAGACGACTACTGTATAGAGCATAGAATTGACAATCAGATGGTCCAGCAGTTGCGAACCAATACTTCAGAACGTTACTATCGCTCGAATACTGAGGAAATATTTGATCTAGGATTAGAATGTGTCCATGATGTTATAAATAGAAATAATATTAATCGAAAAGATGTTGCTTATCTAATCTATTGTCATACGTCACAGGCAAACATACTGCCCCCACCATTTTCGATAGTTGACACTATTAAGAAAAAATTTAGTCTATACGACACTGCTGGGTTTTCTATTAGCCAACAAAATTGTGTCTCACCTATTCATGCCATTAATACCTTGAATTACCTTATGAATGCAGAATCTGCAGAGAAAGTGGCCATTGTTGTGACGATTGATAATATTCTCTTAGAACACTTGAGACGAATAAATGATAGTGGAATACAAAGTGATGGGACTTCCGCCATCTTAATTGGCAAAAGCGTGAGATCCAGAAATCTTATATCCGGGATAAATACATACAATGATAAAAGAAATTTAAAAGGCATCATGGATGATGGAAGCTACGAAGATAATCCCAATTATTTATGGAATTGCACTTCCATAATGCGGAAAAGTCTTCGGCAAGTTGGTATAAAAGGCGAGAACGTCGATACAGTATGCCCTCAGAATACCCATAAACCTTCTTGGTCTATTGTACTTAATGCTCTTGGAATTCCTGTTTCTAAACTTCATGATCAAGGTCTTCGGACAATAGGACATGTTTTAGGTTCAGATGTCGCTATTAATATTAAAAATTCAAATGCCCATAAACGTGAGGGATACCATCTTATATTTTCTAGTGGTATTGGGGGATGTTTTGGTTCCTTTATACTTAGTTCCCACTTGGAGAATAGGCTTGGGGTTGCACAATGACAATTGAAAATCTTAATGAAGCTGTACTTATTCCATATAGCAACACTCATACTAAGAAAGTTTGTGAATGGTTTAGACGTGAAAGTATAGTGAAGTGGTTAGATATGGGACTAGGAAAACAAAACCTCACTGACCTAGAACTACATATTCTTTTCTGTAATCCAAACAATAAGGTATTCCTTTACGGACCTGAAAAAAGCCGTCTAGTAGGTTTAATGAGTCTTAATGGGTATACCCATGAAATGGGACTAGGTGAGGTCTGGGGCTTGCGTGGTGAAAAAGGAGGAGGACGTAATCTCACCGTGTCTGCCTTTTTAAGGACCATTGCTACGGGATTTCTCGATTTCGATAGAGAAGTTATAAGCACCTGGGTTGCTGAACCAAATATACTCTCTCATAGAGTTCATGATAAATGTGGATTTCGCTCTACAGGACGCTTGCGTAGTGCTCATGTTCTAGAAAATAAAAGATGTGATCGAATTCTATATGATGTGACAAAGCAAGAATTTGCCGCCATTTACCCTAATATTCAAAGTCTAAATGGTAAAACTTTTGCAAAGAAGAAATAGAAGGAATACTTTAGTATGCGTACAAATTTAGGAATAATCGATGCTGCGTACTATTTGCCAGGAGAAGCACGAGATGTGACTCAGTGGGGAATAGAGAAAAAAGTTCCCAAAGATAGGATCGATGCGTTATTAAAAAATGGTTGTCGCTACTTTTATGAAAACTCAAATTTGTCTGATTTTGAACTTGTTAGCGAATCTATTTTACGACTTTGGAAAAAACTTCCAGCATTTATCCAAGTCGAAGATATTGGTATTATAGTTCATGCACGAACACAAGGTTTCAGTATACCTGCCCCACCTGAGTCCCTTCTCACAAAAATTAAAAATCGGTTTGAATTCAAACCAAAGATCGATTTTTCAGTAAGTCAGTTGGCATGTGCTTCGGTGTTTAAAGCTGTGGAACTATCGATGAACTATCTCCAAAAAACGAGTTCCCAGCCCTATGCGCTTATACTTACTTCTGACCGGGTGTTTGGAGATGCTGACCATAGACTTCGCCAGGATGGAGGTATTCAAAGCGATGGTGCGGCAGCTCTACTCCTTGGTCGTGATTCTTTAAAATGTTGGCTAGATATGCCTCTGTTTTACTATTTCAGCCGACTTCACGGAGGGCCTGAAATACCAGGTAATTCACAAATAATTGCTCAGACATGTTGGCGACATAGTCGTGATCTCATCAAGAAGTGTCTCGAACAAAGCAGTCTTGAGCCAGAGACTATCCCGCAAATTTTACCTATTAATGCGGACCTTTCGCTTTGGAAATTGATTGTAAAGTCTCTTTCATTTACGCCAGAAAATTTATTTAGCGACAATATTCGGAGACGAGGACACGCTTGCTCAAATGACTTCATAATTAACCTTGTCGATCAAGGATTTACTCAACTTGCCCAAGGTAAACCAATATTGTCCTTTGGACAATCTAATTTAGGAATTCAAGGCTGCCTTCTTTCGTATCCAAAAGAAGTGATTGAGGAAGATATCAATGAGAATTGAGCTAAATATAGATATAATTGATCTACAAATTCGAAGACCACAGGAGTGTCATGATGGTAACTTTTCCTTAAGATACCCTTATCTGCTAGAAGCTGCAGGTACCCATTCCCTGCCCCAAAAATTATCTCAACCATTGGAGGTTGAACAATTAAAAGGATCGAAGAACCATGATATCGGTTCAGAACTGGAGATTTTGCTCGATAGATTTAAAAGTCAATTCAATCTTTCAGATAAATTAGCGCATATACATAGTCAATGCACCATTAATGACAGCTTTTTAAGCTCAAGATGCCTAAGGGTCCATAATCAACTTAACCTTAAAGAGGATAGTATCGCTATAGATCAAGTTGGGACCGCGGGTATTGGGGCATGTTTATCGCTATTAGGACTAACCAACCAGAATCAGAGTCCATATTTGTTAAGCTGTGCTGATCAATGGCTATCCCCTTTCGATATAGAAATGAGTGACGAAACACCATTTCGAGATTTTTGTGGATTTCTTTTTGCAGGATCAATGGAACGACACTCTGAAAGTTTCATTAATATTAAAGATATATACACCTTTGATGATCGTTATGGTGACAACAATGATATGTCTTCATTATTCCATACATTTGGCAGATGGTTAGGTACACAATTAATAAAAATGGATGTTGTACCTGATTTAATAATTGGCGATCCTTACGGATCTAAATTACTTAAGCTTGCATATAAAGAAATATCATCTATAAAGATTGCACCTCCCCGAAATTTTCATGAAGGAACCGCTGCATTGATTGCTTCCATCGAGGAAGGCTCAAAATATCTTAAAAAAGGTGGGCAAGCTCTTATTTGGACTTTGAGCTTATCTGGCCATGGATATGCCATCATCGTTAACTATAAGAAAAGGACATAAATCATGTCAGATCACATTCTGATCCTCGTTAGAGGAGAAAAACGTAATTATTATCTTTCTAATGGTAAAGCTGTGTTCTCCGATTTGAAGGCTGCTGTTACTGTATTTACCGACGAAAAGAATAAAGATAATTTTAAAGATCTAGATCAAAATGAAAAAATTCATGTTGTCCGCATGCGTCGACATTCCGAAATTCTGAATTTAGCACTAAAGATTCATAGGGAATTGCCTATTACAGCCGTCGCTGCATTTTCTGAAGAGGATGTTGAGCTAGCCTCAAATATTAGAGAATCTTTAGGTATTCCTGGTACAAATCAGGACACTGCAAGAAAATTTCGCGATAAGGTTTACATGAAGCATTGCCTTCAGAATACAAAAACTTTTCGTATTCCCAGATTTAAAGAAAAATTTAATATCGCAGATGCTAAGGACTTCCTCAAAAGATATGGGAAGATAGTCGTTAAACCTCGTAGTAGTCAAGGATCAAAAGGGGTAGCTATATTATTTACCGAAAATCAAATTGATAAATGGTTTGCAAAAGAAGAGTGTCAAGAAGAATTTCAACTCGAAGAGTATGTCTCTGGGGTTTTGTACCATATTAATTCCCTAGTTCAAGGAGGTGAATCTGTGTTTCATTCCTTGGCACCTTACATTCCTGAAATGGGTAACATCGATTTTAACGAAGGAAGTCCCTTTGTATCAGTCATAGAAACCGATTCAAAGATCATTGATAAGTTAGAGTCGGTTGCTGATGAAGTTATTCAAAAGCTTTCATTGAATAAAGGCGTGATTCACCTTGAGGTTTTCCTAAATTCAGCAGACGAAGTCATTTTTTGCGAAGTTGCTGCGCGATCAGGTGGAGGCGGTATAGTAGCCATGATAGAAGAATCAACGGGAGTTAATTTGAACCGAGAACTATTAACGATTGAATTGGATCGACCTTGGTCCCAAGATAATGTTGCTAGTAGTCAAGACAAAAAATCTTGTGGTCTGATTGGTATTCGCAATAACCTCTTCGGTACTGTTAAATCTTTACCAGATCCAAAGAGCTTAAATCATGAATGGATACATCGTCATGAAATTTCAATTTCTGTTGGAGAAACTGCACTTCCAGCATCTCATTGCACAGATTTCTCAGCATTCTTTATTGTATCAGGAAGCACCTACAAAGAGACGTTTAATCGAATTATGAACATCCATAATAGTTTTAAGAATGAATTAAAAGTAGATTCGTTTTAGGAGGTAATTAATGTTAACAAACGCAGTGATTCAAGATAACGTTAGTGTGAAAATAAAGCAAATCTTGTACAAAGTATTGGGTGTAGATGACACAATTAGCATAAATGATGAGACTAATCTGTTTGAAATTGGTTTAGTATCGATCAATGTCGTAGAAGTTTTAACGCAAATTGAAGAAGTGTTTCAATTTACAATTGAAATTGAAGATGTTTCAGCGGATCTATTCACTAATTTTGGAACATTGAAAAAATTTGTCAAAGGAAAGATATTGTGAATCAAAAGTTTGTCATAGGAATTGAAGATTCGGCTTTAGTCATTCCGAAAACTATTGGCAATATCGCAAAGTGGAATCGGACTTGTCTTGATTATCTTAACTCAGATAAGCCTGATCACTACACGAAAGTGGTAGCCATGGTGCTTTCACACATGCCTATTTTGGATATTGAGTCTGTTCTTAATTCTCCAACGAATGCCTTGACTCGAGGAACCTTTAGTTATGCTCCAAACCAAAGTCAATTCGAAATAGCCTTAGAATGTCTAAAGAATCTTTGCTCGAATGATGAACTGGCAAACATATTCATCTATAGCCATTGTTCAATTGAAGAAGCTATTTATACTTCAAATGTAGCACGTTTGGCCGCTGAATTAAATTGGTCTAATATTCCTCATTTTGCTGTTTCACAAACGGGAAATATTAGCTTTTTTCAAAGTCTAAAAATATTAAATCAAACTATGCAAGGTACTCGTGAGAACGAAGGCTTTTCTGTCTTCTGTTCTGCTGAAAAATGGCCAATACCGTACCCTAGATCTATAGCAGGATTAGATCCACTATCAGATGGCGCTTGTGCTCTTAAGATTAACCATGGATCAAAAAACGTTCTGTTAGAACTCAAGGGTCTTTACCATGAAAGTTATGAGCCTTTTATATTTTTAGAGAATGGTAATATTGAGTGGAATCAGACCGCGACCAGAGCTTTTTTCCAGTCAGCCATCGGGAATTGCCTCACCTCAATGAATATCGAAAATCTGTCTAAAACAGTACTCTTTATCTCGAGCCCTTCCACAGTTATGTCACACCATGTGGCTTGGGATTTAGGTTTAGAGATAGGAGCTATTGGTCCAACCCAATTAGGTTTCTTTGCTAGTATGGATGTTCCTGTCATGGTACATGAAGTCCTAGAACAATTAAAAACTAATCCAAATCGATGGAGAGGATACGGATTATTATTTTGTAGCGTTAGCTTAAACGGTAATTTCGCGGGTGCTCTTTTTTTTCCAAAACTATAAGGAGAAATTTATGTCTGTTATTCAATTAGAAGACAAAGATTATAAGATTATAGCTCAGGACTCAAAGCTCAGATTTAGCAGTTTCACTGACTGTCTGTTGGGTGAAGTGAAGTTCATCGACTCAAGTTTTCAAAACAGTCAATTTCGAGAGTGTTCATTCAAAGATACGGTCTTTAGTGAGGTCGACCTGTCTGGAGTAGCGATTTCAGATTGTAAGTACGAAGGTATGACAATTGAAGGTATTGCAGTTAGTAGCTTAATTGGTGCTTATAAAGAGAAAATGGGGATCTAATATGATCATTAATGGGACCTTTCAAAAAGATCTTAATAGATTGAAAAGATTATTTCCAGAAGAAGGAACTTCCTTTGAACAGGTTCTTCACCATCTTCCTATGTATGTCGAACCATCAGATATATCTGGAGAATTATGCTCGACTCTTTGGAAAAAGCTAAATCTCGAATTTTTAAATCGAATGAATATTCCCAAAAATCTCGGGGGATTGGAAATTGCTGCCAAAGCCTATCATAGGGTTCTACTGTTTGAGGAAATGGGACGTATCGGACCAGGTATTGCTATATCTCTGCCTGGTCCGGGGTTGTCCATGCCCCCTGTATTTTCACTTGGGACTGTAGAACAACAAAAAATATATGTAGAAAATTTCTTTAATGATAGTCAACCTGTATGGGGAGCATTTGCGATTACTGAACCTTCTTGCGGCTCTGATGCTACAGCCATTCAGTGCCGAATAAAAAAAGATGGCGAAGACTACTTTCTAAATGGAGAAAAATGTTTTGTTACAAATGGTTCTAGAGCACTTAAGCTTGTGGTATTTGCAACGGTTGCACCTGAAAAAGGACGTTTTGGTATTAGAGCCTTTGTTGTCGATACATCTCAAAAAGGTGTTAATATAGATCGGGTTGAAAACATGATGGGGCTCAGACCTAGTCAGCTTACCAATTTCTCGTTTAATAATGTGAAGCTTAGTGCAAGAGAAATGCTCGGTCATACTGGAAAACGCGGTCCGCTAGTAGACGCATTTACTGGAGCTCAACGAGCCTGGGATTATATGCGTCCTTGTCTAGCGGGAGTGATTAATGGTTGCTGCTTAGAAGCTCTTGATCAGGCGGAAAAAACTATGAAGCAGAAAAGTCATTCCTTTCATCGTGATGTACTTCTTCAAGATAAAATTACTCATTGGAAATATCGTTTAGATGCCTCAAGATTGCTAACTTATAAAGCAGCTTATAAATATGATGAAGGTAAAAGTTGTTCTTTAGAGGCTTCAATAGCAAAAGCCTCAAGTTCAAGTTTAGCAATGGAAATTGCTCATGGATTGTATGATAGCTTTAATGAGGAAGCATGCCAGTCTGGAAGTTTTTGGGAGAGGTTTTACAGAGATGCTAAGGCTTTTGATATATTAGAAGGAACAGGTGATATGCAAAGAATAATGGTTGCACAATTGTATCGTCCTTGATTATTGAGGTGAGAAATAAATGTTACATCCGACGGCAAATGAACATTGCTTCATTCTGAATCATCTTAGTGATTGTCTAAGTAAAAATCAATCTATTTGGGTAGAAGGATATCGTAATGATCGCGTCTATCGATCTATAAAAGAAGAAATCCGTGAACTTGATATTCCTTCTTGTTTAAATATGATTGAAGTTGAACAAGGGCCGCAAGACTATACCGAAACTTTGCTAAATCTGGCTATGATTCTTGCTCAACAGGACCTCAAGCTAGCTATCGAAACTTTAAGCAGTTTGGTATTAGATTATTTTTTTAAAGGCTCTACCAATCACAATGAACTATCATTTCTAACTTCTAAAGGAATGTTATGTATTAGTAAGCCTATAGAATCAACAGCTAGCGGAATAAGGTTTTACCAAAATGGCCAACTCGCACGAATCGAATCTCTATATCTTAACAAACATTCCCAAATAAAGATTTTGGGTTTGGGAGAATTATGTTTGGTGAAGTCAAAAACTTTAGCCGTACAAGAAATATGCATAAGTCGACAGAAGATTCTTGCAAGATATATGAGAGCTACCTTACTTGGTATACTAAGTGGTATATTACAAGGGATGGTTCATGAAGCTATTGCCTATAGCAAAGTAAGGCAATCTGCAGGAAAGGCTATTTTCCATCATCAAGCAGTCAGCTTACGAATTGGTAATATTATTATTGATTTCGAATCTTTGAACGCATTAATTTTTCAATCACTAAGGATATTAGACCGCCATCCAAAGATGGAGAGCTTTTTAGCAAGTCTAAGTCAATATGCCCATAATATTAGCAAAGAAGCAGTACAAGTTGCAGGGGGACATGGTTATGTGGATGGCCTTCAATTAAAGAGGCTCTATGAAGAGTCTAAGGGAATCATCAGTTTTCTAAATTTACTCTTTGAGGACAGTCAAGCATGAGTACTCCACTTCTTCTTCATCAAATTTACGAAGACCACTTGGCTACACATAAAGAAAATGTAGCTATCAGGGATCGAGAACACTCATTCAGCTACGGAGAGCTAGAACGCGCTGTTAAGAATTTTATGGAACAGTTACGTAGTAAAAATTATAGTAAAGGGTCTCGGGTTGCAATTCTATTACCGAAGAGCTTTGACTTTATTGTGTCAGTTCTAGCAGCTAGCCGGCTAGGTCTAGTATTTATTCCTGTTAATCCTAACCTTAAATCTGACCAGGTACTGCAAATCATTAAGGATAGCAACAGTTCTGCACTCATTGTATCACAGAGTAAATTAGTGATATTAGGACAAGATTTTAGAGATAATATTGGAAACTGCGAGACTCTTGTAGTTGGAAGACAGTTGTTTTTAGAAAAAAGTAATCCAGTCGATGGTGAGATTCACTCCTACCCTACGGATATCGTAGAAACAGATCTTGCAGCCTTATTTTATACATCAGGATCTACTGGTAAACCAAAGGGAGTGATGATAACCCATAGAAACCTTATAACAGGAGCAAAATGTGTTGCTTCTTATCTAAATAATCATAGGGATGATAAAATTCTGGCAGCCCTTCCATTTTCCTTTGATGCAGGGTTTTCTCAAATCACGACATCGTTGCTAGTAGGTGCGGAATTGATTCTATTCGATTTTCTTACTGGTCCCCAACTGATGGCAGCACTTATCGAGTATAAGATTACAGGTTTAACCGCAGTGCCACCAATATATATGGCTCTCAGTTCAACTACAATACCCGAAAGAGCAACGCAATGCTTGCGATATTTCGCCAACACGGGAGGCAAGCTTCCAGTACCAATTCTAACTACCTTGCGACAGCTTTTTCCCTCTACGAAGCCCTACCTAATGTATGGGCTAACTGAAGCCTTCCGTTCTACCTACTTAGTCCCTGAGCAGGTGGAACTTAGGCCTGAATCTATTGGTAAAGGAATTCCTGGAGAAGAAATATTAGTTGTTAATGCGAGGAACGAGATTTGTGAAGATTATGAGATTGGGGAACTCGTTCATAGAGGGCGGCTAGTAAGCCAAGGATACTGGCGTAACCCCCAAAAAACGGCCTTTCGTTTCAGGGATCTTTCTATTGTAAAAGGGTATGAAAATTTCAATGAGAAAGTAGTTTTTTCGGGTGATCAAGTGTACCGAGACAAGGAAGGTTATCTATTCTTCGTCGGACGCCTAGACGGTATGATTAAAACCTCAGGCTATCGTATCTCGCCAGAGGAAATTGAAGAGTCGGTTTACAAATCGAAGTTGGTTCAAGAAGTAGTTGCTATAGGAGTGGAGGATCAAAAGTTAGGGCAACGAATTGAAATAATTTGCTATGCAAATAATGGCGCTAATGATACCAAAACGAAAAGAGACATTCTAAATTATTGCCGGGAGAAGATGCCCGCTTATATGATTCCTCATGAGGTGTACCTGACATCTAAGAAATTGCCAAAAAACAGCAATGGTAAGCTTGACAGAGCATTGCTTAAAACAGCAAATTTGGAGAGCCAATTATGAAAAGTAGGTTCCAAACTGCCTTAGAGCTATACCATAATGATATAAATATGAAACACAAGGGGCTTCCTCTAAACCTAAACCTTGAACGATTTGATGGCCCATCTTACGTGATTTATCGAAATTTGATCCGAAATCGTATGAGTGCTATAAAAGAAAACTTAGATGACTCCATCAAGATTCACTTTGCGATAAAAGCAAACCCCAATGTGCATTTAGTAGAACTCATGTCACAGATAACCGACGGTTTCGATTTAGCTTCAGGAAAAGAGTTGAATTTAGCTTTAAATACCGGAATAAATCCCGAACACGTATCTATGGCTGGACCAGGAAAGTCGCAACAGGAACTTCGTGCAGCTGCCATGGTTAGAGCCACTGTGAACATCGAAAGTGCGAGAGAGTTAGGGATGCTAAGAGACATTAGTGAAGAGCTAGGTTTTCCTTGCCCGATCGCATTGCGTATTAACGTCCCCTTCGAAACCAAGGGATTTGGACTCAAGATGGGAGGATCCCCACGGCAATTCGGTATCGATTGGGAACAAGTCCCTGAACTTGTGCAAACAATTAAAGACTACCAACTTGACTTCAAAGGATTACATCTTTTTTCAGGTTCTCAAAATCTAGATGCTAAACAAATAACTAGTGTTCAGGAACAGTCCTACGAGCTGGCACGAAGCTTATCTCAAAAATATCAGCTACCCATGAAAAAGGTTAATTTGGGTGGTGGCCTGGGTATTCCATACTATACAAACGATAAGGCTATCGATCTACCTTTGATTAAAGCTAAAATGAATGATCTTGCAGAAAAAGCAAGAAAGGATTTTGATGATACGATACTAGCTCTGGAACTTGGTCGCTTTCTTGTAGGTGAAGCAGGAATCTATGTGTGTGATGTTGTAGACCTTAAAACCTCTGGTGGAATCAACTTTGTCATTACTAATGGAGGACTGCATCATCACCTACTAGCTACAGGCAATTTTGGGCAGGTCATTCGTCGTAACTTCCCCATTAAAGTTCTTGGAAAAACAGGTGCAGAAAGATCCTATCGAGTCACGGGTTTACTATGTACTCCATTGGATATCTTCGCTTCTGATATATTACTGCCTGAACTGGAAATTGGGGACAAAATTATAATCTTTCAATCCGGGGCTTATGGTAAAACGTCAAGTCCAAGTGGGTTCCTAAGCCATCCAGAAGTCAATGAATTTCTTTTGTAGGTGCAAAACATGGTTCTTTCTGGCGTTAAATATGTTTATTCCCTAGGCATACAATCTATGTGGCTGACCTTTGCCCAACTTGCTCCGTTTTTCCTGGGATTTATTATCCATAGACTTATTGGAGCTTTGGATACTTACAGCGCGTTCGGTCTGTTAGATAAATTGGGCTTTGCCGCTATCCTAGGTGGAACAGGGATGATGCAAGCCCTCTTCTTCTTTGGGGGGAGAGATTTTGGTCGAAAAGATCAAAAGCAATATGAAAAAAGTATTGCTAATGGAATTGGCCTTGCCTTATTTTTAGCGCTCGTTTTATCTGGAATTCTGTTCTTTTCAGGTCACATTTTGCAAGCTATAGGTATTGATCCCAAAATTATCTACTTAGCTAAGGAGCTTGCTCCTTGTATAGCCGTTCTTATCATTCCCACCTTGCTCTTAACTCCCATTAAGATTCATCTCGTCCTGCACGAACGAGCAGGACTATTATCCATGCTGTTCTCCATGGGTTCCCTATCTGGTGTAGCCCTATGTTACTACATTATCTCATTAAATCAGTTGAACTCATTAGAAAAAACTCAGACCATTCTACTCGCAGTGGCTGCAGCTAACACTTTAGTACTTTTTTTAGCCCTACCTTTTGCTTTTCGCACTAAATTCGCTTTACCAATGCCGAAAACTATTGTTCAAGCTATTTCCTTTGATCAACTTCAAAAGATTATTGCACTTGGTTGGCCTATCAGTGGCGTAATTCTTATTGAAAACTTCGCAATCCTCCTATCGCTGTTAATTATTAGTAAATTTTGGCCCCAATTTACGTCAATCCAATCCATTGCCCTCCTTTGGATAAGTATTGGGCTACTGGTTGCACTTGGTGTGTCGCAGGCTATAGTTCAAAAGATGAGTATACTTTGGTCCCAAGAAAACTTTGTGGGAGCTCGTAAAAACTGCCTAGCGGCTTTAGTTATAACACTTGGTTTTTCTCTTTTTCTTGTAATCCTGTTTTCTCTTTATCCCTTCGACGTTGTAAATTTATTTTACCAAAGGACTATTGACTCTAATGAAGTACGAAATATGGTTCCTTTTATTATGATCCATGCAGGGATCTTGTGTCTTTTTCAAAGTCTTATAATCGTTCTCGCAGCGATTCTCAGAGGTATCGGGCAAACACGTGCTCCTCTTTATCAAGCCTTTATTGGCTATGGTTTGTTTGGTGGGCTAAGCCAGTTTGTCTTCGCATTTATGCTTAACATGGGAGTCAGAGGATTATGGGTCGGTATGAATTTTGGATTTGCTATCACCGTTTTGATTTTATTTCGGAAGGTTGTTAAAGAAATCAATCTATTAAATTTAAGTAATAAATAGCAAGGAGGTTTAAATGGTTTCTAGAGTAATTCATTCCTTTATTCTTTATTTTGCGTTTTCGACAGCGTCAAGCTACGGAATTTCCAAAACTTGCCCCAAGCCGGACATTTTGGAACAGGATTTAGCAAAAAATAGCAGCGATATCTTTCAACAAAAAAGCCCAAAATCTAGCCTAGATCTAATCCATAAGTACATCTCAGAACTGAGAACTTCATATAAAAATTCTGGTTGCGTCTTATTTCAAAGCTATCTAGGAGTAATGTTAAGTATGCAAAATGTATTTGTTCAATCAGAAAAAGAACAGGCCAAAAATTTTAAGAAGTCAAAATCTCTATTAGAACGAAGTGTTAGTAAAACTAAGAGAAGCTCCGATAGAATTTCCTATTTACTAAGCTTAAAGAACCTCGTAAAAACTTATTCTTTTCTTCCTAAAACAATGATCAACGAAAATACTAGGGGAAAAGAAAGCCTAAAGCAAGCTGAAGCACTGTCAGCTGAGCTAAGTCAAGATCCAAAACTCAAGGAACTATTAAATCAAGTTGATAAATCCTTAAAATCATCTAAAGATCGGTTATATAGGTAAACTATGGAACTTTTGATTAAGAATCTAAAAAAATCCTATAATTTGGGTGAAAAAAGTTTTCAAGCATTGAAGGGAATTTCATCGCATTTCGATGAATCTGGATTGATAGCCTTAATGGGGCCAAGCGGTTCAGGAAAGTCCACACTCCTGCACTGTCTTGGTCTAATCGACCCTATCGAATCAGGACAGATATACTACAAAGGAGACCGGATTGATAACTTAGACGAAAATTCAAAAAGCCGCTTTAGACTTTCATGCTTTGGTTTTATTTTTCAGTCTTACCATCTGATTCCCACACTCAGTGTTATGGAGAATGTTACCCTTCCAGCGGTATATTTAAGTCGTAACCTCAAATCAAGTCGAGATTACGCTTCCCATCTATTGGATCGTGTTGGTCTAAATGAGTTTAAAAAAAGACGTATTAGCCAACTTAGTGGCGGACAAAGGCAAAGGGTTGCGATAGCTAGATCTCTGGTGAACAAACCACGAATAGTATTTGCTGATGAACCCACTGCGAATTTGGATTCAAAAACGTCCACAGCAGTTCTGGATCTTTTTCAGGAGCTTGTCGATGAACAAAACATTATGGCTATTATATCTTCCCATGATCAGGATGTTGCGCAACGATCTCACCGTATAGTAAGAATGATCGATGGGCAATTGGAGGGCAAGTTATGATCTATAAATTTCTTCTTAAAATGGCTTGGCTAAATCTTCTCCGTTCTCCAAAACGAAGCATCATAACGATTCTTTCTATTTGTGTAAGTGTCCTCGGTTCTCTTATTTTTTATGGCTATATGCAATACACCTATTGGGGCCTAAGCGAAAATTTTTCTCGTTCTGGGAACGGTCACGTTCAAATTGCACAATCATCATGGTTCAGCTCCAGTACACCAGAAAAAAATCGAAGCTCGATCAAAACCCTTCAGGATATTGAAAGAAAGATTTTGGCTGATCCAAATCTGGAACCTTTTATCGAAGGATCATCACTCAAACGAAAGTTTAGTGGAGTCATTGGCACAGGTGAAAGCAGTACGGTCTTCGTTGCCGAAGGGGTCGGCCCAGAAGGGCAAATATCCCTTAGCAGTTGGTCACCAGTCAATATAGGTGAGAATATTCTTGAAGAAGAACCCTACGGCGTTGTAATCGGTAAACGGATGGCGGAACGTTTAGATGTTAAGATAGGTGAATATGCTTCCCTACTAGTATCTACAGACGATGGTCGTATGAATGCCATTGATGTTTCTATATTAGGACTTCTGGAGTCACGTTCGAAGGAAGCGGAGGCAGTCCGACTTATCATTCCATTTAACACCGCTATAGAATCTCTTCAATCTAAGGAGGCCGATTACTTAGCTCTTTCTCTTTACAAGACTGATGACACGGATGAGGTCATGGATCATCTGTCATTAATTATGAGCCAATATCAAGGCTACAGTGCAAAACCTTGGTATCAAGTTGCTGATTTTTACCAAGGGGTTAAAAACCTCAACGATAGGCTTTTTATGATTTTCCTTAGCATCCTGCTTCTGGTTTCTCTATTAGCTATGTCAAACACCCTGTACATGTCAATCATGGAGCGTCATGATGAGATTGGTATTCTTCGTTCTATTGGCATCTTTAGAAGCTTTATTAGTTCTCTGTTTGTCCATGAAACCTTCATACTTGCCATTCTAGGAGCCACTGTTGGTGTTGCAATTGCTTTATCAATTGCTGGAATCATCGACTTAATTGGCGGTATTCCTATGCCTCCCCCACCTGGAGCAAGCAAAGGCTATAATCTTAAACTTTTTATTGATTTGAAGGGAGTCTCCATCGTTATGATAGTCGCTATATTCAGCTCAGCCCTAGCAAGTATATTTCCAGTACGTTCCGCTAGTCGTCATAAAATCATAGATTTATTACTAAAAACAGCCGTTTTAGGTTTTGTCCTCCTGCCAAGTATCAGTCAGGGTAAAAGCCAAACAAACAACAGTCAGGGTCAAACCTTACTGACAACCATTAACGAACAGTTTCCTTATCCTAAGAACAATTCGTTCTTAGCAGATGTTGAATTTCTTCACTCGGTTGATGGTAAGGAAAAAAATCGTGTTATCTATCGCTCTTTTTCTCAAGGTTACGACAAAATTGCAGTTGCTATCTCTGAACCTAGAGGTCAGCGGATGGCCGTTCTAAGGACTACTAAGGGTGTTTGGATTCAAAAAGAAGGAAGCCGCTTGCCTTTAAGAATTTCTCCAACTCAAAGACTGGTTGGCGAAGCATCAATTGGAGATGTTTTAGATGTTAGATTTAATGGCATAGATTACCAAATAGTGGAATATTTTTCAGACAGTAAATTTCATATTATCAAGTTAAAAGGTGTCAGCAAAGACGCCAGTTATGGAGCAATCAATCTGAGCTACAGTATCAAAAAACAACGTTTACAAGAAATTCAATATTTCGCCCTTTCGGGAAAAATGATTAAACGCGGAATACCACTATACACAGACCAAGACAAAATTATCGACGACCTTGTAGTAATAGATGCCATTAACGACAAAAAACAAACTAAGGTGAGTTTCCTTGGGGTGAAAAATACTGATAGCCGACCAAAAAGCTTTTTTTCTCGCTCTAAACTGGCTCGAGCAATTAAACTTATCACTAAGGATCATCTATAGATGACAATCAGAATAGTTTTTTTAAGTTTTCTGATTTTGTACTCAATCCGAGGTTTAGCAGAAGATCTTGCAATGGATATCTATCCATCTGTAGATACAACTAGTAGTTATTGGACTACTACAATGCAAGATAGAGCTAGAAGCCTGCATACCATAGGACTACAGCTTAAGACGGTTATTAGTATTGATAGCTGGCAAGGTGAAGTTAATACCCGAGGTACATGTGCTTCACGTATTGATTTCGAGTCTACAGACTACTGTGATGCTGATCTAATAGAGGGATTTCTCAACTATGAAACTGATAATTTGAGTTTAATTATAGGGCGTTATTCCTTTCGAATGGGTTCTGGTATCTCAACGAATCCTTCGCAAGCTGTAAGAGCAGCCATGCGGAACGAACAAGGTCCTTTCACTATTGATCAAGGATCTGAACTTATTAAACTATCAAGATTTGTTAATGATGAACTATCCCTTGGTATATTAACTATATATGAGTCTGATCGAGAACATATACTACCATATTTTCTAATTAACTATGAAGGTGAAAAGTTACAGAGTCGTGCCATGATAGGACAAAATTTTTTAGGTCAGAATCTAAGTTCAACTCCCTTCGACTTTATGGTACTCTATCTAGAATACAATATTCATCATAGCGGTAGAAATAATAGATACTATAGTGACGGTTTACTAGGCAGTCGTATTGGATTTCACAATATCCCTTTATCACTAAATCTTGAGTATATTCGCAATGCTCATGGACTAACTGCAAAGAAATCTCTGAATCACCTAATCAATATCGACCAAGGTAGAGAAACAATTACCACTAGCAATCGTTATGATTACTATGATCATAAAAAACCAGGTACTGAAGATAGCTTTGTTTGGGGAGCTAGCCAATGGTTAAGCCGCGATCTTGCGTATTGTAATTTGATTGCTCATATAAATAGTCCTTGGTCTCCCATTATTAGAGCTTATCAATCTCTTAATGACAATAGTTCTCTAACCATTTTAGGTGTTCAATACCAAGGTCAGGAAGCTAAAGAATTTCATATATCTCTAGAGGGCGAGTTTTATCGTGGATATTTGTATAGTGAATATGGGTGGGTCGCTAAACGTTTATACCAGTCATTTTATACTTTAAGGTTAGGACTACAACTATAGAGCATAAAATGGATAGAGTCATTAAATTCTATTGCTCTGTAATGGTCGGACGGGAACCTAACAATCTCCGATTGGAAGTGACAATATTGCCTAGAAGTGAGATCTATGCAAGCGTTCTTCTTGTTCAACACATGATGACGGCAACTTATCGACCAATTCCACCTAAACTACAGATGCAACTTCTGCAAGACAGACGTCATACGCTTCAAGACGGCCATTCTGATCTTTACCTCGCCAGTATTCAGCTCGCTTATTAGCTGCGGCTTGGAGCTTGCTTTTCCTCTCGACAATTAGGTCGCGATCGATGCCTAAATAGCGATCGTATGGCGTTGTGTAATCCAAGGCACTATGAAGACGGTAATGGTTATATTCGTCAACAAAATCCCTAACCACCTTTTTAGCTTGTTCAAAGCTTGCTACTTCCTTTGAACGATAGGTAATCTTCATTTCACGATGCCAGCGCTCAATTTTGCCATTGGACTGTGGATAGTATGGCGAGGTTTTTACATGAGTCATGCCGCTCAATCTGACA
>JBNKNM010000103.1:0-18608 GCA_050293845.1 Pseudobacteriovorax sp. | reverse complement strand
ACAACCAAGCCTTTTAGTCCCAAGCAAGTTGGGATAGGCTAGAGATGAAATCCAAAGGAACCAAAAAACAGAGAAAAAATAAAGGTGAAAAAGAATAAGGGAAAAGGAAGAGCAATAAAAAATCAAACAGAAAAATGGGGGAAGACAATAAAAAGCTGAAGCACAAAAAAACGAAAAAAGATGAATCTAGACACTGATCAAAACCTAATCCAAAACCCAATTTTGCGCTATTTATACGGCAGCTGGATTCAGACTTGTGGGGTTGGTTGGACACATTGGTAAGTTATCACCGCTTACATATTTTCAATTATTTTCGCTATAGGGTTACTTGTTTACGCAAAAATAGCAAATTTCGACTGGTCTTGGATTCAAATGACAGCCGCTGGGTTGATGGCATGGGATCTATGCGGAGGAGTCATTGGTTACAACCATATCGCGATAAAGATAAGAAGTATAAAAGAACACAACGTACTGCCACCATTACACCATAATTTTCAGCACATTCATCCATTAATGCTGATGTTCTTCAATAACGATTATTGGCTGTTAAGTGTCACATTGTATTGGTTTTTAAGCTTTATTCTTTATGTGGAATTCTTGGAAATAAATCCCAGCAATGGACGACGGAAGTTTGGAGAAAGAGGGCAAAAGTTGGTGATAGTATTCGAAATTTCAGTAGCAATATTTCTTATGATGATATCTTTTTTTGTTACTGATATACCTGCGGATTATCAGATTTTTGGGATGACTGTTTATGCATTTCTAATTGTTTCAACAATCACTCTGATAAATATACCTCTATCTTTTCAACGAACAATCGCCATAATTGAGGTGGTCGGTATTGTATTCTTGGGGATGTTGCTGTCACCTCCCGCTGGGTTTCAATGGTTAATTCCAGTGTATTTTTTAAAATTGCTTGTTGGATTTACAGCAAAAGAAGAATTAAAGGTAACTAAGCTTCCCTATACTTAAACGAGCGGTATATCATTTAGTGTAAAACGAGAGGGACAATAACACGTCCCATGGAAGCTCACATACCAGAGTACGCTGCAGTATAGAAGTGACTGCTAACTCGAGAGCAGGGTTTTATGCATGTCAAGCTAGAGTGGACATGTTTAAGCTAAAGAACGAGGCTTTTATCGATCAAATATAGGATACCATTACCGTTGGGAGTTTTATGACATGGCTATTGGAACAAATTATTTTTACTTAGGACAGGCCTAACAAGTTTCTTTTGACGTTTACCAACCACCAAATAGGTGCTACCTTTTGGTGGTTGGTAAAGATGCACTTTTTAGCTTTTCTTCTTTAAGAGTAAGAAAGCAAAAAAAGAATAAATCATATGGAAAAAAAATGAAATTTCATCTTCCGTTTTTACGAAAACATCATGAAAATGGGGGCTCTAATGACGATGATAGTCATTTAGCAGCTGCATTCGCATTACTTCCAGAGATTTCTGAAGATGCGCAAAAATTCCTAACTTTGTCAAAACGAGAAATTCGCATCGAACTCCCATCTACTGTAGGTGATGGAGTCTCAGTTTTCGAAGCTTTTCGTGTGCAACACAACAATGCACTAGGCCCATACAAAGGTGGGTTACGATTTCACCCAGATGTCGACATCGATCACTTCCGAACTATGGCATCTCTAATGACGTGGAAGTGTGCTTTGATGGATATTCCGTTCGGGGGAGCTAAAGGAGGTATTGTTTGTGATCCTAAGCAACTCTCGCAAGGAGAGCTGGAGTCTTTAACCAAAAATTATGTGGAGAGGATGATTGATATTATTGGGCCAAAATCCGACATACCTGCCCCGGATATGGGAACAAATGCACAGATCATGGCTTGGATATATGAAGAATATTCGAAGTTTCACGGCGAAGAACCAGCTGCGGTTACCGGCAAGCCCATTGAACTTTGGGGGTCATACGGAAGAGAAGAAGCCACAGGGAAAGGTGTGTATCTAAATACAAAATGGGCTGGAGAAGCTATTGACCTTAGCTTTCAAGGGGCCAAAATTATTATTCAGGGTTTTGGCAACGTCGGTTCGCACGCAGCAAGACATTTAGCAAAAAATGGTGCCGTTATTGTAGGAGTTAGCGATAGCAGTGGTGCGATTTATAACTCTGCAGGATTGGATTTACAAAACCTCCTTAAATTTAAAACTGAAGGGGGCAAATTTTCGGAATATGAGCCGACTAAGGTTGAGAAACTTTCAAACACAGATCTGCTCGAACAGCCATGTGACGTTTTGATCCCTGCTGCTCTCGGCGACTCAATTACGGAAAATAACGCTGATAATATAAAGGCAAGACTAGTTGTTGAAGGTGCCAATAACCCTGTCACACCAAGGGCTCACCGTATTCTTACAGAAAAGCATATTTGTGTCGTTCCCGATATCTTAGCGAACGCCGGTGGAGTGTTAGCGAGCTATTTTGAATGGGTGCAAAATTTACAGCGTATGCAATGGGACGAAGAAGATGTTAGTAAAAAGTTTGAAGACAAGCTCAAAGCTGCTTGGAAAAAGACTTCAGAAAAACATCGGCAGCTACAGGTTGATTATAGAACAGCTGCTTATTGCATTGCTTTGGAAAGAGTCTACAAAGCAAGCTTGCTCCGTGGATTTCTTGGTTAAAGCAATCAGCTGTGGGCGCATATAATGCGCTTTTACTTTTTATTCTCATAGTTCGTTACATCATCATTTAACCCACTAAAAATCAAAGGAAATCTTTGGGTTTAATTTTTTTAGACATGTTTCTCCATAGATTTTTCCTCAAAAAATGAAAAGGTTACAGGAACTATAAATAAGGTTATCAATTCGACCAGCATTCCCCCTAAGGTAGGTATAGCCATCGGCTTCATAATTTCACTACCTGTGGATGTAGACCACATTATAGGCGACAAAGCAATTACGGTTGTTATCGTTGTCATCACCAGAGGCCTTATCCTGCGAGTTCCTGCGGCTATGATTGTCCCTTTGAGTTCGTTCCAGTTGCTAGGATTTTGTTTCTTAACAGCGTCTTGAAGGTAGGTCATCATCACAACACCATCATCGACCGCTATACCAAAAAGAGCAATAAACCCCACCCAAACAGCCACTGAAGTGTTGAAACCACCGATCCAAAGCAGTATCAACCCACCGGCCATGGCAATGGGGACAGCACTCATAATAATTGCAGAGTTACGGAAGTTTTTAATGCCAAAGTATATAATGAAAAGGTTGATGACAAGAGCAATAGGGATCAACATTCCTAGTCGTTTATTGGCACGAACCTGATTTTCGTACTGTCCTGCCCAGACTATGGAATAACCTTTTGGAAGCTTCACTGTCTGAGCAATGTGTTCTTTAGCTTCTTCCACAAAACCTATCAGATCGCGATCCTTCACATTGAGGAGGACTACAGAACGCAGAAGACCATTTTCAGACTGTATGGCTGCGGGACCCGTAACCACTTTTATATCCGCAAGCTGTTCTAAGGGAATATGTTGCCCTAGGGGACTAGGAACTAGAACTCGTTTCAATTCGTCGATCCGGTCACGGAGCTCTTTTTTGTAGCGCACACGGATAGAATAACGTTCGCGACCTTCATAAAACTGACCGATAGGCATTCCGCCTACTGCCGTTTGTAGAATCTGATTGATCGTTCCTGTATTGATGCCATAACGTGAAGCCGCAATGCGATCGATATCGAATTCTATATAGGGTTTACCGGTAATTTGTTCCGCATACACCCCGTAAGCACCTTCAATACCTTCCACTTCTTTACCAACCTCAGCTGCGATGGCTTCCAGTTGATTGATGTTTGACCCAAATATTTTAATACCAACCTGAGTTTTAATACCTGTAGAAATCATGCCGATGCGGGTTTGAATCGGAAAGTCCCAGGAATTAACGAGTCCAGGTACTTGCAAAGCCTGATTTAGGTCCTGCATAATATCATAAATGCTTTTACCAGCAGGCCACTGGTCCTTGGGAACTAGTTTGACGACTGTTTCAAACATAGCAATAGGAGCGGGATCAATGGCGGATTGGGCGCGACCCAATTTTCCCACAGCATAATCTACCAGGGGGTGGTCATTTAAAATTCTATCGGTGTAAGACAAAAGTTCTCTAGCTTTAGTCATGCTGACATCAGGGGTTGTGACTGGCATATAGAGAATATCCCCCTCATTCAGCGATGGCATAAACTCCTTACCAAGGCGGGAAAATGAAAAACCTCCCATAATCAACAGAATAACCGGAGCAATTAGAAATAACTTACGGTGGTCTAAAACCCACTCCAAAGCAGGTCGATAGGTCTTAATGATTCTGGCACTTACAACATTCTTCTCAATAGGTTTGAGTGGACCTCGCAGCATAAATGTAGCTAGGGCGGGGACCAGGAAAATCGCCACAATTACAGAACCAAACATGGCTAGGGTCTTAGCCCAAGCGAGTGGATGGAATAATTTTCCTTCGCTACCCTCAAGTCCAAAAACTGGCAGGAATGTAATTATAGTTGTCATAACTGCCGTTAAAATTGCGGGCCCCACCTCTCTTGCTGCATAGATGACAATGGCAAGCCTTTCTTTGGAGGAAGCGTTTGGTTTGCTGGCGAGATGGGAATAGATATTTTCTGTCATAATAATTCCCATATCCACCATAGAGCCGATTGCGATTACCATCCCAGAAAGGCTCATAACATTGGAATCAATATTAAGAAGCTTCATCAGGATAAAGCTAATACCGACCCCAAAAGGTAGGGTAAGGGATACTAAAACTGAAGAATTGAAGTGTAGAAGAAAGGCGAGGATGACGATTACCGTAATAAAGATTTCCTGGCCGAGCGCCGTATAAACCGTACCAATGGTATTTTGAATAAGCTCGGTCCGATCATAAAACGATACGATTTTAACCCCTTTGGGTAGCCCATTTTCAATAACTTTAAGGCGTTCTTTAACGCGATCTATGACTTCTTGCGGATTCTCACCAAAGCGCATGGTGACCACACCACCGACGGCTTCAACACCATTTTTGTCTAGGGCTCCGCGACGAAAGCCAGGGCCTATTCCAACACTGGCAACATCCTGAACCCGGATAGGAGATCCGTTTTTAACAGCCACAACCACGTTTTTAATATCGTCTAAAGAGCGAAAAAAACCTTTGCCCCGCACAATAAATTCACGATCACCCTCCTCGATCACTTCAGCGCCAACATCGATATTGCTGTTTTTAATAGCTTTGATCAGAGTGCTAAAGTGAATATCGAAGGCGAATAGTTTGTTAGGATCAACATCAATTTGATACTCTTTAAGAAACCCGCCTACACTGGCCACTTCGCTAACACCTTCTACACCTTGAAGGAGATAACGCACGTAGAATTCTTGGATAGAACGCAACTCTGCCAAAGACTTAGGATTAAGGGCTCTATCTTCGTTCTCAACAGTATACCAATAGATTTGTCCTAAACCTGTGGCATCAGGGCCCATGGAAGGTACTACTGTATTAGGAAGAAACTTAGTGGCTGTGGAAAGCTTTTCTAAGACTCGTGATCGACTCCAATAAAAATCAATTTCTTCTTTAAAAATGACGTAAATGGTAGAAAAACCAAAGGCCGACATCCCTCTTACCTGCTTAACTCCAGGAATCCCTTGTAAAGCTATGCTAAGAGGATATGTGATTTGTTCTTCGATATCCTTAGGGGAACGACCAGGCCATTCCGTAAAAACAATCTGTTGATTTTCGCCAATATCTGGTATGGCATCGACCTTTGCATTTTGAATGCTAAATATGGCCGTTAATCCAATGAAAAGAAAAAGGATAACCACTAGGAGACGGTTTCTTATGGCAAGCTCAATCAATTTTTGAATCATAATTCTTCTCCCTAGTGTTGATGACTGCTGGTACTATCTGATGTCATATCGCTAAATCCACCAAACAATTGAGCCTGAGCATCAAGGAGAAAGTTGCCATCCATCACCACGTCCTCACCTTCTTTTAGACCATGTTTAACTTCAACATAACCCTCAGATTCGAAACCTGTATGGACAATTTTAGCCTCGAATTTTCTTTTTGATATTTTAACCCAAACGACTTTCCGCTTGCCGGTATCAATGATGGCAGTTCTTGGCACTACTATGGGTTCGCCGGCGAACACAACATTAAGGCTGGCTTCTGCTATCATGCCGGGTTTTAAGGAACCGTCTCGATTGGGGATAGTGGTTCGTACTTTTAACGTTCGGGAATGGGGATCGAGTACTGGATTAATAAAATCGATGACACCGTGCATTATTTCCCCAGGGGACGATGAAAACTCGAGATCAACTTCCTGACCGATCTTGACGATAGCTGAATCATGTTCATAAACATCCATCTCCACCCAAACTTCCGATAGGTCAGATAATTCAAAGAAATTCTGTCCCTCTTTAAAATATTTTCCTACTTTTGCATTGTGTTTACGGACGATACCCGTAGAAGGTGAATAGATAATAATACGATCAGGGACCTTTCCTTTGCGATACCAGGATTCGTACTGACTTCTGCGTATGCCCCAAAGTTCAAGGCGTTCCTGTGATTTCTCGACAAGTTGCTTAAACTCGGAGTTATTGTTTTCCCCATATGTTTTTCTCGAAATTATATATTCTTCACCGGCCGTAATCAGCTTGGGGCTATAAAGCTGCAACACAGGGTCTCCTTTTTGTATAAAACTCCCTGTAGATTTAATATAAATTTTCTCTACACGACCACCGATTCTTGCCGGAATAGTGCTTTCTCTGTCTTCGGATTGTAATACGGAGCCTAACAGACGTACTTTTTTAGACATTTTCATGGTAGTCACAGGAAAAAAATATGGCTCGAAGTGTGTTAATTGTGACTTACTCAGTTTTATTTTAGCAATAGCATCGCCTGGAGAAGGAGTAAGATCTTTTTTAATCATAGGAGTTCCATCAATAGGGCAAGGCTCTTCAATAGCACTGGTCACGTCAGGGTAGTCTTTACACTGCCACTGTTGTTTGACTTGGTCCTTGCTAATGGGAAGTTCTTCCTCTATATCTGCTTCTATCTTTGTTAGAGTCATGTTACAGATGGGACATTTTCCTGGTTTGGATTGCTTAATCTGCGGATGCATAGCACATGTAAAGTAAAAATCATGTTTAACGCCTTCTAGATGAAGATGCTCCGTACTTTTTGAGGTAAGATTTTCCTGCTCTGATTGGGATAACTTATTGTCATTCTCTTTGTTCGTACATGCTGTAACTATACTTAAAGCAAAAAGAAATAATTGTTGTCTATTCATAAAGTTTTTCTCCCAACAAAGCTTTGATTTCTAGGTGAGTACGATTCAGCTTAGCTACAAGGGTAACCTTCTTGGTTCGTAATTTCTGAAGCTTCAATTCCGATTGTAAAAGTTCGATGTAATTAGCCTCACCAAGCTGGTAAGACTTTGTTGTAACCTCTCGAGAATTTTCTGCAAAAGAGATTGTCTCTGAGTTTAAAATTCGAAGCTCGGATTGGTTTTTTTTATCCGCTATTTTTGCTTTGGCTAAAAGAGCCTCCCTCTTTTTCAGGTAATCTTCTAAAGTTAACTGAGCCTGATTTCTTTCGTGGATCGAACTCTTATAATCGTAGTGTTTGAGGTCTGAGCTTGGAATGGGTAGGGCTGCGGTTATTGTCACGAAATCACCATTATCATCAATATCTGAGCGTTTGGTATAACCAAAAGAGAGGGTAATATCAGGGATTCGTCCATGCTTTTTGGCAGATAACCCATATTCTTTTGCCATCAAATTTGCTTGGAGGACTTTTTCATTTTTGTCATTAGCAGGGCTTCTTTTTGTAAGAAGACTCCAAGGTACTGTTTTTAGATCTATATTATTGTTCAAATCACCCAATAAATAACCTATTGATTTTTGGATTTCTTGTATTTCGAAGTTCTTAGTTGCCAGTTGACTTTTAATTTCAGATTTTCTTATTGTAAGTTCTAGTAAGGCCTGTTGAGACTGTTTTCCGGTAGAGTATAGGTTTTGAGAAACTCTGATAATATTGGAGATCCATTTCATATTCTCCTGAAGGATAATGATTTCTTCAGAGAGTTTCCTCTGGGTGATCAATTGACCCCAAAGTGTTGTAGCTAGGATGTCGATTTGTTGCAGTGCTTGCCACTTCCTAGCCTGGTAGAGCTGAATGAACTGATTCTCTTGTTCACTATATTTGCTTGTTAGTGGGATATTTTGTGAAACCATGAATTCCACACCGGTCATCGGCGTTTGGCTCGGGTCTAAGGTATCTATGGGATAGTTCTTAGCTGCTATTTTCAATACAGGATCCCCCCAGGACCCTTTCATCCTCGCCTGGTCATGTATGGACTGACCGTGACTCAAAAGGATTCGTACACTGTTGTGCGACTTTAATTTATCGATCGCTTCTGAGAAGCTCAAACCGTACAAGCACTGGGAACATAGAAATAAAGAAACTAACAAGACGAGTTGCATTTCAACCTCTTATTTGACTTTTTAGAAATTGAAACTCTTCATTACTCTTTTCAAATTTTATCCCTGACAGGGCTATAGAAGCCGTATTTTTGGTTAGTTGGGCTTGATTTTCATAAAGTTTTATTGACGTGGTATGTGCTGGTAACGTTACTGGCAAAATTTTGGAAAGCACTTTACGGCTCCTAGTTTCAGTTATATTCTCCCCCCTTACTACGAGGGATCTCCGAATTTTGTGACATTGCGGAGATAAAACTATATTCCTAATAATATTAGAGTATTGGTTTTTTTGCGACCAATGTCACAAAATATAATTATTAGTCGTATTTAAAGGGTAGAGGATGTCAAATCCATTCATTAGTTTATCAGACGAGAAACTTATGATTTTGTACCAGAATGGAGATAACCAAGCATTTGAAATATTATACAGCCGCTATAAAGGCAGAGTGTACTCTTACCTTGTTAAGCGATTACAAGAATACGACCAGCTAGAAGATATTTTCCAAGGTATTTTTATTAAGTTTCACAAATCTAGAAAACTTTATAAAAGCGAGCATGCGGTTTCAAAATGGATATTTACGATTTGTAGAAGTGAGTTAACTGATTACCTAAGGAAAAAATCAAGATCTGTCCCGACCAGAGGAGATTTAGATCTTGATGGATTTCAAATACCTACTCCCGACCATGGTGAAAAATTTACTCAATATCTTGACAATGTGAAGTTGAGTGACAAAGAGATAAAAGCTCTAAAATTACGCTATAAAGAAGATAAGGAGTTTTCTGAGATTGGTGCAATTTTAAATATAGCAGAATCAAGCTCGCGTAAGATTATTTCAAGAGCTATTAAAAAACTTGTGTCATTCCACCGGAGGTCATCATGATTGATAAGAATCGTTATGAAGAGTATCAGAACTTTCTTTCTGCCGAACCTGTTGACCCTCCTGAGGATCTGTCCCGGAAAGCCTTAAATTCGGTATATCGCGATTTAATCCCTTCACATCGGATCGTGTTTTTTAAATTACTATTGGTGCAAAGCTTCATCGGCTTTATATCACTTCTATTTTGCCCCCAGTTTGATCTTAGCCTGACTAATAATTACGAAGTGTACCATTTTTTTCATAAGAATTTTGGCCAACAAGTATGCTTAATATTATGTGGTGGAATTTTTGTTGGTAGTGGAGCAATTTTTGCCAGCTTTCTGTTAAGCAAGGCAGAAATCGGTATAATCCGAAACTCAAAGATTTTGTACTACTTGTCTACAAGTTCTCTTTTTCTTAGTGCTTTCATGTTATTTGGTGTTAAAATTTATGTGGATTTGGCTATCTTCTGGCTAGTCGGAGCAATATTTATAGGATTGTTTTGCTTCGAACTGTCTTCCATAGCAAGAATAAAGCTTAACAAGAGGCATACGTGATAAAGAGCTATAGCTTTTACTATAATGGTACAACATAATAAAAAATAGACAAGAAGTGCAAAAAGCTTCCTCCAATAACAAATACGTGCCAAACGGCATGATTGTTGGGTAAGCGGTCAAGTAAATAAAAAATTGCACCTAAAGTATAAACAATCCCTCCCCATGAAAGTAACAAAAAGCCATTCCATGGTATGGCTTCAATAATCGGTCCGATCATAAACAATGAAACCCAGCCCATAACAATATAGAGGAAAGTTGATAAAAACCGAAACTTACCTGCGAAAAATATTTTAAATATGGCACCAGTGATTGCTAAACTCCATATCAGGATTAGCATAAATTTTCCATCATCTCCCAAAGTAACTATAGTAAAGGGAGTGTATGTACCTGCAATAAGAAAATAAATGGCAACATGATCCAGCGATTTAAATAACTTTTTCAAATGAGGTTTCTTAACCCAATGGTAAATTGTTGAACTTCCATATAGGAGTACTAGGGATATCCCAAAAATCAATATACTCGTGAAATATGAGGCACTCGAATAATGTGTACTCCGATCGATAAGTAACACTAATGCGATAATGCTTAGAAGGAAGCCGAAAGCATGTGTCAATATGTTGAGACGTTCTTCTTTTACACTGTATCGAGATTCCATCTGTGACTCCAAGGAAACCTTGCTCCCCTGGGAGCAGTAAGAATAGGAAAGCTCATCCGACTAGGACGTAGTTCAGTTGGTAGCAGCAAGGAGCTGATTTAGCAAGAAATACCTAAAAGCTCTTATTTTGGGCGTTTTGGAAATATAGAGCCCACCCGTTAGCCCACCGGAAATTTGTTTTTTTGTACAGCCCTCATTAATCATCATAACTCTTTGAAAATATGAGAAAATCATGGATCACCCCGTGCCTCTAATGACTCCTGCACATCCCAATGCTAGCCGGTATCCAGCGATAGAGAGTCGGAATCGAAACACGGGGTACTATGAGTTCAATGGTTTTTCATTGCCCCTATAATTCAAAAAACCTGAACTAGTTCTTTCTAAGAGCAAGGCAACTATTAACATCACCAAATCCAAAACTGGCCTTCATGGCAACCTTTAAGTCAGCATCAACACTTTCTTGGGGTATATGGGAAGCAAAAGGAGCAATGTCAGGATGTAAATCTTCACAATTGCTCGATCCATGAACAAAGCCGTTGTAAAGTTGCAATACTGTTGCGATGGTTTCGAGAGCACCTGCTGCACCAAGTCCGTGACCAATGAGAGATTTTGTTGAGTTAATGAGGGGACGATCCTTTTCACTAAAGCAAAGGGCTTCAGCCCAGTTATGTATTTCTAAAGGATCAGCCATAGTTCCTGTTAAATGCCCATTGACATAATCTACTTCTTGGGGGGATAGCTCGCTTTGCTGGAGACAAGCCTTGATACATCTTTGAACACCTTGAGCGCTAGGTGCTGTCATGCTACCACCAAATCTTTGTCCACCACTGTTGATGGTACCACCCAAAAATTCAGCATAAATTCTGGCTCCCCGCGCCATGGCAGTATCGCGATCTTCGAGAATCAAGATACCAGCACCCGCTGCAGGTATAAATCCACCTGTGCTAGCACTCATGGGACGCGATGCCTGTTGGGGCCTATCGTTGAAATTCTTACAAAGAACACGCATGGCATCAAATCCCGCCCAAACATAGGGAGAAGCACACTCGGAACCACCCACTAGCATGCGATTAGCAAGGCCTGACTTGATTCTCTCGGCACCCATAATTATAGCTTCGGTACCTGTTGAGCAAGCCGCGCTATTCGAACTGACTTGATTACCTGTGCCAAGAATTCCACAAAGTCTAGCACTTATAGAACTCATCATGATTCTTTCGACAATGGTAGACCCCATACGGCGAATTTTCTTGGCTTCAACTTTTGGTACAACGTCATTCACCAAAGTATCGACGCCACCGATTCCAGTACCAACAATGATGCCCGTATCCTCATAGATGTAATCCTCATCCCGACCAGGAATTCTCAGTCCACAGTCCTTGAATGCATCTATAGCTGCGATAGCAGCATAGATCATGGATTGATTCATGGCGACTAATTCATCTTCTTGTAGATAATCGGGCAGTTTAGATGATAAATCATCAGGTACACCTGCTACTTGGCATGAGAATCCTAATTCTCTGAGCTGATCAATATGCTTCAAGCCCGACGTCTGACGTCGTAGTGCAACAGTAAATTTATCCAAGCCATGGGCATTGGGAGAGACGACTCCCATTCCTGTAATGACAACGCGACGGCTTCTCATGGTATACCTCCACAGTAAATCAGTTAAAGAGCGCCTGTTTCCAAAACTCCTCCCCGAGCATGGGGAGATTCTGGATCGGGGTAAGTATCGTAAGCAATATTGTGAAAAGTGCCGACCTTCGCATCTTTCACCGAATATATATGTTCATCGTCAACGAAAACCTTACCGTTCCCAACAATTAAAGAGACACCTTTACTCGGCATCTGAGAATATCGCCGCACATCGATTTCATAGCGAACAACTTTGTTGAATGGTCGGATTTGGCCGAAAAAGTCTACTTCGCCACAACCTAGAGCACGCCCCTGACCCGTTGATCCATTAACGGCGCAGTAGAAACCTAGAAGCTGCCAAATGGCATCAACGCCAAGACATCCTGGCTGGACGGGATCACCCTGAAAGTGGCATTGAAAGAACCATTGGTCAAAATTGATATCCTGTTCCCCAACGATTTTTCCCCGCCGTCCGCTACTTTCAATGTTAGTGATGCGATCAATCATCAAAAACGGTGGTGCTGGAAGACGGGCAATTCCTTCTGCGGGTGGATCTGATATCAAAGTTCCCTTAGTGTTGGCAATAATTTCAAGCTTTGAAAACGAGTCTTTTTTTAAAAAGTCTGCATACAGCATAGAGCGACCCCCTATTTTCAGTCACATGGAAACTTAATCTAAGTTATTTGTGAAGAATTATCGCTACTGCAGAGTAAATGAAATGTAAAAGCGAGTACAACGATGAGACATGGGTAACCCATAATGGTGACATTTAGCGCCTGGAACAGAATGACAGCTTGAAACATCAGTTTTCGAAAGATTCCAACCATAAAAGTACGGGTATAGAAATAACCGTGGGTTTGACACAAAAAACTATTTGATGATTTAGTATTATAGTCCTTATGAACTATTGCCATCCCCGAACTCGCCTACTAAGGAACTTATGTAAATTCTATGAAAACTATTGAATCTGCTAAGCCTGCGATATACTATCGGCATTAGTTTACTCTTTAGAAAACGTTGTTAGGAACCGATCTAAAAACAACGGTAATTAAGGGTGATTGATGAGCTGGGCTGTAAAACATATTAGCTTCATCTATTTATTGGCAAGTATTGTTATTTGCTCTAACCCTCGTTGTGATTTCATCATTAAATGCTTAAATAACTTTGAAATAGCAACCGCTAGCATCAGTTGCCATGAAGAAGGCGACGGAGACACCCAAGGCTACAGCAAGCGCATTAGCAACGAGCGTTATTGTCAATGCGAGCTTATGGCCTTCGTCGTGACACCACCACCCCAAACAGTTCAATCCATTGAGAAAATCGAGGCGGAACTGTTTTTTATAAACTCTTCTCACAAGCTTTATTGGCTCCTAAATATTATTCCTGAAATACCCATTCCCCCTCCAGAACTTTTCGTTTAATCTATTGCAATTTAATATAGCAAGTAAGCGTACTCCGTCAGTTGCTGGAAACCACCTGCGCTCTGGCGTAGATGGGGTTCGTATTTGGAAAATATACAATAAATAGACCTTGGAGTTATGGTATCTGTGATTTGTCGTCTGCTACAAATCATGATGGGTTGTTGTTGTCTGTATGCTGACATCCATCACCCATAGGAACCAAGGGAGAGGCCAAAGTACGCCTTTTTTGAGCAATAAATACAACAACTAGGATTAGAGATCATGAAGAAATACTTTTTACCTTTAGTAGTACTAGCATCATTGAGTTTTATTCCAGCCTGTAGCAATGATGACGATGGTGATAACCCTACGAGCGAAGGCCACAACCATGACCATGACCATGGAGGTAGCGATGCTGCCGCTATCGGTGAGTCAGTTGTGTCGAAGGCCCAATTAGTCCATGCTAAGGTTAGCTTTCAGGAAACAGAGTTGCTTGCTGGTCAAGCTAATGAATACACAGCCTCTGTCATGTTTGTCGATGAAGCCGATAAAGCTGTCGAGGGTGTGACTGTCACAGATGTCACACCCTGGATGATGACCCACGGCCACGGTTCCTTTGAAGACAACCTTAACTTCCATCAGCATGATGAACTAGGAGCTCACTGGATGGTCTCTGGCATTGCCTTCTCAATGCCTGGCGATACGGGAGAGTGGATTTTAAGAATCAACTTCACCTTAGATGGCTCAAGCGATGAAGTTGACTTACCAATAGCAGAGGTGAAGTAGCACCATGAGCAAATTCGTACTGATGTGTTACCTGACTCTGTTAGTTGGGAGCGTCTGGTCTCAACCGGCCTCAGCTTGTTCCAGTTGTGGTAGCGGAGCTATCGACCCTATTATTTTATTTCCCAATGAAAGCTACAAATATTATATCGGTTATAGCCATCAGTACCGGTTACGTGATATTGGTTCGCATGGCAATGTGCGCCGCACACCGGGAATCACCAACAAACAAATCTACACGACCTCTTTTGCTACTCGCTTGGGTGAATCCCAAGCTTTTGCTAGCTTGACTCTCCCCTACACTGAAAATATCAGCGCAAAGAAACGAAGGGGAGGCTTAGGTGACCCTTTACTGACACTGCGGTACAATTTGATGCTGCAAAACTTTGTCGAGCCTTGGATGCCTCAAGTGCAACTGGTGGCCTCCCACAAATGGCCTGGCCATGACTCGGTGCATAATGCTGAAGATCCGGAATTACTTGACGTTTTTTCCAGCGGTTATCGCGAAAGTTCGGCGGGTGCTGATGTTTGGTTTGGTATGTGGCTCATCAAATTTGGTACAACTGCTCTCATCACCCATAGCCATAGCACCAGTAAGAATGGAGTACGCCTAGAACCCGGACGACGTTTTACTGGAATTTTGACCATGGGAAGTGTCTACAATGGTTGGCTTAAGGGCTTAATGGGCTATATTGCTAATGATAGCTCTGATAATAAGGAAGCGGGACAAAGTGTCAGCAACTCCCGGCGAGAGAGTAGCTCATGGTACTTAACTCTAGAAACTCTAGATTTACCTTGGGGGAACCTTCGTTTGAACTTTACCCAACAAGGTAACTCCGGTGGTAGGAATGCGACTAGCTTCAACTCTCTCACCTTTGCCTACATGAAAGCGTGGTTATGAAGAAAAACATCATCCAGATCGGGATATTGCTTATTGTAACTCTTATAGGACATACTCAGGCTTACAGCTACAGCCTCACTTGTAAAAAGTACAGCAAGGATGACAAGGACACCGTTGAAGCTGCGCGCAAACTAGTGTTCTTTGCCTCTTGGTGCGAATCATGCATCACTTCAATAAAGTCATCAGACCCCAAGCAAGATATTTACATTGCAGTGTTCGACACCTTGACGAACGCCCAACAAGCTCTGCAATTTGTTCTTGCTGATAAAGGCGAAGGAGCTACTTGCTTCTGGGATGAGGATAAGACTCTGGCAAAGCAGCAAGGTGTGACATCACTTCCCAGAACAATAATCGTTAAATGAAGCCTAGTTTAGAATGGATTATATGGGATTTATGATAGCCTGTCTAATTTATATACTATTCCAAATGGTAGCTATAGAATTATTTCATTTCTAATATTTATTGAATTATCTTGGAAAGAATTATGTGAAGCTATAAGATTTTTTCTTGTGACATGAATCATTGGACTCTATAGTTACGAAGGAGGTTAACAGTGTCTACATATAAGGCTACATTTGGGGGAGGATGTTTTTGGTGTATGGAACAACCATTTGCTGAAGTTGCTGGGGTTATTGAAGTTCTACCAGGCTACATGGGAGGGTCTAGTGAAAATCCCAGTTATGAGGAGGTGTGCTCTGGCGAAACAGGACATGTAGAGGTTGTCCAGGTGATCTATTCTGATGAAGAGGACTATCATAAATTACTTGATATCTTTTGGCGTAATATCGATCCGACAACTGATAGTGGGCAATTTGTAGATAAAGGATCTCAATATAGGCCGGTAATTTTCTATCACGGATCCTACCAGAAAGATCTCGCCAACATTTCAAAGCAAAAACTGGAAGGAAGCAAAATTTTCTCCAAACCAATTGTGGTGGCTATTGAAGCTGCTCAAGACTTTTATATCGCCGAGCAATATCATTGCCGCTACTATCAAAAAAATCCAAAATCTTACAATCAATACAAAGAGCTTTCCGGGAGAGCTGGATTTTTAAAGAAAATATGGGATCTAAATCCTAGCTGATATTGATGATAACCAAGATTGTCAATTACCCCCACCTAAAGGACTGACTTTTACCTATAAGTAGACAATACTTTGTTTTTATAATACTCTTCCAGAAGTATTATATATGAGCACTTCTTGAAGTCCGGAATAAGCAAAAATTTAAAAAGTCTTTAAAGATCCTACCTGAAAATGCTAGGATACGACCCTTCTAGTTTATATTTTGTATTCGCTAAAGATGCCCCCTTTTTGCTATACTTTGGTCGAAATTGAAGTCACTGTCAAACAGGGAGAAATCATGAGCGAAACATTTGCAGCCAAAGGGAAGTGTCTTTGTGAAAAAGTATCGATTGAGGCCAAGGCTACTAACAAAAATCTCGGGGCATGCCATTGCGGGATCTGTCGGCGTTGGAGTGGAGGACCCTTTTTAGCTCTGGATTGTGGTACTGATGTTACGATCGAGGGCGAAGAAAACCTCGGTCTTTATGAGTCTTCCTCTTGGGCAGAACGAGGGTTTTGCAAGTTATGCGGTTCCAATCTATTCTACCGTCTCAAAGAGAAGCAGCAGTACATTGTCTCTTCAGAGATCTTTGATGAACTGCCTCTGGAATTTGATCATCAGATCTTTATTGATGAAAAACCCCAGTATTACAGCTTTTCTAATAAGACAAAAACAATGACCGGTGCCGAAGTGATGGCGGCATTTACCAAATAGGTCAAATGAAAGTACGCAGAAAATATCCTCTGCGTAGTGTTCCTTTCGCACGCCGATGGAATTTCGGTAGTTAAGAGTTGCGATGTCATCCATGACTTTCCAAGACAAACCTTAAAGTCTAATTATATATGCCAGTAAGGCCTCCTTGTAAAGATTTTTATTGTTTAACGATAATGTCATAACAAGTCTATCAGTCTCTTGATGCTTGGCTATAGGCTGACTCGTCAAGAGTTTAGGATTAGTCACAAAATTCCTCCATTACCTTAGAATGGATCGGATTCCTCTTACTTCATAATTTATGCTGGTAACAGCGGCGAATCCATATACGCCGAAGTCACAATTATACTCATGAGAAACAAGAAATTAACTTGATCCTAGTTCTATATAAAATTTTGCAAAATTCCTTTCGGGTAAGTCGCTTTTTTTATGTAGCTTGAGAGTTTTCCAGCTCCCCAAAAACATGCATTGACTTATTGATGGAAGAGTAAAAAGGTAGTTTTTCTGTCCTCCTACCTCACTAATATGCCAAATTGTCAATTAACTAGCTTAAAGAGTTTTAATCATTGAGCACTTGACGAAAATGTAATCTATTCTTATTCTTTCTCTGCAGTGGCGCTGCGCTCCATCCTGGTTCTATAAATTCATGCTCCTTACGGTGATAGGTGAACCGAATAAAGGGGTATTCATGAAAGACAATTCAACGAATCAAAAAAATTATGATATTTGGTCATCTTTTTATGATAAATTGGGATTCCCCTCGAAAAGAGTCCTCTGAGTTAAGTTAGTTCCCTATCTCAAGCGACTCCCTGGTAGTAGGCAGGAGTTTGGCCACCGATACCGGAATGTGGTCTATTCCTGTTGTAGAAAATCTCGATATAATCGAAAAGTGAAGATTTTGCCTCGTCGAAGCTTTGGAACTGTCCGACGTTTTCTAATTCGGTCTTGAGGCTGCTAAAAAAGCTTTCCATTGGCGCATTATCCCAGCATTGACCCCGTCGACTCATACTCTGTCTCATTCTTGACTTCGAAACTAACCTGACAAAGCTATCGGCAGTGTACTGAGACCCTTGATCGCTATGAAAGATACCGCCTTCGACGTCAGTTCCGAGAGTGTTGATAGCGATTTTAAAGCTTTCAGATACCAGATCTGTATCGATGCGCTCTGACAACATCCAGCCCACTATTTGACGACTTGCTAGGTCCATCACAACGCACAAATAGATGAATTGATCTTGCGGCATAGGGATGTATGTGATGTCACTTAGGAGGACTTCTCCGGGTCTCGATGCCTTGAAATTTCTATTCAGGATATTGGGAGCCACCACGTTGCCGTGGTTTGACTCCGTTGTTGAAATGTAGCGCTTTCTTTTCCTCGCTACGAGTCCATGTTTCTTCATAATCTTCTCCACGGTGGTCTTACAAACTTTAACGCCTTCTGACTTCAAGCTCTGATACACTCTCGGGCTTCCAAATCGTTTGCGACTATGATTAAAAAGTTTTGTGATGCGCTCTGTAAGCAGCAGCATCTCTGGTTTTGTCAAATAGCCGCCATTGCGGAGCCAGCTATAGTATCCACT
>JBNKNM010000102.1:0-18927 GCA_050293845.1 Pseudobacteriovorax sp. | reverse complement strand
TACTGCTTGGAATTTCTTGCACTTCCCTAATGGCTCGTTCCAGAGCTGTGAATTTTTGGTATCTCCAATCCCTGGGCTATGAAGGTCTATTCAGCGGAGGTATAGGATACAATGCTACCTCTTGGTTACAAAGTAGCTTCTCAGTTGGATACACACCACAAAATAGAGGGAGCGACATTTTTCAGCTCAATTTTAGCAATCATGCTTTGCTGCAATCTGACCGTTTATTTATTCTTCCTTTTGTTGGTGTGACTTTAATATATGGCCTCAATCGACAACTTTTCATAACTCTTCCAGATCATTACCCCAAGGGATACTACCCTCCCACTGCAGTACGGGGAACTTTTAATATAGGTATAAAGTCTCCCATAGGAGCTAAAAGTTACTGGAAACTACAATACTCCTTGCTGGATTCAGAAATAGCGCCTTTGGGAAATAGCTACAAAGGTATTGGAAATGGATTGAGCTTTGGTTCATGGCTCTTAGGCTGGGAATATAAGATATAACTCGGAACTTTCTCCATACACGAAGGTTGCAGATGAAAAATTTTTGAAAAGTTTATGAAGAGCCGGAACCTCCTTAGGTAATTATCCCCTACTCCGCATTGTTACTGGGAATTGTACTAACGTCCTTATTAGTACAATTTTCTTACTCCTCTTCACCAGTATAAATATTGCTACTTATGAGGCTTCCTTCCACATAGAAAGCAGCAGTTGTTGATTGAGTATCGCTATTACGACACCAGGAATGGTAGTCGACAGCACGTTTCATACATCTGTCCTGATCAAAGGAAGCATTCTGGTAGTTGTCTTTAAAAAGACCCTTTTTCGATGCACGACGCTTACAGTTATCTTGACTTATATAGCAACCAGAATAAGGTGTTTTGGAATCGATTGATTTTTTTATTTCACCTTTTTCATAAAACATGGCTGTTACTGTTTCATCAAATGAATTTTTGCACCAGCGATGAAAATCAGCAGCGCGCATCATACATCGGTTAACATCATAAGATGAATTCTTATGATTATCGATAAATATGCCTTCTTTCTCAGGATGAGCCTTACAAACTTCCATCTTAACAAAACAGCCTGAGTGCGGAGTTTGAGAGTCTAAAGTTTTTTGAGCAGCCCCTTTTTCATAAAAGGTAGCAGAAACAACTTCATCGAATTTATTCCTACATGACCGATGATAGTCGTGAGCGCGCATCATACAGCGTTCAGGATCTCCAGAAGCATTTTGATAATTATCAAGAAATAGTCCCACCCTTTCAGGTAGACGTTGACACACTGTTTGGCTGATAAAGCAGCCCGAATAAGGGGTCTGAGAATCGATCGTAGCCTGTGCCGTGCCCTTCTGATAAAAGGATGCATTTACGACTTCCTCAAATGCGTTACCACACCATCTATGAATCTCCGCTGCCCTTTTGAGGCACCTATCTTGATCTAAGGAAGCTTTTTTATAGTTATCAATATAAAGACCCACAGACTCAGGGTGTTTGCGACAGGTATTAGCCTGAATAAAGCATCCCGTGTAAGGGGATTGTGAATCAATTTCCTTAATGATATTCCCTTTGTTATAGAATGCAGCGAAAGTTTTAACGCTGTTATCATTGCGGCAGGCCCGATGAAAATCATGGGCCCGTTGCAAGCATCGATCAGGATCTAATGAAGCTTTCTGGTAGTTATCATAGCGAATTCCAACCCATTCTGGCTTCCTTTCACAGGCATTAATTTGAACAAAGCATCCGGTATATGGGGTGTTCGAATCTAAGTGTTGAACCATAACACCTTTATCGTAATAAGTAGCAGTAACCACTTGATCTGAGGTATTACGACATGACCTGAAATAATCATGAGCCCGCATCATACATCTATCAATATCTGTGGAAGCTGCCTTATAATTATCAATAAATTGTCCAACCCTATCAGGAAATCGATTACAAGCTTCCATAGATATAAAACAACCTTGAAATGGAGTATCGGAGTCACTCGATACCATTACGACATTATCTTGCCTAAACTCAGCAATGGTTACATCGGATGGATCATTTTTACACCATCGATGGTACTCAGCAGCTCGACGCAAGCAGCGGATATAGTCCTTTGAAGAATTCTGATAGTTATCCTTGAATTCGCCAATTTTGTGAGGTTTTCTTGTACAAACGTCTTGCTTTATATAGCAAGCGGTTTTAGAGTTTTTCTTGAGCAGTAGATCTACATTTATTTTTGGTGCTTCGATTTCAATTTCTGCTATAATCTCATTTATCTTTTTACTTTCAAACTCATTATCATAAGGCGCTACTGATAGTAGTGTTTCTGAAAGATTCTGAGAAAATTTGGATAAGGAATCTACGTACATTTCGCTTTTCCAGTAAGTGGCGAGGGATGACTGAGAAACCTGTGATTTGATAAGCGATTTAAACTCACTTGCGGCGTGATAAATCGTAGAACTTTTGATCTCACGACTATAAAAAAGCGCTAAAATTTCTTTTTGCTTGACTAGTTCTAGAAAAAGATCGGCAGCAATTGTTGAAACACGATTCAAACGAATATCCAGCACCGGCAGCTCACTAGTTTCCACTACTAGCATATCAGGGCTTACCATCGCTTTCAGGATTCCCTGGTCTTGGTAATCAACTTCAATAATGTAGTACTGACCACGATCCAATAGCAATTCGGCTTCACCATCAAGAGAGGTTTCTGTTATATTATTAGCATCAACCTCATTACGATTTTCCACTTCGTAATATACAAGCTTCGCATTTGTTGGCTGGGTATCAAATTCTTCATCGGTATCAGAACCTACTGTCAAACTAAAAAATGAATCGTTGTTAAGAGATTGTACCAGTTCTTTTTCTTCCGGTTCTTTCAAAATTGCTTCTGGGTTCAGTGAGTCTTCACCTTGTGTTCCCACAGAAGCAGGGACCTCGTTATTTAAAGCAGTTTCTAGCACTTCTGCTTTGTCGACTTCAGACTCGGTTTGGGTTTTCTTAGTACAAGAAAACCCTAGTCCAATTGTTAAAACTAAGCCAATAAAATGGAATAGACTCATAGTGATACTCACAGTAATTGCTTAACACTAAAATTGTCGAACTTATGGATCACGGAGTTTAACAAAAAGATAGAAGTAATATTTTATAAATAAATTCAGTTAGTTAATTAATTTATCGTTAAAGTATTTTTTCTGTCATCCAGCGCCTCCTGGCAACTTTTACAACTCAAAGCTGATAGTCCGTACTATAAATACTTTCTTAATAGATTATTACAGTGAGCTCTCTTAAAATTTATTAATGACACTATTTAACTGTTATATTTTAAGAAAAACACATTACCTACTGGTTTTCATCAAATCGCCGATAAAGAAGGAAGTTTATCACAAAAAATCTGGGGTTTTGAATGAAGACATCTATTTTCATTGCATTTTTAGTTTCAATACTACATCTGTTGACGATCAGTTGTGATGATTCAGAACCATCTGTCGAACAAATTATTAGAGATGCTGAGAGTAATGCCTCTCAACGAGAAATAAGTTTTTTTGCTTCCAAATGTAATGCAGCAGATAATTCGCAAGAAGCAAATTTCACCTATGTAGCTCTCCAAAACAAAACAGGCACTACTAACTGTGATGATCTCGCCAGGCTTATATTAGACGCAAAAGAATTAGATTTAAGTCAGTCCAACATTCAGGATTTAACTCCCTTAGAAACCCTAGATAATCTTTCTGTTATTGACTTAAGTGAAAACAGAATTAAAGACCTATTACCACTCAGCAAACTTCGCAATTTATCATCCTTAAACTTATCCAATAATGAAATCGTCGATATTTCTCCGGTCCAGACTTTGGTTACGCTCGCTAACCTTGATGCGAGTTTCAACCAAATAGAAGATGTGACCAGTCTATCACAGTTATATAACCTTCTCTCCCTTAACCTTGAAGCAAATAAAATTACAGATATTATCACTTTAAAGGACCTCAAAAACCTTGTGGAATTCAAGTTTCGCGATAATATTTTGGGAACAACGCTGGAAAAAAGCCCTCAAAACTGCCCTCTGGATATTAATGCCTCTATTGCTATCCGTGAATACTGTAACTTAAGGAATCAGGTACGTACCTTCTATGACTATTGCATTAATTACGACAATGAGCCTGCAGATATCCAGCTGACCCTTGACAAATTAAAACAAGGTTTTCGCACCTGCGAAGAAGCAAATGACTTCTTAACAAGCCAGACGACGCTAGATCTATCTATCGCAGTTGTCGATAATATTTTTTCACCTGATCCTAATACTCCCAGACTAACCAATATTTGGCCCCTAGCCAGTCTTATCAATTTGGAAGAGTTACGCCTTGATTTCAACGCTATTACTGATGTAGAACCCATCTCTTACCTTGAAAATCTAAAAGGATTGTTCATGAGGGGTAATGGAGTTAGCGACATCAGCTCATTCTCCTACCTGGATCAAGTTGTCATATTGGATTTAGCTATCAATAATGTTGTCGATATTTCTTCTTTAAGACAAATGAAAACATTAACCGGTTTGGTGCTCAATCTAAACAAAGTTGTCGATATTTCCCCTATAGAAGACCTTAAATTTCTAACGGGAGTTGGCTTTCAATTTAATGAAGTCGAGGATATCTCTGCGATTTCACAAAAAAGTACCCTCAGGGTACTCGATCTTTCCTTTAATAAGGTCACAAGCTATGCCCCCCTTCTCCTGGTGAATGGATTAACTAGTTTCGATAGCAATTGCAACCCACTTGGTACAGCTATCGTTGCCAATGAAACGAACTGTCCCACAGCTAATGGAGCCGGTGGCTTGCTGCAAACAGCATGCGTCGATCTACAGGCCTTATCAGGTGCTGAAATGGATGCTTCAACAACTGTTTGTGGCCAACAAATAGGAGGATTTAATGCTGTTCGCGCCAATCTTTTAGGTGCCCCCTAGGAACACTCATCTATTAAAAAATACCTACCTAACTGCTCTAAGAATCCATGAAAAGCTAGGGGGCGATGAATTGAAAATATTCAACGCTTCTCCTTTGCAACAATTGAGATAATGATTAATCAAAATCTTTCATTTATCAGTGATTTATGTCTACATTACTCAATTTACAGTAATATTGAACCGATAGCATGGCAGTAACTGGGAGATAAATGAATAGATGTATTATTATATAGTTCGAAACATATTGCGAATAGTCTACTGTACTATCTCTGTGTCTACACTAACTTTTATCCCCTTTAATGATATCAAAGCAAATACCCTAGAGCAGGGTTACCAAGCCTATATCAAGACAGATTTTACCGGTGCTAGGGATAAGTTGATTATAGCTGCCCAACAAGAAAAAAACCCTGTGAAACTTATCAAGATCTACAAATTGATGGGTATTGTCTATTATATGCTCAGCAATTTGAACGAATCGGCAAAAGCTTTTAATTTTGCTCTTTCCTACAACCCCGGTATTATGATTACTAAAGGTGAAGTACTTGACGAATCTGTTATAACTTTTTTTAATCGCATAAAAGCGATGCGAGTATCCAGTCAAATACCCAACGAATCACAGGCCGACACAGGTCAGAGTAAGAAGAATAAAAAGAAAAGATATAGGATTGTAAAAAAGAGACGCCCTTTAACCACTAGGGAGAAAATCTACGCTTTTTTACCATTTGGCTCAGGTCAGTTTATGCATAGACAATACTTTTATGGCGCTCTATCGGGAACCCTGCAATTATCTGCGTTTAGCTACTTTTTTTATATCAATAATAAAATTGATAACTCTAAATCTCGCGAAAAAGCAGCAATGGCTACAAACTTAGAGGATGACGTTAAAGCAATTATAGCTGCGGAAGGTAGTGCTTACCGTAAAAAACAAAAAACTTACCAGCAATTAGCTATTGGAGGATTTTTAGGACTTTGGGCCATCAGCTCACTCGATGCCTTACTAACTCCAGAATACACGATAACAAAAAGAATTGTTCTACCCCAGCAGGGATCATCCCGATCCGATTTCCCTGGTCACTCATATGTTTTAAATCTTGATCTCGCTCCCAAAAGTTATCCAGATTCTTGGGATATACTTATTAAAGTTGAAACCCAGTTCTAAACAAAGAGGCAATAATTTTACATCAGTATCAGTATCTATTCTCTGGAGTAAAAGCTCCTTCTAACAAGGTTATATACATTTTTGACTGCTTCCTGTATGCTTTCAGCCTTTGAAGATTTACCATAGGACTGTGTATAAATGCTAAGCATCCAAGATGTCTCACTTATTTTTAGTACCAAAAAGTTATTTGAAGATGTAAACATCAAGTTTACACCCGGTAATTGCTACGGAGTTATAGGGGCTAACGGCGCAGGAAAGTCCACATTTCTAAATATCCTGTCAGGAGAAATCGAGCCCACTTCTGGGTCCATTCATATTGCACCTAAACTGCGATTATCATTTCTCAAACAAGATCATTTCCAATATGAAAATGATCAGGTATTGCAAACAGTCATGCTTGGTAATGAAAGACTGATGACAGTCATTAAAGAAAAAGATGCCCTTTACGCTAAGTCTGATTTTAGCGATGCAGACGGAGTGCGTGCTGCCGAACTCGAGGCTGAGTTTGCAGAAATGGACGGTTGGGAAGCAGAGTCCAATGCAGCATCGCTACTGAGCGGTATTGGAGTTGTAGAGTCGCTTCACCATAAACTCATGAAAGATCTCAAGCATAGTGAAAAGGTTAAAGTTCTCCTAGCACAAGCCCTGTTCGGCAAACCAGATGTATTGCTCTTGGATGAGCCGACCAACCACCTTGATGCCCGTGCCATCACTTGGTTGGAGCACTTCTTATTGAACTATGAAAATACAGTCATCGTTGTATCCCATGATCGTCACTTTCTTAACAAGGTTTGTACGCACATGGTAGACATCGATTTTGGTAAAGTTTCCCTCTATGTGGGTAACTATGATTTTTGGAAACAATCTTCGGAGCTAGCTCAGCAGTTACGCGCCAACGAAAATAAGAAAAAAGAGGACAAAGCTAAGGAGCTCGAAGCATTTATAAGCCGATTTAGCGCTAATGCCGCAAAATCTAAGCAAGCGACAGCTAGACGCAAGCAACTTGAAAAACTTACTCTTGAAGATATGCCAATATCTTCAAGGAAATACCCCTACGTAAAATTCGATCAGGAGCGTGAAGCAGGAGACATCCTCCTAGAAGTAAAGAATATTTCAAAAATGGTGGACGGTGAGCAAGTACTAAAGGACATTAGCTTCGAAATACAAAAGCAAGACAAAGCTTTATTCCTTGCGGACAATGAACAGGCTATTACGGTGCTCTTTAAAATATTAATGGGTGAGCTAGAAGCCGATAGCGGTGAATTTAGATGGGGAGTCACAACAAGCCAGTCATTTTTCCCAAAAGATTTTAATCACTTTTTTGCTGATTGTAAGCTTAATTTGATCGATTGGTTACGTCAGTATTCAGACGATCAATCAGAAAACTTTATCCGCAGTTTTCTCGGGCGTATGCTATTCTCTGGAGAGGATACTAAAAAACATGCGGAAGTTCTTTCCGGTGGCGAAAAAGTGCGTTGTATGCTCGCCAAGATGATGCTCGCCAATACTAATGTCTTAATCTTAGATGATCCCACCAACCATCTCGATTTAGAGTCCATTACAGCTCTAAATAACGGACTTATTGATTACAAAGGAACTGTCCTATTTAGTACTCACGATCAAGAAGTCGCGCGTACCGTTTCGAACCGGCTCATCGAGATATCCAATAATGGTACGACTTTCCATGAAATGAGCTACGACAGCTACTTAGAGCAATTGGAAAGCAGCATCCAGTAAGCTTTTCCTCATGATCTCACTTGCGAAAAATAGCTTCCTATTTTGTGGGAGGCACTTTTTTGCATGAGATCGCAATCAACGCCTTATTGACATAACTGTTATATTTCATAAAAAGCAAGTTTATATTTACTTTCCTGAAGCCATAGACTCTTAACGTATTTGCATTCCTGAAATCCAATCAAACCAGAATCGCATTAACAGAGGCTAAATTATTTTATTAGTTAAAATCAAGCTATTAGAACTGCTTTTATGGAAAAAAATCAAACAAAAGCTTTCTCTTCCGAGTGTTGCCCTTGGGAGCATCACTGAGGAGGAATTCTAATGCCTAGGATCTATGTTATTGCTATCCTTTTTGTTCTTTCTATAGCTTCTTGTTATGTGGAATATGCGGATTATAGAGTAAACTCTCCTGGTGTAAGTAATTTAGATCAATCCATGCAAAAACCTATTAAAATTATTAAGTCATTTAAAGCTACAGAACAATCACAGGCTACTAGCGAATTCACTCCAGACTATCGCATTACTAAGCAGACCATAAAGTTTAGCCGGGATAGTGAGCAAATAACAAAGCAGTTCCAGCAAATCACGAGACCTGAGCACCGGCAAGACCTCGTCCAAGGTTCTCTGGGAACTGAGATCGAAGAGGTTTTTTTTCAACGCAACTATGGCATCATTGATATCTTGCTTGTGATTGATAACTCTAGCTCCATGGCAGAAGAGCAACACAAACTCTCCACGCAACTTCCTAATTTACTTGGTAAAATAAATCAAAGTGACTGGCACATTGCTATCACCACGACCGATCCTAAGGATGGTTGCTTAACAAAAATAATCAAAAAGGGTGATAACAATCCCGAAGCGACTTTTTCCAACGTCATTTTAGACATTGGAGTTAATGGATCTGGGAATGAAAGCGGATTCGCCCAAATAGCGAATGCCTTAAACTGCTCAACCTCATGGCTCCGCAGCAACTCCAACCTGGGAATCCTAGTAGTGAGCGATGAAGACAACTGCAGCGACGGTAGCCTTTGCGCTGGAGGTTATGAGGATAGCGCAGGAATTGATTATATTCGCGAGCACTTAAATCAGCTACGCAACTTAGGAGAAGATGCCAGAGTCTATGGGATTTATTGGAACCCTGGCGACTCTACCGCGAACTGTCCTTCTGCTTTCCGTCCCGCTTACCTTTACCATGAACTTGTTAGGCTAAGCGATGGTACTAGCGGTTCCATTTGTGATGCGAGTTATGAGTCCACCTTCCATAAGATCTCGCGAGACCTGTTTAACACCATGAAGGTTCAGTTTCCCCTAACCCACCAGCCACTAGCCAATACTATGGTTGTTACAATAAACGGCCAGCTATATGAAGGAACCTATCAAGTCCATAATAAATCCATATACTTCATGGAAGCTCCTCCTGAAAATGCTGTCATCAAAGTCAATTATCGATTTGGTCCCAATACTTTGGTGAATCACGTTCCTCTTGAAGTGACTCCTGACATTGATACTATAAGTATCAATGTCAATGGTACAGCCTTTCCCACAGAAGACTACATGGTTCAACAAAGAAACTTGGTATTCCGCAAGATCCCCCCTGAAAATGCTAGGATATCTATCATTTACAAAAAATTCGGTGACCTACCCCATAAGTTTCACCTAGAAGATTCCAGAGAGTTGCACGATATCAGAGTTCTAAGCAACAATGGCCAAAGCCTACAAGCAAGTTACTCAGCAGCCGACACGACCTTGACCTTTAAAAGACCACCCCAAGATGGTCAGATATTTAATGTCATATATTTGGCTGTAGGATCCCCACGATTGTCCTACCCCATAATCGAAGAAACCAAAGGAAGTTTTTTCGAACTTCGCGCTGAAATCAATGAAATTGGTGAAGAAATACCTGTTTATGCAGAGGATGGGTTCTTTAAATTTTCATTAGAGAATTTTAGTGAAAACCAAGCTGTCGAAGTTAGTTACCGGGATTTTCGCGATGAGGTTCAACAATTTACACTTCCTCAACAACCGGTTGCAGGCAGTCTCTATGTCAGCACAAGCAATAATACTTGTACGGCCAGCCAGTTTATTTTGATTAACAATGTAATACAAACAGAATGCTCATTAAGCTATGACGAAATAATTTCTGCCTCTTATAATTATGTAATCAAGGAAAATAAAAGCTTTAATTTTGATGGGATTAATAACCCAGATCAAGCTCATTGGGCTCTATTTGTTGATGATAAGCCCTTTCAAGATTTCATTCGAAAGGGTCATGTTATTACCATCACTAAAGATCTCCCTGAAACAGCTACGATACAAGTGGTTGTAACTACTAGTATCTAAAAAACCAGTGTAGCATTATATTAACTGGATCAACTTTGTTACCTATTGGTAAGCTATTGTTTGGAACTCGGAAAGCATTTTATTATTGACGGTGTTGGAACCTTCAATTACAGATTTATATAGGATTACCGAATATTCAAAACCCTAGAAGGCACAATCTAGGAGTAACGAGTGGAGGAAGTGCCATGAAAGGCCATGCTATTGACTGGGAATCCAATGAGGAACAGTTTCACTATAAGAGCTTTCGAACTCTTGATCGTATTAATGAGTCGGTTTTTCTGGGGAGCCAAAGTAATCTGTTAGCCCTTGAAATTATTAGCCATCAGACCAGCTATCGCTTTCAGAAACTCATGGTACCCAAACTGGAGCACTGCTTAAAACATGAATCTTGTATGGGTAAAATAGCTACAATTTTAACACTTCTTCTAGACTTCAATCCTCATCATCATACTAAGTATCAGAATGAATTAAACAAACTTTTTAGTCTGCTTAGATACCATTACAACGAACATCGATGGCCATCCGATGACACAAAGCTTTTCACCTCGCTACAAGGTCTATATCTTGCCCAACATTGCAATATTGATGGTGAATTTTCTGAGCTACGCCGATATCTCACAAATCAACTCATGGATCATACCCAACAAATTTATGGAATGCAGGAAAACCGGGCCGCTTTTCTCTATAGCTTTGCCAAACTAATTGAAATGTTTCCTTTTTTAGGTTTCCAATGGGGTTTAGAGTTACGAAGGACTTTTCAAAGTTATAATATGACAATGATTAAACCTATTGACCTCTGTCTTATGATTCAAGGCAAGAACCTATTAGGTATGGATATCCAAAAGGAATTGAAGCTACTAAAAGCCCTTCTTCAAGACTTTGATTTTTTAGTTGAGAATGACCCCATTGAAAATGAGCACAATATTTTATTTTTGGCTGTAAGCTCACCACTGCTGGATTAAATTAAATATACAGGATGCAAAAAGTACTTCCTACTAGAAGTACTTTGGTGAGCCGCATCCACCTAAAGGAAGGGATTTTCTAAAATCATCAATTCAACTAGAGGACATTAGCTGAACTTTCGCTTCATCTCTAGAAGAGACTTTTACAGCTGCGACCAAGCTATGTCCCCCGAACTCATACGATTTACACCTGATCTGGCTTCTTGAGCTTAGGAAATATTTGCCCCAACTCCCTATTTCATATGTGTTACGATCAGAGTACCTAGTGGGCTGATTTAACCGGATGTGAAAAGTTATCCTGACTCCTTCTTTACTGTCCTGAATCAATTTTTCAGCTTCCAGTTAATTATGGATCGGATCAGACTAAGGGGGGGATATGGATCTTGCAACTATACTAGGAGGCGTCGTTGGTGGCATCACTATTATAGTGGTTATGATCATGTCTGGCAGTTTGATTATGTATTGGGACCTTTTAAGTGTCATAGTTGTTGTAGGGGGGTCTGTTTGCTCATCTATAATGCGCTGGCCCCTTAGCGCTGCTACCGACGGGGTTAAAGCAGCGATGACAACGGTGATTAGCCCTGTGGAGCCTCCTGAGCAGCTCATCGAGCAAATCATCGATCTTGCCAATAAAGCCCGTAAAGAGTCCATACTTTCCCTAGAAAAGGAAATCATTGAGAATCCCTTGCTAGCAAAAGGGATAAGGCTCGCTGTCGATGGAGCAGACCCAGAGTTGATTGATCAAATTTTAGGTGATGACCTACGAATTATGAAAAAAAGATTAACTGATGGCCGAGGGATTTTTGAAGATATGGGAGAAGCAGCTCCCGCTTTTGGCATGATTGGTACTGTAATAGGTCTAATTGTCATTATGGCAAATCTGTCCGACCCCACCAAAATCGGCCCTGGTTTGGCCGTGGCACTGGTGACAACCCTTTACGGATCTCTTTTAGCAAACTTAGTTTTTATACCCCTGGGTAAAAAATTGAAATACCGCATGGGAGAATACATGCGTAATGGAGAAATCATTAAAACAGGGGTTCTTGGGATTCTAACAGGTATCAATCCGAAGCTTATTCGCGAAAGATTGAGTGCTCATCTCGATACCGCGTCTCAAAATGAGTAACAAAATGATTCGTAACAGATCACTACGGTTTCTTGCCAGTAGCTTTACCATTTCCTTTGCTATTGGGTGCTACCTCACAGGGTGTGACCCCGAAAGAAAAACAAAGTGTGAGTGGTATATAGTTCCCAATCCCGAGGCTAATGAGATGATGGAACCTGGCTGGGTCAGCCTTTGCGTTGCAAACTTTAAATTAGGTCGTCAAAGGTGCTTTTTCACAGCAAAACCCGATATGGTTGAGAAGCTGAATGGTGTACCTTTTCGTTATTCAACTTTAAAATATACAGAATCGATACCAAGAAAAATTCTTAGTGTAAAAACATGTAAGCTGGAAGGGAAATGAGTTCACACTTAGGTGAAGAAGAGGAGGAAGAACAAGGTTCAGGTTGGATCGTAAGCTATGCCGATCTCATGACACTATTATTTGCCGCCTTTGTCGTTCTTTACGGTATTACCCCTCAAGGAAAATCTCAAGAAATTCTTGGGATAACTTCATCAATTCGAGAGGCATTTATAGAGATTCCTGATGAAATTCCAGAAAAAATCAGAAGAGCAGAACGTTTTCAAGGAAAATTATCCTTTGAAAAAGCTATTAGAGATTCCACTATAAACCCAGCGATCAAAAAATTTAACCGTCAGCAAAATATCCTTCCTGATAAAACAAGGGAATTGCAAGAGCTAGAAATGGAGATCAAAAACCTAGTCCAAGGTGATGGTCTCTCTCGTAGTTTAAGAAATGCTACTCAATTTGATAGCGACGAATATGGTTTTCATCTTAAACTAATCGACAAAGTGTTTTTCCCCAGAGGTAAGACCACTCCAACAAACGAAGGAACAAAGCTTATAAAAATGATTGCGGAAAAAATGAAGAAAAATCGATTAAAAATATACATCGATGGTCACAGCGAAGTACGAAATCTTGGCTCCTATACACCACTTGAGCTGAGTGCTTTGAGAGCATCGGCCACTCGCAGCATTTTTATTGATAGTGGAATAGATAAAAAGCGTTTATTTATTGCAGGGTACGGCAATATGCGACCAATCGACCGTAAGGAATCTTTAAAAAATAACCGTGTTGAGATAAAAGTTAAATATTTCGAGAGGGCTATTGATGGAAGAGGAAGATGAATCAGGAGAGAAATCAGGCTGGATTGTTAGTTATGCTGATCTCATGACTCTACTTTTTGCTGCATTCGTTGTTCTCTATGGAACGATTCAAGAAGGAAAGACTAATCGTGTCCTAGGGGCAACAGCTGCCATTCGTGAGGCATTCAGAGAAATTCCCGAAACCATTGATATAGATCAAGAGGTTGGTGATATTGCAAAAGGTAGTTTCATTTTCAAAGCTTTTCGTGGGCAAAAAAAGGAAATCCCAGGTCCCAAACAATATCTCATAAAAGAAGATCCTCATATTGCTATTGACCGTGACAAAAATCTAGTTGAAAACCTTATCACTAAAATTGCCCACAAGAATAATCAGTTCAATCAAAAACTTAGACAATCGATGATTACTGAGGTTCATGAAAAAGGCTTCACCATCAAGCTAATAGGGGCTCATTTCTTCGCGTCTAATAGTTATCGCTATACGAGAGAGGGTCGCAAACGCTTGATCCGCTTATGTCGTATATTACAAAAAATCAATCGTCCGTTACTGATTGAAGGGCACACAGATAGTAGAAAGTCGCATCAGTTCAATAACAATTTGCTTGGGGCATTACGAGCAGGGGAGACAGCAAAAATTATAAAGGAAAATGCTGGCTTTCCTGCTATGATGCTAGACACCATTTCTTATGGAGATCAAAGACCTGCAGAATCAAATAACACTGCAATCGGAAGAGAACACAATCGCCGCGTAGAAATAAAAGTCCAATATTATTAATCTAGCTAACTACTTGGGAGTATCATCTTTAGACGTTACAGAAGGTGGTTCCAATCCATACTTCAAATAATCATATTGTTCATTATAAGCCTTGGAAAGCTCCTTGAAGAAATCCTTACTACGAAACCTTATTGGTGAAGCAATATCTCCCCTAGCTACAGCTCTCATATGTCTTTCTAATCTATATAAAGGGCCTGCGATACGATGACTAAATAATAACCCGAGCATTGATAAACTGATAAAAAAGAAACTTGATAGGACGAATAGGACTTGAGTCATAGCTAAACGTTGACGATCAAGAAAAGAGAAAAAAATATCCCCCTCCATTAATCCCGCAGCTCTTCCTTGTTCTGTAAAATACCAAAAAAAATATTCCGAAGCTAGAAACACAGCTACGATAACTGCAATAGCCACACTCACAAAGCACATGATAAACCAGAACTGAAACTCTCGGTTAATCAAAAACTTCCGGCGAAAAAAACTTAGCTTAGGGGACTTGTAAGAATTCATAGCATTCTCCGTAACCCTATTTTATCACCGAATCCATACTTCTTAAACCAAGATGTCAGAAAATCTTTCCTTTAATAATGGTAATCGCTTGGGTAAACCAAGAGCCCTGACTTGAGAAATTACAAAGTTCGCTCTTTCTCTTTTTATTTCATCTCGCGCCCCATTAATATATAGATCCATAAGTTCAATTTCGAGCATTTGTAGTCGACCCACTCCCTTGACAGGGGAAAGATATGGCCAAATTTCCTGTAAGATACTAATATGACTACTTATAAAAAGGCATTCGATAGCAAACTTTACTATGGCGAAGTGTTTGGTATTCAACTCCCTGAGCTGTTTTACAAGTATGGCGACTTGATCGGCTCCCGCACTGCGCAGCTTCCAAATAAGCCCTATGGCCTTCCAAAGCTCTGGGTTCTGCATAGTATCAAGCAATTTAGAACTATGGGCAATGATCCTTCCTACTCCCGTCCAGTAGGAAAGTTCTGCAAACAATAAAAGGCCTTCTAGACGCACAAACTCCTCCTGAGCTTCCTGGCCCCTTTCTCTTAACTGATTAACACAGCTAGCATACTCTTGTTTAGCGGTATAAAAATCTCCAATGGACCTCCAAAAACCGATAGTTGCTATCTGAAGAGCTACAAAATACTCTCTATGCACTAATTGAGTTTCTAGCTCACGGATGAGAAACTTTTTTAGCCGCTGCGGTGTCTCGTCAATTAGCCTTAACTGTAGATTAACGATGCAGGCCTTTTCGATACATTTTTTATCCTCAAGCCTTTCCGCTATGGTGCTCCCATGATGATAAAATAGCTCGGCTTGCTCTAAATAACCTAAATGTATCAGTTTGCTTGCAATATCTAGAGAACGTAAAACAACAGAAACTTGGCTTGCCATTGATTGGTCAATAACCTTGCTATTTAAATCACTATCCCCCAGCAAGGCTAAGCTATTTTGAACGTTTGTCTGATTAAAGAATTTAGTGTTCTTCTCCAGCAGATCAAAACCTCTCTCCTCCTTTAAAATCAACTGATGCACAGAGCATTCAAGGCACTCCGATAGTTTTTGAAGATGTCGATATTTGATTGTTTTTACATGCCCATTGACCCATCTGCTTAAGGTAATTCTTGATATACCTAGAGTCGCGGCTAGCCATTCCTTCTTAATCCCCTTCCTAGAGATTAACGTGTTTACTAACTCACTGTTAATGGCTACTGTTTCCCGATTTGGTGTCATCCATTCCTCCATGCACCATTGAGTAACCCGATAACAGAATAATAACAATCATATTTTTTCGAATTTGTAGCAAGATGAGCCTGTAAATACACAAACAAATATTTTGATAAATCAAACTTAAAATTTCTTAAGGAATTAAGCCTTCAATCTTTTAACGAAGTAAATACCCTTTTAAAATAGGTCTTATTTTCCATTAATGGAATCTAAAGTATTGAAGTTGACAAACGACTTTCGGATGATAAACTTCTCACAGTCATAATTAGGATCACATCATATTCATCTGATATAAATATGCATAAAAACTTATTTTTTCAGTATATTTGAAACTATAGTTTCAAATATACTGAAAAAAGTGCTTTTATCGATGTTCACAATTTCATTCTATGGCCATTACAGGTTGGTATACTTTATGCTCTACAAAAAGTAGGAATTCGATCCTTAAAAACAAATATGAAAACTCGTTTCAAAAAATGGGAGGATTAGCAAACTTTGTAACGAATTGACCTCAAAAGAGATGCCAAAAAAAAAACCTGCCGTTCTAAGGTTTTATAAATCAAGTCTTACAGATTTGTAAAACTACTGGTCGCCTGTGTCTATTTATCAGACACTGTCAATGTTATATTCATAAATTAGCACGTATTTCTAGTGCTTTACCTATGGTCCCAACGTTGCTTTTCCGCAACTAATAAGGGAATAAGGACTTGACACTTGTATAGGGGAAAGACATGGAAATACGTAAGCTTGATTCTTTATCGGCTCGGCGGGAGTTTCTAAGAGAGTATAATAATAGAGCTAACATGAATGTGCCAGAACTCTACATTTATGAATGTGATGTGTTTGGGGCTTTTATTAATGATGAATTATTAGGTGGTTTTGCTTTTGCCATAGGAAAAGACATGGCGTGGCCTCAGGTACTACCCAAAGCCAACAAGATTTTTGAAAAGGTACCTATGAGCTTTTGCCTCGAAGTAAATCTGGTTTGGGCGAAGGGGGAACTTCATCAGTCTTATGGGGAGATGATTCGTTTTTGGTGTGAAGTTTGTCGCTTCGCATGCAACTACCAAAGTATAGAGTACGTTACCTTTGCTGTGGACAATCAACGACATTATTTAGTTTCTCTTTACGAACGTATTGCCTGTGGCAAGCTGTTCTCAGGAGAGGTCCCGAAATACCCTGGAAGAAAAGCTTCAGTATACTATACGAGCCCTCTAAGATTGCGGATGGTTAAAATTCTATGTTATAAGGAGTTTTTTATTCGTTATTATCGTTTTCTAAAAAAATCATCGCGTAAAAATGCAAATATTGAGGCCGCCTTTGCACCAAGGTAGCTTTTTTTGTTAAAACTATAGATTGTATTTCTACCATAGAAACAGCTTGTTAGATTTGCCACTCTATTTGCGATCTTATTTTTAGGGTAAATGCTGCGAGAAACAAATTTTTTCACCGATAGGTAGATTGGCAAATCTGTTAATAATTGCAGTAGCTTTATTGAATGAGCATTAACAAAGAAATCGAACATTACAGCGATGTCCTCTGTCAGCATGCAAAGAAATCCATGTTTTGGATTTCTTTGCTAGGATTAGTGGGTTTAATCATCATTTCGATACTTAATGCACGCATCGATATTATGTCTTCCTTTGTATATATCCCAACGATACTGGTTATGGCTATAACACTTGTTATGTTCCTCAGTTCAAATTACAAAACATTTCGCTACTACCGAACACTTGCAGACATTGTCAGCATAACCGGTGTATTGGGCGCTACTTTTTTAGTAATACGCGCTGATATGATCAACTTTAAGCTTTCAACATCACCATTACAATATGCACAGATGATTTGTTTTGCTATTTGTTTTCGCAAGAGAACTTCTGGTGTAGTAAGAAATACACTAGTTACAATTGCCTCTATACTATGTCTAACTATATATAACTATGAATTAGTCTCATTTATGTACCCACACTATGTTGCTGGATATTTCGCAGGGATGATGATTTTCATTATATCTGAAGATCGCATGTATAAAGATTATCTCTACAGGCAAACTGTTGATAGAGAGCGACAAGAAAGTTCTAGAAAATACCGGCATCTTCACGGAGAATTGACTGATAAATGCCTACCACATCAAATTGATCTCATTTTAAAAGGTCTTAGTTACCGTGAAACTATGCCAATACATAGGGTAAAATTTTGGACAAGTAAGTTTATTCTACAATCTCCTGACGACATATTGATAACCAGGAAACATGAAATATTTGATACATATCTCGCCAAAATTCAAAATATTATGAGAGCTCAATATGAGTTTAAATATATACCAATGTCCCGGCTTTCAGAAGGCCATGATGTTTTCGAAGTAAGAGGTCCAGGTTACATAGCCAAATCAGGACAGGACAATTATTCAGTGACATATGAATACCCATTCCCTCTTCCTAAAAATGAAAATAAAGGTCAATTTGTACTGGGTACAGTCTTTAAGCAGCTTAATATATTCAAGCAAATTGTGGTGGAACAAATGGGAGTCGATAATTTGGTACTAATCTCTTCACTCACCTATGGTGAAGGAAAAGGAATTTTTTCTGGAGAATTAAGCAATTATGAAATAGAAGGTGAATCTATTTCCTTTGCTGAAACATATCTTGAAGCGCGCAAGGGAATATCTGACCTCAAAGCGAAGGTGAAGGGAGGCTATCATGCTATACTTATACACCCTAAAGTCTACAAAGAGCTTCAAAGATATATCCCTGGTTATTTAGATGGACGAGTCAAGCAATACAAGTTTTCTCCCCATATCCGTAATGATAGAAGTAATGATACTATCTATGTTCTGTATGTCCATCGCGATGATTGTGGTGATTATTACCTTGAAGTTGCTGATTGGTTTCGGAGTAAGAAATATAGTGCCTAAAGAGAATCTTTATGTTCTTTTTCAAGTAATTCTGAAACACGATTTAATGCTCTGGCCACTTCTTCTAGCTCATCTCCCTTTCGAAGTGATGTTCTAAATTCATAATTTCCATCCGCAATTTCCTCTA
>JBNKNM010000101.1:0-19095 GCA_050293845.1 Pseudobacteriovorax sp. | reverse complement strand
CTCACCACGGAAAGCTCCTCCGCTGTTTGACTTAACCTCGTTACAGCGTACGGCGAATACGAGGTTTGGATGGTCGGCGACACGAACGCTTAAGGCTGCTCAAAGATGCTATGAGACCCATAAGGTTTTAACTTACCCGAGAACGTCATCTAAAAATCTACCAAACGATTATAAAGAAGAGGTGAGCCGGGTCTTGGGGATATTCTCTTTGACTAAGGAATTCGGTCCCCACGCTAAGTATCTTCAGAAAAAGGGACTTTTAAATCAGGACAAAATATTTGACGATGCTGGCGTTACCGATCACTTTGCAATCATCCCCACCGGAGAATGGAAAGATTTAGAAGGGGACGATGCCAAGTTGTATGATTTAGTGTCGCGACAATTCATGGCAGCTTTTTATCCCCCCTCTGTCTATGAAGATGTAGAACGTATCACAGAAGCCAAAGGCTATTTTTTTAAAAGTAAACCACCCAAAGTACTAAAAGATGCTGGATGGGAGGCTGTGTTTGGTAAAACAGTGGGTACTAGTGAAGAGGCTTTTACCCCCCTTACTCCTGGAAAAAATAAGGTAGAAGGGGTGACTGTGAGTAATAAAGAGGCCAAGATTCAGGATTTTGCCACGAAACCGCCCTCCCGAATATCTGAAGCTGGCTTGCTTTCCTTAATGGAGCACGCTGGTCGCCAGGTTGATGATGCTGCACTAGCTTCAGCTCTAAATACGGCAGAAGGGCTTGGTACGGCCGCCACACGAGCTGACATCATTGAGAACTTGAAAGCACGAGAGTATGTAGATGCTAGGTTAAGACCGACCCCCAAAGGGATTAGACTTATTGATGTGCTAAATCGTATCAACGCCGCAAGGCTTACCTCTGCTGAGTTGACAGCGCAACTGGAGCTGCACCTCAATGAAGTTGAAAAGGGGAATCGCACAAATATTGATTTCATGACCGAGATAGCTCGCTACACAGAAGAAGTTGTATCTGCGACCCGTGACTTCGACTGGGAATCCATATATCCCGATGTAGAAAGCCTAGGAAAGTGCCCCAAGTGCAAGCGTGATTTGTTCGAGCGTGCATGGTTTTATGGTTGCACGGAAAGTACAAAGCGTTCTGGAAAGAAAGAGTGCGACTTTTTGATATGGAAGGATAATAATGGTCGCTACATCAATAAGCAGGTAGTCAAGGATCTTATCGAAAAGGGGGTTACTACTGAGCTTGATGGGTTTAAAAATGCTTCAGGCAAGGAGTATAAGGCTATTTTGACATTGGAAAATGGCTCTGTTGTTCGCAAAAACACCTCCGAAGCGGAACCTAACCCTGATGAAATATTCGAAGTCAACGCTGAACCTTTAGGTACCTGTCCATTAAAATGTGAAGACAATGACTTGGTTATTGAGACTGAAACAGCTTTTATTTGCAGCGCTCGTGCTGAAGGGTTGAAACAGGGAGAAAAAAACCCCGGTGGATTTAAATTCCCTCGCATGCTTTGCAAGCGCGAAATCAAGCGGGAGGAAGTCCAAGCTTACCTTAATGATGGCGAAACGCCTATTTTAGCGGGGTTTATTTCCAAAAGAGGCCGTAAATTTGCAGCTAAGCTTGTCATGGAAAATGACGGAGTTGGCTTTCGATTTGAGTTTCCACCTCGTGCATCTAAGAAAAAAGTTCAGGAATCAGAGGGGGAACCAGAAAAAAATCAAGCAGGAAATCCAAAAATTAGCGAAAGAAGCAATTAATTTTTTCTAAATATGGGATACGAGTTATCAAGATTTGTTATCCCAGTCAACATTGCTGCAGTAAAGATAGCCTAATATTTCTTGGCTTTCGTGACGGGAGAGATTTCACTAAATAAATAATATTAAGGAAAAAACTCCCTTTTGTTTCTATATAAATCTATGCATTATATAAGTTCTATACTTTTCTGGAAAATTACAATTTGATCAAAATTGTTATCAGGACAATCTAAGTTAACAAAAATTAACCACTCTTTTTGTTTACATTGTTTACAATGCATATACATCCTTTATCTAGTACCTTTAAGGTTATAAACGCACGAAGTTGGAATCGTGAGATTTCTTTTTAGCTATGAAGCCCAAATCACTGCATTTGGTGCATTTGTAGTTATGGATTTTTTCTCACCGGGGAGTTTTGTGCTTAATTATAGCTAAAGTCTATGTGACAGGGAAGTTTAACTTTAATTTAATTGAGAGTGGCGAACCATGACGACTACATCAATTCTCATTTTGAACGATCATCCAATCATAAGAGAAGGACTCAATGCTGTTTTGGATAAAGCAGAAGACCTCAGGGTTGTGGCTTCTGGCCCTTCATCATTAAGTGTTCGTGAATTAGTTCAGAAGCTGCAACCTGACATCTTGATGTTAGACCTGCAAATTCTCGGTTCGATCTATCAAATAGCAAATGATTCTAAAGAAAGTAAGCCTGGGCTGAAGCTTATCCTGACGAGTGCCTTGCCATTGCCCGAGCATAAAAGACAGGCGGAAAGAGTCGGAGCTAAGGGTTTGGTATCTTCTTTTGATGACATGGATGCTATCCTCGATTGTATTCGTAACGTTATGGTTAATAACTCCTGTTTCCCGAATAACAGTTCCTCACGTAACTTAGTTAGCAAACAACGTGAGGGTGTTAACAACCGTATGGAACATCCTTTGAGCCCACGCGAGGTTGATGTACTTTGTTGTGTGGCACAGGCAATGACAGCAAAAGAGATAGCTCGAGATCTACATATTAGTGTGAAAACCGTTGATCGTCACAAAGCAAATATTATGAATAAACTAAGTATGAGATCGCAAATAGAACTCGCCCGCTATGCAATTCGCAATGGATTTGTAGAAGCATGAAGAAGGTCTGAGATTTGAATTATTGTTTTTATATTAGTCTTTAGCTCTTAAGCGTAAATAATGCGAACTGGATTTGCTTTTCACCAGTATCAGGGTGCCAGGAAGTACAAAAAACTAATGTGAATATAGATGCTTGCAGAGTTAGGTGGAGTTTCTGATGAGGCTGAAGGCCCCGAGGGCCTTCATAGTTCAATTTCGGATGTCTTGATCTCTGGAAGATTTTTTTAGGTCGGCCATCAATTTGTTGATTTTTTCGAGGCTTGCTTTAATCCTTTGCATGCGATCTCCAAAATCATCGGCTTGAGGGCGCTTGAAGTGAGGGCTACCAGTTACACGGCCCGTCAAATGGCTGACATGTAGTGGAACACGACCTCTGGCAATTTCTTTTTCAGTTTCTTTTTTTTCACGAAAGGTTTTAAAATCAACAACATTTTTTTCCATAACAACTCAACTCCAGAACAGCAACAGCAAATACAACAGTAAGAGAACAACAGTAAGAGAACAACAAATAGAAACAAGTCTTCCGAAACTGGAAATAATATTAAACTATCCTTGACATTTATTTAATGTTTTAGGCGGTATGAACGGATTACACCACGGTTAGATTTCGCTCGATCGCGGTTCTGGCGGTATTTATTATCAGCGTTCTTTTTTATAATCGTTTCAAAATCGAAATCTTCATCTTTATCCGCTTTTGATTTTTCGTCCGTAGTACGTGGTCGATCAAAAATCGAGACCACCTTGTTTTCATTATTATCAGTTTGCATCGCGACCTCCAGACTTTTTGCAAATACATTTACAGCTTTCACTTTTTTTAGGCGGGAGCCTTACCAGTGAAGAAGCAATTAATATGCCATGTGGATCATGTTTTCTTCTTTATTAAGCACCAAAGGCCTCAGTTAAACTCGCTAGTTAAACTGGACATATGAAAGCCCTAACACGGGAGAACTGTATGTAGCCATAACAAATGTCAAACAAGTTAGCAAACAATTCTAGATGGTATTCCAAGGGACAGAAGGCATATAGTCAGATTACTCTAATGAATCTCGCAGTTAAGGCTTCTCTTTAGATATGTATTTTTTCCGGGGAAAGCTTGCTATGATTGATCAGAGGGCTTTCCCATAGGAGTGTTACTCATGGACCCCATACAAAAACACCGGAGAAGGTTCTATGTTTGCCTGGATCGCAGTAGGGTCCATAGTTTACTTAAACAACCTGAAAATATGGAAAAAATCGGGAAAGGTAGGCATTTTGTATCATATTTAGTAAAAATAAATGGATGGTCTATGGTGCTGTCTATTTCTAGGCCTGATTTTCAAGGAGGTCTTACAACTGGGCTCGCTACGTGGATGCGAGCGATGGAAACCCTATCAACTCTTCAACACCCTCTTATCGCACCCATGGAGACATTTTGGATCAATGAATTTTGTGTTGCATATCTGAAACCCCACTGTCCTCATGTGGCACCTAAGCGGCTATGGAATCATATGTTAGGGTCTTTGGAGAGGCTCATGAGTCATCATCAGTTAAGTTACCAAGATTACTGGCAGGTACGGCTTTTTGAAAACCATCCCTATATTATCGACTGGTCGGACCTGGCTTTTATTAGTTAAAATAGTAACTTCATACCAACAAGCAGATACCTGCCATCGCTAGTACTAGAGGTTAATCTTCGATAAGCTGTAGTATTTCAGGTAATTCGCGGTATCGCCCATCAAGGTCAAGCCCATAACCTATTACAAACTCTTTACTGATCTCAAAGCCAACATAATCTATGGGATGTTTCATTTGGTAAGATTCGGGTTTACTTAGTAATGAGCATACTTTTACCGACTTTGGTCCTCGCAGTTGTAGCAGGTTGATAAGATAATCTATTGTTAAACCTGTATCGATAATATCCTCTACTAATAAGACATGAGTATCTTGCACATCACGGCTTAAATCTTGATTGATCTGAACATGACCAGTGGAAGAGGTTCCTTCGTAGCTGGAAACTCCAATAAATTCAATTTCTAGTGGTGTATCTATGGCACGGATAAGGTCTGCCAGAAAGATAACAGCCCCTTTAAGCACCCCTACGACAATAAGCGTCTCACCTTTGTAATCTTGGGAAATTTGAACTCCTAGATCGCGGACTCTTTTTGCTATGTCTGCTTGGGAAAATAGTGTTTTAGGAACTCTTCCGGCAATTCTCATTGGCTAACCCCTAGGATATAATGAAAGATATTAATCTTTCTGTGTCATTTTTGTAACTGCTGTGCTATTTTCTGTCGCATCCAATGACCCAAAATGCCAGATTTTAACTGCAAATCCAACCAGTTATTGGCAAATGCTTGTGTTTTCCTCCCGTATTACAGCTTGGTATTTCTGAAGATATCGCATCTTCGTTTGTAGATACAGCCTCTTTGACTTGCAAAAAGTCTATATCTAGTTATTCATGTTCGATATTTGGACAGCTGCACATCCATTCGGCTACCGCATACATTTCACACACAAACCAACTAGGATCATTTAATACCCAAATTTTGGAATTTCTGATTTAAATCTGATCCTGACCTTTGTTTTCACACTAACAATTTGCTTTAATACTTGTTGCATTGCTTAGCTTGTGAAGATGAATAATTGACCCTGCTCGATGTCTTTTTTAAAATCATGAATAGCGTTAAGGTAATTTAGGTATTGGATTAAATTCACTTGTTTTCGGCAATGCAAATTGCAGTTGAGACTCTTATTATAAAAAAAACGGTCATCTGAGATGATATTAGCCAGTTTATCTTTATTTTGCAGATTGATTTTTTTTTTATAGGAAAATAGCATAACTAAGTGTACGAAAATAGAAAGCTAAAGTTATCTATCCTGCTAGTTCCTTAGCAAAAGTTATGAAATTTGAAATCGTCGTTGACATCTCCCTTAATATTTGAGATATTGGCACGGGTTTCTCGCCTTTATTATTCAAGAAACAATATAGGGGCTCTGGCCTATGTCTCAAGAGATCGAGAATGATTTTAAATCGAATAAGATCAAGCGTCTTCCTCCGTCCGTTTTGAAAGACATTGAACTTAAAAACCATGCGCGTAGACTTGCAGGGCTTTCTCCCATCAAAGTCAAAATACGTACTTGCATTGCCTGTAATACTCTTTTCGAATCAGCTGGTAACAGAACTTGCGGATGCAATACCCGAAGTACTGGGTATATTGCTGGTCGCGAAATCATCTGATCATTCCTCACGGTTTAAGCAAATGTAAGCCACTGGAATAATGGTGGAATGGGATCTATTTCTTTAGTTTGTTCTGATTTATTCCGAAGAATTGCCAAAATTAGATTGAGGTAACTGTTTTGGCAATTCAGTTTAATCGCAAACCTTACAAAGTTACCTATTATCAAGATGGGGTTAAAAAAACTATTCGGCGACGACCGCCACCGAAACTCCATAATATGCTACCTAAAGACGAAGTTGTTCTAAAGCATTCTAAAAATGCTGATTTTGTAGAAGGGGACGAGTTTACAGTTAAACACATTAACCAACGTCATCCTAATGTGCTACAGATTACCAATGAGGATGGTATCTCAACCTTTGCTGACTACTATGACTTAAAGTTAGAGAAAAAACTTTCTTACAGGAATGGTGTGCATCCCCTTGACTTTCCAGAAAACAATGAGTATCTGCTTTGGCCTTAAGAGCAAGCATCTAATTCTGCAAAAACATATTTTTCTTGATCATAGTCCTTTAAAAATAGATCAACCACAGCCCAAGATGTCAGTCGGTTATCTTCTCCATAAACTAGTGCGCGGAAAAAATGTTGTCCATTGAAATTGGGCCCCTGTTGGTATAGTCGAGTTTGTATGTGGCTAGAGGCTGCATCCCTGACATACCTTGTTTCTAAGGTTGTCCAGATTGTTTTTCCATTCTCGCACCTCTCGAGAAGCTCGATTTCTATTTTCCTTGCGCCGCGGATAAAATTTACATCAAAATCAATAGACTCTCCGGCATTATAGAGGCGTTCTTCCTTACCGAAATCAAATTCTGCTGAACCGTCTTGTTCATCAGGATCATAGATGTAACTCCAAAAGATATTTTTGTTAAAATCTGGAATGGTGCCCCAGCGATAATTCTCGGATGAACCTTGTTCCATAAATTGAACTCCACCGGAAACCCCAGGAATCTTACATGTATCGAGATTAACCGTAGGGTTATCTAATTTCATCAGCTCACAAATACCATGGACGATTTCGCCTAGGTTTTTTAACTGGTAGGAAGTATACCACAGGGGATTACTCCGCACACGAATGCCATCTACATAGCGACCGCTGTCACCAACTAGCATGATGACAACGGCGTTACGAATCTGCTCTACCCTGCCCAAATTATCGGTCACAAGTACAGGAATCCTGTGTTGCAGAATTTTTATGGGGTTTGTGAGTATGCTTTGATCTGGAGGAATAACATAGTGAGCTTGTAATCTAGCATCTTCCTGATTATGGGTTTTACTTTGTATTTCCAAGCAGGCAGATAATGAAAATGGACAATGAATGACCCGGATGTGGTTCGGTATATTGAGTTGTCCAGAGCCTTGATCAAAGGTCAGTTGCATGTAGTCTACAGAATAAATCTCACTTTTTTGAGTATCCAGTTCTAGGTTTTTTTGAATCTGATTGGAAAAGTTTTCTGTTAGAATTTTTGGATTTGCTGGGGCTAATTGAACAATCTCTCCTGTTTTTGAAGATTGCCAGGTATAACCTTCATTAAGATAGTTGATGAGTTCGAGAGCGAAAATAATCTGTACATTTTTACGATTTTTGTTGCTTTTACGGTGCAAGAGGGACAGTTGCCATACCCAGTCATATAGTTCATCAGGGCTGTCGATATTAATACCTAAACTTAGACCCTTTTCGTCGATGTAAGTTCTGACAAGTTTAGCGTAGGCACGAATTTGACTCGGAAGCTGATAGCTGCTGTCTTCATTTTCGAGACCTAGTTCATCCAGCTTCAGACCAAATGCACTTTCGCCTACAGAAACTCCGAGGCTATGCTCGGCATTATAGATACTGCTGGAAGGAAGGGCAGAAAGTCCCGACTCCTTGAACCCCACGGCAAGTAGCAGCCGAGAAGGAATTTGAAACTCTTGGGACACCTGGCCGACTGTGGACCTAATTTCTCCTAGGGATACACCTGAGTCTTGCCCACCGCCCTTAGACCGACCGCAGCTGCAAAGCGATAAAGCTAGACTAATTGTTATCATCAAAGATTTGCGTCCCATGGAATAACCCTCCCATTTGTGCACTGTGTCATTATATATTGTATGGGATAATTAAGGATTGGTAAAATAATTGGCAGCAGAAAGAAACCTGAAGAGGTAAAAAGTGCTCCAAAAGACTTGCAATTTTAGAGAGATTAGGGCATTTAATCGTCTCACCTAGTTTTGGGGGTATAGCTCAGTTGGTAGAGCATCAGATTTGCATTCTGAGGGTCAGCGGTTCGACTCCGCTTACCTCCACCAAATAAGACTTAAGTCTTGAAGATGATTAAATAATTTTTTACTTGGTACGTGATTTATTACGTGATTCTAGAAAGGCAATGATTTCAACAGTTTGGTAGACGGATGAAATTAGAGCTTAGAACCCAAGAAAAAATATTCCAGAAGACCTCGGTAAGAACTTAAAAACTTACCGGGGTTTCTTTTTTTGAGTCACCTAAATTTTGAAAAAGACCGTAGACTTGTTGAGGCGTATCGTTGCCGTTTAGGATTGCGATTTTAGCGTAGTGCTTGGTTTGCCTTTCGCTAATGTGACCTAGAACGTTTTGGATCTTCGCTAGATCCCCTGTGACCTTAAGGGCCAGAGTTGCAAACGTATGCCGACAGATATGAGTGCCAGAAAACTTGATTCCCGCCTTCTCCATAGATCCAGAAAAAGCCTTATACAAAGTTGAGTAATGTAGTGCCTCACCCGTATCTCGTTCAAAGATGAAATGGCGATGCCTACTTTTTACCTTCATTTCCAAAAGCATTATCCTAAGACCTTCAGGCATTGCTATGGTTCTTAAGGACTGAGTGTTTTTAGCTTCGCCCTCATCTTGAAGGTAGGGCCGCTTAGTCTTTTGATCCCATGAAAGAGTTCGATCTATAGTAATAGTACTATTATCAAAATCGATACATGGCGACCAACGCAAACCACAAGCTTCACCCAAACGAAAACCTGTTCCTACCATTAGATGGGCAAGCTTTAGATAAACTGGATTTTTCATTGTTTCCAGAACTTCTAGCCACCTTTTAACGTCTTCAACGTTCATGTAGAACTCGTTAGTCTTTCCTCTGTAGCTAACCTTGCCAGGAATCTTAGTTCTTTTCTTATGGCGGCGAAGAAAGGGGACAACATAGCCATTCTCCTTATTCTCTCGATACCAATTAAGCAAAGTTTTGAACAAAGCTAGCTCATATAGGAATGAAGTTCTTTTATACGACTTAACGCAATCATGATCATGAAGCCATTCAAACCAATGATCAATAGCCATAGCATTGATATTTGTTACAGGTAGGTTTGCTAACGGAGAATCAAGAAAATATTTCCATCGACACTCATCTGCTTCAACAGTAGATCGTCGTTTGGTTGGTTCTTCAACTCTTCGATACTCGGTAACAAGATCTTCTAACGTGTAGTCGGTCTTGATATCAGGATTAGCAAAACCAATGGTCCTTAACCGCTTTTCGTCATCATGCCACTGGTATGCCTCGGCACGATTATCAAAAGACTTGCTAGTAGCTCTCTTACCTCTTATCCAAACCTCAGCATGATAAAACCTTACAGTTTTACCATCCCTTTTTCTGGTTCTCATAGTCACAGCCATTAGAGTGACCTCCTTGCTTTATCTTTAGAAACCATTTTTTTATCGACGTTTTTTGACATTTTTTACCTCCGAAGAAGCAAGCCACGCATACACCGATGACCTTAGGAACAAGGTGCGACTACCAGCTTTGATATGTGGTATCTTCCGCTCGTGGCACCAGTTCACAATAGTCTTTGGTTTCCTACCGATTAGTTCCGCAAGTTGCTCTATGCTTATAAAGTTTTCAAAGAGCTGGTCTTGATCAGCTTTAGCCTTATCAGTACCCATAAAATCTCCACAAAGTATCATTTTAACCTTATTCATTCAATGTCATGTTTGCAGTGTAAGCCCCTGAAATTAGGGGCCATAGAAAACCATATGGCTGCCACATCAGCTTATTTGATTTAATTGCTTATCAATCAACGGTAGCGGGCCAGAATGCCTTGGCTTATAGAAATTTCGACCTAGCCCTTGGTGGTAGTAAATATAGTTAGTATCTGTCATTTTTGAGAGCTTAACCTCTTCAAGGAAAAGCTCAGAAGCGGCAGTTAAGCCTTTAGTCCTATACGCACGACCATCCCGATAGCTGTTAGTATCCTCGATATGGATTCGATAATACTCCCAAGGGTGGTTTAGATAATCCAAGACATCCCGGATCATTTTCTCAGCTATACCGAAAAAATAGAGCCTCCTAATGTCAGCCATGGGGGTGCATCCTTGGGGAAACCTAGATTGCTCTATAATTGCTTCACCCATGACAGCTTTCAAGGCTTCGGGGCTTGTCTTTTGCTCTACTGCTTCAATGCGGCTATTGTGTTCTGCTTGGACCAATTCGGTGCGACGATTATGCTCCTTCACGGCTAGTATGGTATTTAGCACCACATCTAAAGGATCAATAGAAGCTGCTTGTTTTTGGTAAAAATGATCTGCCCGCTCAGCAACTTCCCATAGCAAGTTATAGACCTCCTTTGCTTGCTGAGTATTAATAACTCTAACTAATTGACGGACTGTATCTTTTCCAAGGAGGACAACCTCCCTTGCTCTTTTGTCCACAAGTCCTTGATCTTTAAAGTCATTAATGGACTGGTCTACTATCTTTCTACCAGTTAAATTGTGATTCTTTAGGTGTTTATGAATGTTCCGATAGGTCACACCAAACATTGTCGCCGCTTGGGATACGGTAACAAACTCATCACCTTCCATTCTGACAAGATCGACAAATAGTCGTTTGCCTTGGGTCGTAATTTCCTTTTGAAACACTTGAAGATTTGTCATAAGAGAGATCCTTATGTATTCAATTTTAGTGCTTGGGTAGCAACCACTGCTACCCTTGCTTTTTTGACGGTTAGTTGTTGCTAATAGGTAATGGATCAACATGGTCAGCAGTAGTGAAGTGGAAGCCAATAGGTTTGTGATAGTAAACATTCAGTTTCTGATCTTCAATGTGACGATCAAAAGTGACATCCTTAAAGAAACGGCGCGCTGCAAATTCAATCCCCTCTCGCAGCCACATACTTCCTTTTTTTCCGTGGTTAACCGATTTCAGATACCGATTAATGATATGTGGAGCCAAGCCATAGAAATAATCTTGGCTTAATTTCTTAAGTGAAATGGTTTCGCTTATACTGTTCCCAGCGGTTTTTCGAGAAGACTTCTTAGCTAGATTACGAGTCAACGATCCCAGTGACGTGCTTGGAAGGTTGCGATTAACAATTGCTTCGATGCCTTCATAGTGCTTTTGATCTTGAGCCTCACGGCGTTCGAGTACTCTTTTTCTCTCTTTTATTGCACTCAGATGTAGGCCAAAGATAGGGTCTGTTTGGCAGAACAACTCCAACCTAGAAGTCATTCCTTTTTGCTTTTCTACAAATGCTTCTAGTTGGAGCAAATAGATTAGGTAGCCGTTACCCATTTTATTATTATATCGGGCAACAAAAAATTTAGCCGCAATGGTCTCTAATGCATATTCTGTGAACTCTATACTATTGGATTTATTCGGGGTCCGAAATCGAACCGTGTCAAAATCATACTCTTTTAAGAGACCAAGAAATCCCTCGGACTCAAGCTTAGACCGAACCTTCTTAGGGGGAATACCTAAGCTTATTGCAATCTCATCGGCATAAAGTCCTTCTTTCCCGCCAAGCTCGGCTTTTGGTGAAGGTGCAACGTAGATGGGTTTTAATTCGTTTTTGCTCATAGTTTTCTCCTTAGTGTGATTTTTTTTCTGCTTCAGAGGTAGAAGGGATATGGCTAAATTCCCTTCTAATCTTGTCATCGTGGGCTTCTAGAATCAGGTGAACTTCTAGGGCATCAATAAAGTCCTGAGCTACTTCCTTAAAGAATTTCTTGCCGATAATTCGAGCCGCCTTAAGACCTATGATCGAGTCCTCGACCTTTTCGCCGATAACGACATCAAAGCCCCGTTCTTGGAAACGGGTGAGTAGCTTGATGTCAACCACAGATAAAAGCTTCTCTTCTGACATATCGAGTTTTTCTGCCAATTCTGCTACCGAATAGCCTTTTACTTCCCTAAAATCGTATGCTTTTTTCTTTATCATCTTCTTTTCTTTCTATGATGTTATGCTCGATAAATTCTTATGTGTTTGTCTCTAACAAGGCGTGCCCATGGTAGGCTAACATCACCTTGACCGAGATAGGTCTTGATTGCTTCACGATCGATTGCATAGTGGATGTGCTTAACGATGTATTTTTCAGGTATCTTGGTATCGAGTAGTACTTTGTCCGAGATACAATTTGAAATTGTCCGGCTTTCAAGGGAAAAATCTAATACCAACTTAGGCTGAGATGGCTGTAAAGCTATACGACCCAAATCACCCCGATACTGTAAATTTGGATTACCTTCCATGATATACTTCGTATAATCCTTAACACTTTCCTCAATACGTCGCACAGTTCTTAGATAGTTTTCATATTGCCCTTTAATGGTTTTGAGTTTGTCCTGTTCAAATTTAAGGTTTTTTAACAGTGCAATCCTGCGATCGATAGCGCTTGCTAGCTTAAGGCTTGACTGTTTAAAATTATTGATCAAGTAATCGTCGATGGTTTCACTGTTATCTATAAGCCTATAAATATCAGTAAGGCTTTGTGCTGCGTATTCCATCGGTGTCGGTTTATTAGCTATATCTGCCATATCTGAACCCTTTAAGGAAATGAGCAAGGGCCGAAGCCCCGCCCGATGAAATAAGAAAAAAGCTAGAGCCTGTACGCAATAGAGGCCATTGCGGAAGATTGTTTGAAGTCTGATTTACGTAGGTCATCGTTAGGGTCAGATAGCCTGTATGAAACTTTTGCCCCGAGAGTTACATTTGAAATGTCGTAGTATGCACCAAGGCTAGCTTCATACGCTCTTGTATTTTTTCCGTCTGGATCTACCTTGTAGTAGGAAAGTGCTGGCCGGATAGTGAAAGAGTCGGTTTGCCTATAGTCAGTGAAGGCCGTCAGGTCATATTTCTTTTGACCTTTATAAGTAGGCTCAGCCCTAGCAACAAGACCAATATCTAAACTATCAGATAAGGCGAAGCTACCATGTGCGAGCACTTCTTCCCTGAGTAGCAACCCGTTTTGTTCATACTTGGGTTTGTATGTCAGGCCCAGCTCAAAACCTTTTTGATGTACTGCAAGCCCAACTTGGTAACTGCTATATGAGCGGTCATCATAGTAACCTTGGTATTCACTTACGGAACTTAGGTCAAATACATGCTTATGAAAGTTGCCAAATTCTCCCCTTAAACCCACAGTTAGTATGTCATGAAAAGTATAGGCTCCCATAACTGACAGCTCATTTGCTTGGCCATAGCCATTTGCTATGTCTGCCACCTCGAAAGTTTGATGCTTACCACTGACCCCGAAGACGGCACCTCCTTTCGCGGCGAAAGAACTAATAGCTACTTGTTGGCTACTAACATTGGTATCCGGGTGAGTCGCCTGGGTCACAGTTGTTGCTAACTCTGTTCTGCTCTTACTTACTTTATATATCTGAGCAGGGGATACGATTTCTTCCGTTATGTTTCCCTTATCTGTGCATATAGCGGAAGTAGACAATGAAATTGACGTCAAAATGAGAACTTTCTTAAACATAAGGATTCCTTAATTAGGTAAAGTGGTCCCCTTGTGAAACAACGATGTTTCAACTTACCGGGAAATATTTTAAGATTGATCGCATCAAGAGAGAGAAGATCCCTCCTTTATCCGCGCTACAACAGGTAGTGAATCACATCTAAAAAATAATTGCGCAGGTCTGTCCCTAAAATTGTTTAGAAATTTTCGAATTTCGAAATGATTTCCGACGACTATTTTTTTCAAAGCACCCGAAAATCGCAATTTGCCGCTAAACCAGGCAAAACTGATCAAACCGTAAGAATTTTCATTTACCTTTCATAGAAAGGTATTTGAGAGTTTCTTATTTCATATTGCATCTTACTCCAAAGTCACTCATCAGCAATCGCTCTCGTGCATTCTCAAATTTTTTTCCACGATGATTAAAGTGAAAGCGCAAAGAGCGCTCTTTATGAACATGACGATCTTTTTTAAATATTCTCTAAGAAATTTTAGTTGACTCTTTTTAATCGAGGCCGATTAACGTCACAATTTACCCTTTAATATGGGCTTAATCACAAGTTGTCATTTTTTGTGATATCAATTTTGCAACTCCAAAAAAAAAGCTTGGCAAATTAAATTTCACACACTACGTTTTTAGTAGATCGTTATTGATCCACCCCTCTTCTGTTTTTTGGAGCGCAAATTGAAGATCGATTCTCACCCTGCGCGCAACTTCACCGTTCTTTCCTATGACCTACTGGGTCAAGGGAAGCAATTTGCCAACGGCAAACCAATTGGTGTAACGGTGCGCGCAACATTCGAAAGAAGTAGAGCAAAGGCTATCAGATATATGAAAGAGTCTAGCCAAGGCACTCATGTGCTAATAGATGCCAGGGGAAGGGGGTTTCAACTATCAGCTTATCACACAAGTCAGCGGCATGGCGGTAAGGTGAGATGGGGTGGCCACGACATTAACAACAAACACCTCATTGTTAGCTTGCTATCGTGGGGCGTTGTGGTTCCCGGTTTCAATAGGACGTTTCGCTCTGAGACGGGAGACAGGGTTAGCCCTGCCAACATTTTCCCAAGACCGGCGAACATTGCCGCTAAATCTGGTCAGTTCCCGATCATGTACTGGGACACAGTGTCAGCGGCTCAACTTGAAACTTTCGAATCATTTATTATGTGGGCTGTGACTGCATTTAATATTGATCCAGCTCAAATCTGCGGTTTTGACGAAGCAAGGGGAGACGGCACTAGGTTTGACCCTGGTGGGGTGCTGCCATATTCAATGGAAAAACTTAGAGCAAAAATTAGAGTTCAGTTAAACAAGGAGTAATTCTATGAAAAATATCTACCGACTCAACCATAGCCTGTTGAAGCAATTTTTGAAAAGCAGACGTTATAGTCAAGCAGCTTTTGCAAATTTCTGCAAAGTACGCCCATCTACAATGTCATTATACCTCAATGGTCATGAGGTCCCCGGACCGACTGTCACGCCGAGGATAATCGGTGCCCTTTCAGCGATTCAATGTCCTGAGTCTATGATCATTAAGATATTTCCTGGCTTCGGGGTGATCAAAGAGAAGGCGGCCAGTGAGAAAGAGCAAAGAGAGCAACTTAAAAAAGAAATGCTTGAAAACGACTTTCTTGATGAGGCCATTAGCGAAGATGATAACGAACTTTTAGAGGATATTGACCTATGACAGCACTACAACAAAACACTGTTATTGATAATATTGGCAACACTCAAGAACAACTCGAACTTGTCAAAAGAATGATTGGCAAAGACTGCTCAGATGATGAGCTAGCTTTGATGCTCTATACGGCTAATAAGCTTGGCCTTGATTTGCTGACCCAACAAATCCATTCGATCAAGGTGTGGGATAACGACAAAAATCAATATGTCATGCGCCCGTTTCTAGGTATCAATGCACTAAGAATTATTGCAGAGCGCACGGGTGAGCACGAAGGTTATATCGGTCCTTTTTGGTTTGACAAGGAAATGGGTTGGTGTGACTTTTGGATCGATGACAATCCACCCGTAGCGGCCAAGGTTGGTGTCTATCGCAAGGGCAAACGTGAGGCTATTTGGGGTATTGCCAAATTCGCTACCTATGAGCAAAGGCATAAAAGCAAAAAGACTGGAGAAATGGTGCCAACCGGCTTTTGGGCAAAAGGCCCTGAGGCCATGATTGCTAAAGTTGCCGAGTCCCTAGCCCTTAGACGTGCCTTTCCTATGGATCTTGAGGGTCTACATAGCATTGAGGAGATGGGCCAGGCGGAAGTTGTTTCCGAGGAACCGATTAAACTTGCCAATGCTGAACTTGGAGTTATGCCCTACCAGGGGCTTGACCATCAGAAAATGCTGGTAATGGATGCCATGAAGCGTATGGGTGTCGAAGAAATCGGCGAAATGCAACGGATTAACAAAGAGCTTATAGCAAGCGCCGTACCGTTCAAAGTTACTAAGCTAGAGGAAGCCATTAAACAGCTTATGAAGAGTTAAACTAACCGGGGGGAGGAATGCGCCCCACCTCTTCCCGTCATTCAAACTGAACATTTAAGGACGACAAAATGGATACTGCAAAGGCCCTGCCTTTAGCGGCACAGAGAACTTTTGTGCCTAGAGACTACCAAACAGCTATGATTGATAGCATTGCTAAGAAAATTGACGCCGGTTTAGCCCATCGAATATTAGGTGTCGCCCCTACAGGTTCGGGTAAGGGCCTTATGGTGGCCATGCTCTGCCAATGGTTTTTAAAGAGCCATCGCTGGGCCAGGGTTTTGGTACTCTGCCACCAGGGGCACCTTCTCACCCAGAATGAGGCTACGCTTAACGACCTTGAACCGACAATCACCACCGGCGTCTACTGCGCTGGTGAAGGGAGGAAAGACAAAAGGCAGCAGGTGATCTTTGCCTCCCGAGATTCACTTAGGAATAAACCCGATATTTGCGGCTTCTTTGACGCTATTATCATCGATGAGGCTCACCTTATAAATGCCGATAGCTCAACCAGCTACGGCAAAATCTTTAAGGTCCATTCGGCTAATGCGAAGTTTGTCGTTGGTTTTACGGGTACGCCCTGGCGGCTAGGCATCGGTGAGATCTGGGGCCATGACAAGGCATTCTTCGAGGATCTTGCCTATGAGATCAAGATGAGAGAGCTAATTGACCAGGGCTACCTATCTGAATACAAGTTTCCTGAAATCGATTCCCTTATCGATACTAGCAACGTCAAGATTAGCTCAACAGGTGACTATAATAGCAAAGAGCTAACGGTTGAATCCAACAAGGTCGTTGGTGCCTGTCTTGAAAAATGGCATAAGTTTGCCGCAGATCGGAAGCTGTCAATTTTCTTTTGCTGCTCTCGGGACCATGCGAAGGAAGTTTTTAATCAACTCACCAATGAGTATTTAAGCCCCGAATCGGTTTGCTATGTGGATGGAGATATCACTGGTACTGTGAGAAAGACGATACTAGCTGATATCAAAGCAGAGAAATATCAGGCAATCGTGAATGTAGGGGTACTCACGACCGGATTTGACGCACCCAGCATTGATTGTGTGGTTATGCTCAGAGCAACGCAATCGGTGTCTCTTCTGATTCAGTGTCTAGGTCGTGGATTAAGAACCGCAGACGATAAGAAGGACTGCCTTGTGCTCGACATGGCTGGGAACTTAGACCGTTTTGGATCAATCGAAGACCCCTACATCGAAGGTTCAATTAAAAAGCAAGAGCGCAGAGAAGAAAATAGGTCACATTCATCAGGTGGCTTAAGAGCATGCCCCAAATGCGAAAATATGTCAGAGAGCCAAACTACTTGCGATCATTGTGGGCACCTTTTTATTAGTCACACCGATGAGACCTATCAAGGTCCAAGCTATGAAACCTATACAGTAGATTCATTTAAGGTTTATACCGATCAACAAACTAAAAATGGTGTAGACTGTTCTATTGTCTACTACTACACGGAAGATGGTAAGAGATATAAAGAATGGATTCTCACGGGAGCTGGTCAAAGCTGGCAGCGGAAAAGAGCTAACCTTAAGCTCTGGAAAATAAATAATCTAAAGTTTGACACCATAAACATCATACCGGGGAAAAATCCGAAGTTTCCCCGCGTTGAACCTAACTTTTATGACTCGGCAGAAATGCCTTTCTAATACTTTTTAAAGGAGTAGTCATGCTGCTACGTATTCAAATAACCGAAGAAATGAGCCTAGGACTAAGGTCAAACAACAACCCCAGCAAAAAACGTGAGTTAATACCTGATTACTTGAACCTGGAGCAGCCGAATGAGCGAATTGCAAAAAACACTCGATATATTTTCAGCTAGTAACCTAGAAACCTTTCCTCTTTATACTGTTGAGAATGGCAAATGTACGTGCAGTGACGATAATTGTCGCACCCCCGGAAAGCACCCCAAGGCAAAAGGCGGCTTCAAGTCCGCTAGGGTACACTCTAGCGCCGAAGATTTTAATGGTTCCAATGTGGGGCTTTACTGTGGTGAGTCGTTAATTGTCCTTGATGCCGATAAAAAAAGTGGCGGTCTAGAAACTCTAGGGGAGCTAAAGGCAAAGTATGGGGATGATTTCAAGACCGTCATGGCCCATACCGGTGGCGGTGGCTTTCATATCTTCTACAGAACAAACAGGCCGCTCAAGACGCGCACAGGAATCCTAAAGGGTATCGATATCCGTGCCAACGGCGGCTATGTTGTTCTAGCTCCTAGTCTTCATATTTCAGGTGAACGATATAGATGGGTCAACAAATATGAACCTTGGAATGTTCCCATGCGGGAAGCGCCTAAATGGCTCATCAAACTATCAGAGGGTGAAAAGTCAAAATTACCTTCTAGCTCTATAAAGCAACCTTCAAACAAAGGACAGGGCTACCTCGACGGCAGCGTTGATTGGTTTGCTGTCAGTGAAGCCCTCTCAAGGCTGGGAGCCAGGGCACACAGCTATGAAGATTGGCTTGAAATAGGCATGTGCCTGCACTCTACAGGGGATAGTCATGGCCTTGACGTATGGGACCAGTGGTCACAGCAAAGCAGTAAATACCAAGCCGGTGCTTGCGCTAAAAAATGGGCTTCATTTAAGAGCGAAGGGCGTACCCTTGGCACGCTTTTTCATCACGCTGGTATTAGCGTTTCAAGGAAACAGCGCAAGCGGCAGGCTCCTCAGCAAAGGATTGCCTCTGAAAAACCAGAGACCAAATTTGAGGGAACGCCAAAGGCTCCTTGTCCTAGCGGTGGATTATGGCAATTAGCAGTTGCCATCCAAGAAACCTGTCAGACGCCCTATGATCACTGGGCCATAGCGTCGGCAGTCTCCACGGTATCAGCTCTTA
>JBNKNM010000100.1:0-19103 GCA_050293845.1 Pseudobacteriovorax sp. | reverse complement strand
GCGATCAAATTTCTGTTTTTCTTCCCGTACCTCTTGGAGAATATTCTGCTGATATTCCTTTAGAACTTTGAGCATTTTGGGTTGTATTTTACCAACAAGTTCCACGGCTGCAATCGCATCCAAGGCATCCTGAGAAAACTGTTTCAAACGGCCGTAAGCAGGCTCACAATAACGATTTTCACGTGCTAAACAAATTCTTTCGTAACTATCCTGAATAATTCTAAAGGCCTTAAATATCTTATCTATTGTTGGCCTGAAAGTATCAATACCATGAGGCTCATTCGGGAATGGTATCTCGTATTCAAAGTGATTTGCCATGGATAGGCGAAGATAGCCTAAAGCATCAGCCACATCCAATCTTCGGCTGATATGGGGTGCTAAGATTTTTTCTTCTATCTTCATTTGCTGGATATTGACCTTTTCAGTTGCAACCCTGGCCAGTATAACATGAGCCGATATGTTGAGATCATCCCCAAAATTGGGTTTCACCATGCGTATAACAGGGACCAAAGAAGCTATAGCTCGCTCTCTCTCACCATACTTATCTTCCAAATTAATATGCATCAAGGCTGCTCGGACACGATCTGGGACATTCACTCTACGATCTAAGGCGTGATCCTTTAGGTATCCAGAAGCCTGTGGGTACTGCTTAAGCATTATGTAAATCTTGGCGCATTCAAATCTCGCCTTAGGAACATTGGGATCATTAGTAAAGTTTTCCAAATACCATTTATAAAAATTTGCTGCTTCAGCAAGCACCTTAGCATCTTTGGAGCCGCTTCCCCATGCACCAGCTTCCAGCAGTGATTTTTTTGTTTGGGCGCTGTTTGGATATTCAGTAAGCAGTTTTTTGATCGCTGTCATTCCCCCCAGGATGTCCTTAGATTTAACGTATAGTCTACCGATTTCTGCAAGCAAAGCAGGACGATTCGGTTCCTTTGGATAGCGTGACACCACTTCCTCATAATCCGCTATAGCGGCCTTCCATTTTGATTCCCTTATGGATTCTTGGCTCCTCTGTACCAATGCAATTTTGTAGAATTTTTTCATATCCAGAACCTGCTGTTCCAAAGTGGGTAAGATTTTCTTATTCTCAGCAGTTCTGGCAAGGTTAATAAACTGGTCCCATTTCTTTTGTCGATAGTAGAAGGCTAGTAATATACCGCTAGCCCCATTAACGTGAGGGGACGGTGAAGCATTTTTAATTTCTGGAGCCCAAAGATCTTCGGCTTTAGTAATTTGTCCCGTAACTCCATATAACAAGCCTAGATGAGCCAAGTCCACCCAATTCACCTTTTCATCTTTATCTTTTTGGGCACTAACCAGAGCTTCATAAATTTTGATCAAATGCAGTCGCTCTGCCTTGCTGCCTCTACCAATTTTTCCCCAAGGAGGAGATTCCGGCCATGATGCTAAAATTTTCTGGGGATGACTTGCCTTTTCATAGAAATTCAAAGGATCTTCTTTAGTTAAGTCCAAGTACTCAGTTACCGCTTCCTTATATTTCTTTAAATTTTCATAAAGTTTAGCCAGTAATTCTTTATTTTTTAGAATTTGCGTGCGTGCACTAGCAAAGGTGCTTGTAAACTTCTTAGCAATATTAGCAATCCTAATTTTTGCTTTGGTGTCCAACTTCCCACTTAAGCCCTGCTCCAACAGGCTTTGGATGTATTGATTGTAGCCTAAGAAAAATGCTACATAGGCTTTTCTTGCCGGTTTATTAAAACGGCTATTGGGTTTTTGATACCTAGTAACAAGCTCATAGTAGATACGGTCAAGAAATTCATAATCACTTGTTTTTTTTGCAAATTTTATGGACAAAGACAAATATCTATTATCTAGTTGAATGGAAATGATTTGGCTACGAAATGCTTTTGAAAGAGCCTTATAAGTTTTGATCCCTTTGCTTAAATTACCACTAGCGATTTCTTCGATAACAATGCGCTCAAGGATCGGAGTGATAACTATACCTGACTTACTTTCAATCTCGATTAATGGCGCGTTGCGCCAGTCTATACTTTTATTCATTCTAAGCCACAGATCCAAAATTGTACTGTTCACGCGCCATCGCAGACCCAACTCTTTAATTCTTTGCGCTTTTCTAGAGATATCTAGCAGTATATTACGATTTTGTGCGGGTGAAATATCCGTTTGACCGACATCCTCCTCACCAACAGTTCGATTCTGCAAGGCTATCAAATCAACAATAACTTGTTGACGTGTTGTAAGTTTTCCTGCAACTTGATCTAAAATCATTTTTGCAGATCCTGCAGTACTGGGGGATCTATTCAAATTGAAATAAAGTAACAGTTTAATAGGGTTTACAAAATTTTCTGGAGCATTTTTATCTTTTTCAATTATTTTTGAGATGGAATCAGCTAAGTATGCTGGTTGGCCTAAACCATGGGCTAGGTACAGAATTTGCACATTCAGCCGTTTATCAGCATCAGTTTCCTTTAAGTAAACCCATTCACCAAGCTTATAAATAATCTCTCGCAATTGATTAATTCTTGCTTTGGCTTTCCCCAGATAATCGGTAGATATGTAGTAAGCATATACTTGTAGAGCATCCTCAAAAAATTTATGAAATGTGCTAAGTTCAGCAGAGTCTGCTCTAGCAATTAAACCTTTGTAATTTTTTTTTACTTCTCTATATTGTTTCGCTGCCCTACGGCCGTTGGATGGTATATTTTCCCCTACATGCTGAAGATTGAATTCAGCCTCTATTAATGACATCAATTCATTTTCAGGAACATAGTTTAAGATAGGCGGCAATTTATCAAATTGCATAGTTTCATCCTGCCCCAGTAGCGAAAGGTTCCAGCACAAAGCGAGGAAAGTCACCAATATTTTTCGATTTGGTAAGGCCATAAATCAACCCTTACGGCTATGGGGCATAACTTTAAAAAAACTGCTTTAACAGTATCGATTGTTCCGCTAATAACCTTGAGTAATTAATAATAGCATTATTCAATACAGCAACTTAAGCTAAGTTGATAGCATTATTGCAAAACAGCAAACTCTGCTATAATTTTATTTGAAATGTTATTTTGATAACTCCCAAGTCGGGATCATCTTTAACGGCTGAGCAAAAAGAAACTCTGTATCCTGACATAAATAGGATACTTCACTGCACACTTTTCGCGCCGTTTTTCGTATATTATCTGTAAGTAAATCACGACTTCTAAACTCCTTCAGCTGTATCCCGGCCACGATTCGTTTTTTCTGTAGAAGTTTCCAAAGATGAGGTAGCAAGGTCATGTCATCTATCCAATAAAGATCATTATGATCTTGATAACACACGCTCGTCGCAATGACTCGAGTCTTAGAAATCTTTGCAACAAAAAGATTACCCGCCTTCCAATTCTTTATTTTTGGTACTTTTGATAAAGTTGTTGTACCTTCGGGAAAAACGCAGTAGTTAGTACTTTTAATATTTCGTTGCAAACTTCTAATACATTGAACTCGACTAGCTATGCTGTCGCGAACTACAAAAATCGTATTCATCATCCTCACGAGGGTTCCCAATCCGAGCCACGTACTTACTTCCTTTTTGGCAACGAAAGCCATAGGATAAGCAGCGGAAAGTAAAATGATATCTAAATAACTAATATGATTGCTTAGAAAAAGACTTCCTTTTGATATGATAGGCTCTTGCAGATCCTCAGAAACCTGCCATTTTACATTCATAAGTCGTAAAAGCAGCCGGAAGTGCTGTTGCATATTTTTTGCAATTTCTCCTTCCATGTGTATTTTATAGAAACTTCGCAGAATACTTGCTTTCGCAAATAGTACAATGAGCAAACTAGTTCCAAAGAGACTCCCCATAATCAAAATAAGTATTACCATTCGATAGCTCGCACGCAATTGCTTCACAACATTTACCCCCACACAAGATCATATGTCACAAGCTTAACTGCAAATCTACGGTGGGGTCAGCAACTTTATTCACAGTTAACGTTTGCTTTAAATAGGCTTCAAAAAACTAAACCATACTTTCTAAGGCAAACAAGCCCTAAACTTTATAGGAGCCTGACCATGTGCGCACTGCAACCTTTGGTATCCATCAACACAGTATCCCCACAACCCATAAAGATTCCCGTCACTTGGCATGCAAAAATATTTTTTACCATCATCCAAGGACACTATACGATTAAAATCGCCGATTCTTCGAAAGAATTTCAAGATGTTATGGAACTTCGTAAGGAAGTTTTTTTAGGTGAGTTTGCAGCAGAAAACCTACAAGATGAATCCGATAGCGATCAGTTTGATGCTCACGCAGATTTTCTAATTATTAAAAAACACGGTAGGGTCATCGCCAGCTATAGGCTTATATGCTCGGCGTTTTCTGATAAGTTCTATTCAGCTACCGAGTTTGAAGCAAAAGATTTCTTCAAGATACCGGAACAAAAGCTGGAGCTAAGCCGCGCTTGCGTTAAAAAAGAAGCTCGCACTTCCATAGCCTTACATCTATTATGGCGTGGTTTAGCCGAATATATGGTCCGAAGTGGAGCCCGCTATCTGTTTGGTTGCTCCAGCGTTCAGTCGCTGCATTTAAAAGAAATAGTAAAAATTTATAGACACCTCATTGACATCGGAGTCACTTCCCAGGAGTTTGACATTACTCCTAAAAATCACTACCATTTTATTACAATAGATACTCTAGAGCTAAACTTCGACATCGATATGATAGGAAATAATGATCTCATTCCTCCTTTATTGTGGGGGTATCTCAAAGCTGGTGCCAAGATATTTGGACCACCCGCTATCGACTTACGATTTGGGTGTATCGATTTTTTCACAGTCTTAGATTTCAGGCAGTTATCCAGCTCCTACCATAAAAAATATATCCGATGTCAAATTCAATAAGGATAATCCTTTGACATCGCAACTATCTTTCTTTGGTGAACTCAACGATATTTTTAGATGTGCCCAAAACTTAGAGGGAGTAGGAGAATGCGTTGAAGAAGGACTTATTAACTATAAGCGCAAGCAGTTCCCGATCCTTTCTTTCAAATTTGGAAATAACAATCCCAATGTTCCAAAGCTGGTGATCATAGGAGGTATTCATGGTCTTGAAAAAATAGGAACCCATGTTGTTACATCCTATCTGAATACTATGATCCGACTTTTAAAGTGGGACCCAGGGGTAAAGTCCTTGATGGAGCATTGCCAGCTATTGTTCTATCCTTTGGCAAATCCAGTCGGGATGTATCGCGGCTCTCGCTCTAATGGACATGGTGTAGATCTTATGAGAAATGCACCTATCGAAGCAAAATCTGCAGTAATGCCAATCATCGGAGGTCACCGCATTAGTCCCAAGATCCCCTGGTACCGAGGTTATGATCAGAATCACATGGAAAAAGAATCTGAGATTCTGTGTCAGTTTATTGAGCAAAATACTTTCCAAGCAAATACCACTGTTATATTGGATGTACACTCAGGCTTTGGCCTAGTCGATCGCATTTGGTTTCCCTATGCGCATTCGCGTTCTGTTTTTCCTGAAGCCTACAAGGTGCTAGCCCTTAAACGCCTCCTGGACTACAGCTACCCTCAGCATGTTTACACAATTGAACCCCAAAATTTACAGTACATGGCCCATGGAGATTTATGGGATTATATGTACTATAGGTTTCGCAAAAAAAATGTAGATCAAAAGATGACTTTTCTCCCCCTTTGTTTGGAAATGGGCTCTTGGCATTGGATTCGTAAAAATCCCCGTCAGCTGGTATCACCCTTCGGTATTTTCAACCCTATTATGCCCCATAGACTAAAACGCATCCAGCGTCGTCACCTTACTCTGTTCGATTTTTTGTTAAAAGCCGTCAACAGCGAGCATCAATGGTCTCATCTCTGTAGCGGTGAAAAAAATTACCTTACTAAAAAAGCCATCGAACAATGGTACAAACCAAGGTCTAAGTTAAGTATGCTGGGTTAACTGAAAATAATTCTGCGATATCGGTAAGCTCTGGTTTTCCTGCTATGATATTAAAAACCGTCCCGGCCTTAATACAGATACACCGGTCAGCAAACTTATGAGCCAGAAAATGGTCATGGCTTGACATAATCGTCATCATACCCAGCTCTTTCAATATTTGGCAGAACTCCAAGCGTGCGCCAATATCAAGGTGAGAGCAGGGCTCATCAAGGATTAAACAGCGAGCCTCTCCCGCCAGAGCCCTGGCAATTTGCACTTTCTGGTACTCTCCTGAACTTAGGGATGAGACCAGCCGTAAGGATAAGTGCTCTATTTGTAAGGTGGACAAGGCCTTTTCAATCTGCAGTCTGTCTTTCTCCTGGGGAAAACCCTGATGCCAAGGATAACGACCCAATTGCAGCAGGTCCTGCACCCTTAAGTCAAAGCTAGGGTAGCTTGCAGATGGCATCCAAGCAACTTCTGTTGCAAATTGCCGTTTATTGACCTTCCGGCATTCCTGCTGGCGAAAGAAAATATGCCCTTCGTATGGCTCCAGGCCTGCCAAGACCCTCAATAAGGTCGTTTTTCCAGCTCCATTGGGGCCAATCACGAAGTTTAGCTCTGGCTTATGGAAATCGAGGTGATCGATCTTTAATATAGGCTGCTTATTCTTTATAACCTTCATGGAATCAATATGAAACACCTCAACTCTCCTGATTGCGTGCTCTTACAGCCATTAGAATAAGAAACAGTGGGGCTCCGATCAGAGAAATAATGGCACCAACCTGAAGCTCCTGCGGTAATAAAACCGTTCTTGCAACTGTGTCCGCAGCTATCAGTAAGGAAGCACCATTGAATAGGGATAGAACCATAAGGCGACGATTTTCCGCTCCTGAGTATAGCCGCGTAAAATGAGGAACAATAAGTCCAATGAAACCAATGCCACCACATAGGGCTACGGCACCAGCAACGAGAATCGCCATAGCTAAGATCGAGAGTACCCGTAAGCGCTTGAGGTTTATACTCAATGAACTTGCCAAATCCTCGCCTAAATTGAGCACATTCAACTGCTTCGCCAGAAAGAAAGACAGGAAAATTCCCAAGCTAAACCAAGGTAATCCCATGAATACATGGTGCCACCCCTTGCCATTACACCCACCTAATAGCCAGTAAACGATAGATTGGGAAAGACCATACTCATTTAGACTAAGGGAAAGAATAAAAGTCGTTACAGCTGCAAACAAGCTATTCAGAGCGAACCCTGCCAATAGCAACCGTTCTCCACGCAGGAAAACGCGCGACAAAGCTAGTCTTATAACAACTACCGTAGAAAATCCGGCCCCCAGAAAAGCTATTATAGGAGGATAAAACCAGTGGTCTTGAGTTATCCCGAGGAACATGAATAGGACAACAAGCATGTTGGCCCCCCCTGTAGTCCCTAAAATGGTGGGCCCTGCTAAGGGGTTGCGAAATAGCCCCTGGCTTACCACTCCAGCGAGAGCTAAGGATGCTCCACAGATTCCTGCAACTAATACCCTGGGAACTCTTATGGTGAAAAGTATGAGTCGCTGCTGAGAGTTCTGTTCTCCAATCCCATCGAGGAAAAAGCCACTAGCTCCCCAGGAAATCCCTATGATCAATGTCGCTAAAAACACCACCAGGCTGAGCACAACTCCTAGGTGGGTTCGACTATATTTGGCCACAAGCGATCTCCAAAGCTCGCAAAGACCAATGGGTTACAGAGGATAAAAAGCGTCCTGGTATCAGGATCAATTGTCCGCGTTTTATAGCGGGCAACTGTTTCCACCCTAAACTAGAACGTAGTTTACCAAGCAGCTTTATGCGATGACTTTCTTCCCCAGTGGCAACAACGTAATCAGGCATCATACTAGCTAATTGCTCCCGGGGAACTTGAGACCAACCTTTAATACCTAGTTCACCAGCTAAGTTTCGGACCCCCACATGGGTAAACAGATCGTCAAAGGTTGTTCCTTTGCCGAAAAGCGTACCTTCAGGATTATAGTTTAGAATTTTTTTACCCTTTAATGGGCAATTTTTTTGCAAGCTAAGCAATTTTTTATCCATAACTGCAACTATGGCTTGTGCTTGAGGAAGTCGTTGAATGGCTTGACCAATTTTGAGAATATTTTCCTTGATGTCCGCTAGTGAAGAAAAGTTTTCCAGTTTGAGGGTATTAACTTTTGCCTGTCCCAACATAGCTAACCATTCAGCACGAGTATATTTCGCCGCTATGACCAAATCTGGTTTTAGTAGCAGCAAACTTTCTAATTCCCAGCCAAAGGTTTTTACATTTTGACTTAGCTCATTATAAATGGGGGAGTAAGCTTTATCGAGACCCAAGGGAGACACAGCAAGCAAGCGCTCCGGCTCGCCGCGGAGCAGCTCATAAACGATGACATCGGCACCTACAAATGTTGTAACGATCCGCTGCGGTTTTTTATCAGCTTTCGCCAAGATAAAAGGGAAATATAAGAAAAAGAAGCCCAGAATAGCAAGTCTTAGCACAGTTTGTCCTATCTTTAAATCAATCGCTCCGTCTTTGATATGGCCTAAAGACTGAGCAATTTCAAGCTTTATCCGAGTGTCACCATTAACTTGTCAGCACTATCATTTTTATGAACTAAGAATTCTATGTCTAGTCAACGCACTAGCTGTGCTCAAGTCCGCTTTTATTCAGTTTTGAGAGCCCGTCGACGTGCAATGGCCACTCTTCAATTGCAATAGACTACGAGATTCGAGCATTAGCTCCACAGAAAGTTCGCATCCGATGAACATATTACCCATTAGAGACTTTTAGTGATGAGCTGTATCAAATTAATGCCAAACCATAGATCTATACGATGGAAATAACCATGCAAGACAAAATGTCACGACTGGAACTAGTCATCAAGGTATCGAAGTAGCCATAGCTGATCGACAAGGTGTTGATCTATTTTTTGACGCTGTAGAATGGAACAGGCGGCGTTTATCCGAAAGCACAAATCCTCCTAAAGGTGCAAACGCTTTTCTTGCTTACTGAGTAATTTGAGTAGTTCCTGTATTGAACCTATCACCACTCATTCCTTTCCATAAGCTCCTCCACCTGGAGTTTTTATCACTAACATATCATTAGTGTTCACGTTCTCTAAAAAGCAACTGAGTAACATTTTTTTACCTTTAGGTTCAGTCATCAATATATTTTCCCCAGGTTTTGCAGGTCCTCCCCCACCAATTCCCTGTGGCCGCGAAGTCCTGCGATTTCCTATCATACTTACTTGCATGGGGGTTAAAAACCGTAAAACCCTGATTGCTCCATCCCCACCTGCATATGCTCCTTTACCACCACTACCCCGCCTAATTTTAAACGTTTCTACCCGAATAGGGAACTGACTTTCGATAACTTCAGGATCCGTAAGGCGAGAATTTGTCATATGACTTTGGATGGTACTGGTTCCAGAAAAGCCTGCTCCAGCGCCCATACCTCCACAAATTGTTTCATAGTACTGAAAATACTTGTTACCAAAGGTCAAATTATTCATAGTACCCTGGCTGTTAGCCAATTGCTGTGTCGCCTCCAAAATAGCATCGACAACCAATTGGGACAATTCCACATTACCTGCAACAACTGCTGCGGGATACTGAGGGGCAAGACAGCTATTGGGAGGAATAATAATATCTATATTATTAAGTAGGCCATCATTTAAAGGGATATTTTCTGCCAATAAGCAGCGGATACAGTACAGTATCGCTGCCTTTACCACAGCATAGGGTGCATTAAAATTATTCTGCTGTTGCCATGAACTGCCCGTAAAATCAAAAACCAATTTTCTGGTTTTTGGGTTTTTGTTCACTGAGCAACAAATTCTGATACCGTTATCAGCAATAATTTTTGACTTACCGATACGAATGGAGTCGTAACAAGAAAGTATCGCTTTTGCTGCATTATCTTGAATTCCCTGCATATATTTTAATACCTGCTCCAAGCCATAACGATCACAGGACATGAATAGATCTTGAATACCTTTCTGATTGGCAGCAAGCTGTGCTTTGATATCGGCCAGATTAGTTTCCGGCTGTCTTGCTGGGTAGGTAGCACGACGCAATTTTTTCTCTAAGAAAGCCTGTCGAAACTCCCCTTGTCGCACAATAAGGTCATGGCCAAACATGATACCTTCCTCATCAATAGACTTGGAAAAAGCAGGCATAGATCCTGGTGAGATACCGCCAATATCGGCATGATGTCCCCGCGATGCGATAAAAAACAAGGGACGATCTCTGTTTTTATAAAACACTGGGGTAATCACAGTGAGGTCGGGGAGATGGGTACCACCACTATAGGGATCGTTATGTATAAAGGAATCACCGGGCGTCATGTCATATTTTTTCTTTTCAAGAAGGCTTTTTACACTACTGCTCATAGATCCCAAATGCACTGGAATATGGGGCGCATTTGCCACTAGATTTCCCCTTTGATCAAAGATGGCACATGAAAAATCAAGCCGTTCTCTGATATTTACCGATCTGCTGGTTCTTTGTAACACGACCCCCATACGCTCTGATATCTGCTGAAATAATCTCCCAAATAGCTCTATCTTATAGGAGTCCACCTTTTCCCGATCATCTCGATCGGTAGACCAGATTTTTTCATCGCAGTTTTTCGACAAAATAAGATTTCCCGCTGCATCAGAGTGAGCCGTCCATCCAGGGTCTACTATATTGGTACCGGTTTGATCCAAAATGATGAGCGGACCAGAAATACGCTGCGAACCAATTTCGTTTCGTTGCTTAATATTGGCAAGCAGATATTGACCACGACAGAAGATTTTCTGTGTCTTAGGAAAAGTAGCAATAGCTTCAAGTTCTTGGCACTCATAATCCATAGTTGCATTATTTTCGCGATATTCAAGTTCCATAAGGTCTAGCTGAATGCTATTTCTTTCAGGTATAAACCCAAACATCATCTGAAATTGCTTTTCAAAAGCCATTTTCATACTTTCGATCTGATCAAGCTCTATCGGAATCTTAGCCTGTGAGTCGCTACTTTTAAGATAACACTTAATGGACCATGCCGAATGTTGATCCAGCTTGTATAGCTGGCAATATTTTTCTTTCAATTTTTCAACAAGACTATGCAGTTCATTGTCTTGAATATCTCGCAAAGGCCTGTTGATGGATTCGGAAAAAGCTAGGATCTTATCAGCATTCCCGATACCAAAAGCTGAAAGCAAGCCTGCCATGGGGTGAATGATGATTTTTTTGATACCCAGTTCGTCACTGATTCTACATACGACCTGCCCACTGGCACTACCTAAAGAACACAAGGTGTAATCGACTAAATCGACGCCCTTTTCAGTTGTAATCTTACGGATTGCATTTGCCATATTAAAGATCGCCAAATTTAAAAACGCTTCCGCCACACCTTCAAGGGATCGGTCATCTTTAATTTTGCGTTGCCATGACTCCAAGGCTGCTCTAGCTGCTGGAATATCCAATCCCCTATCACCATCAGGTCCGAAAATTTTGGGGAACGCTGCCGGCACCAAACGTCCCAATATGAGATTACAGTCAGTTACAGTAGCTGGTCCACCTTGGCCATAACAGGCGGGTCCTGGATGGGCACCCGACGACTCAGGACCTACCTGATAACGGTCTTGATGAAATTTTACTAGGGAGCCCCCACCAGCTGCTACTGTATGAATAGCGATAGTCGGTGTTTGTAAATTCAGCTGGCCGAATTGCAGCTCCATGGCACGCTCAATAATACCTGCATAGTGGCAAACATCAGTAGAAGTTCCTCCCATGTCGAAAGCTACAATCTTATCAATATTCAACTTAACAAGAGACTTAACCGCACCAATGACACCTCCTGCTGGCCCTGAAAGCAGACTATTCTTACCTGTAAGTTGATTACCAGAACACAAGCCTCCATTAGACTGCATAAAAAGGATCGGAAAAGCTTCACTCTCACCCCACTGCTGCTGAAATAGCTGCCAATATTTTTTTATCACAGGATTCAAATAGGCATCCAGAACCGTCGTGTTTCCTCGGGGGATCAATCGTCTCATAGGGCTAGACATGTAGGAACAGACGACTTCTTTAAACCCTAATGCTCTAGCAACCTCTGCAATGCGCTGCTCATGATGCGGGTAACGATAGCCATGAAGGCAGACTATAGCACAAGAATAGATCCCTTGGTCTAAGATAGATTGCAACTCTTCACTTAGCATGGATTCATTAAGGGGTGTAACGACCTTTCCATCGGCAGCTATTCTTTCTTCAACTTCCACCACAACATGATAGAGGGGTTTTTCTTTGACAATTTTCAATGAAAATAAATCTGATCTACTTTGATCCCCAATTTCAAAAATATCCCGAAACCCTTTTGTCACCACAAGAGCAGTGGGAAGACCCGTTCGTTGCAATAAGGCATTTGTAGTGACTGTAGTACCCATTTTAATAGCTTTGATCCTTGCTTCAGTTATACTCAAGCCATGCTTGCTAAGAATCTTTTGAATGCCATACATGGGTGCATCAGAATATAGTTCTGGGTTCTCTGAAAGGACTTTAGCGCCTACTAACTTTTTTTCAGGGGTTTTTGCTATAATATCAGTAAATGTCCCCCCACGATCTACCCAGAATTCCCACACAGCCTCAATCCTTTCTTCTATAACCACCCCTAAGGACAAGGTAAAGCAGGGGTAAAAAAAGCATTATTTCTCGTACCTATCAATAAATACCATAGTACCGCAAGTCCTATTGAACTCGAAAATCAAAAAACCTTAAAGATTTTTGAAGTTCTGCCGACAAACTGTTGCATATCTGAATGAGTACGGCAATAATCCCTCTTAGTAAGAAGCTTCCGCATGACTCGGAATGGGTTTTGATATTTTTTAATAAAAAATTTCTTTATGTCTATTGGCGAGACTTGCTACTAGCAGTTTGCCCTATCAATCGTGTTGTGGATCTTGGGGGTCAGAAGTACCTACCTAAGGACTGCATCATGTGGAAAAACTTAAAGCTTGCTGGCCATAGGAGCACTTGCATTTGGAAAGGAAATGCCAAGTACTATGACCTCATTTTTGAATCGACTATCGTTCCTCATATCGCATGGCAATATGACGAGCCCAAATCCTCATTCGAGCATCTAAAAAACTACATCTCCTTTGATAAAAAGTTTGTCAGTACTATTGTCAAACGCCACTGGTTAAAAACGAGATAGAGTATGAGTTGTACAGTAAGCTCGGCTAGAAAACGAATATATCAATGCCAAAACCGGATGAGACTAGTTAAGATACCTGCCTTCGAGTTCACGCCAACACGTAAATTGATATTCTTGATATGAATACGAACAGTATTCGGGGAAATACCTAAGACTTTAGCTATCTCATCGGAGCGGATGTTACCGCTAACCAATTGGTGAATAATCTCCGTCTCTCGGGGTGAAATATTAAAATTTTTTGCAAATTTTTCAATTTTAGCAACAAGTGGAGACATATCTGTATCCTTATGAATATGAACATCCAATTACTAAATACTAATACAAAAATATGCAGTCAAGGAGTGATTCACATTTATTTGTCTATAGCTATATAAATCTTGGATTCACCTTTTTAAACATAGGCAACTTAATGTTCTGCTTCTTTCTAAGAAGTCAAAAGTCCTCCTTTTCCCCGAGCATAATTCAGAAAATTTTATTTCTTTAATAGTTTTAAGGGACTCCCGATAATAAGCTATGAACACTAAACACTGAGAGACTTTATGAATAAAATATGGACTGTCTTATTGATTCTATTAATAGCCCATCCTAGTTATGGTGGGATTTCTTTTAGCACTTTCACAACCCAAAATGGTACCAAGCTTGAATACCTCATATCCCTGCCTGCAAAACCTAGATTTTTCATGTTAGCAATCCCTCCAGGACCTGGGACCAAACAAATGGTAAAAAAAGGAATAACAAAATGGTTACAGAAGTTACGGAAGTCTCAAGTGGCAGTTGTCAGCCCTGTGGCTCCTGGAAAGCTATTCTTTCAAGGTGCAGAGCAGTATATCCCCGAACTTCTAATCCGCGTTAAAAAAAAGCTTAAACGAGGCAATATAAGGTTCGCTTTATTTGGAATAAGCAACGGCGGTATTGGTGCCTTCAGGGTTGCCACCCTATATCCTCAAAATTTTTCATCACTGACTGTGGCACCAGGATTTGCCAAGCCAGAAGATTTAATAAGGCTGAAAGCACTAAAATCCATTCCTGTTCAGCTGTTTGTCGGTAACCTAGATGGGAAGATTTGGGTTAAAAAAGCAAATGAAACCCACAGCGCTTTGCTCCGTAACGGGATTAAATCTCAATTAACCGTCGTGCCAGGAGAGGGGCATGCCGTAGCCCAGTCCATAGCCTTCAAAAAGCTTATGGCGGCACTTTTCCAAAAACAGTAATACCGCTTAATTTTAAGCAAACACTATAACTAAAGGCATATCAAGGGTAGACTTCTATCCGTGATCTCAGAAAATTTGCCACCGTAGCTAGTTCATTTGAAGAACCTTTAAAACGCATAGCCAACTCTAAAGTAGCCATTTGCGAAGGTATCTTTGCTGTCATAGGTGTCATCGTTATCATCGTTATCATTGAGGTTGCGTCCAACGCCGGCAGCTAGACTGACATTCATACCAGAATCCCAAATCCAGGTATAACCAAGTAGAACCTGAGGGCCGAATACGTTGTCACTTTCACGTCTGAGAAGTCCTGGTTCCAGAAAAGTACCGGAATACATCTTTCTGAAATAAATTTGGCTTCCTAATGCTATCTCCCAGGTAGAATCATCCTCATTATAGGAAACGTCGCCTCGTATATTAGCAATTTTTCCTAAAGCAAAACTGGCCGAAGCACTATATAATCCTGCCATAATACCAAAGGGGTTGATATCAAGATTAAATTTTGGCGCGTTATAGTGATACTTATTTCGTTCACCCACTTCTACCAGTTGACCCTTCATAACTGAAACGTTCTCGTCATCTCTATACTCTACGGCTAATGCGGAAACCGAAGAGGAAAGCAAGGTTAGGGCTAGTAAAGATTTTTTCATGTGTAGTCTCCAAGTTAACACTGACGGAGAGACTAAAGCAACGGTTGTGCCGATGAATTGATTACTGCAATAACAGCAGGTTAAAGTATTAGAACTGTAGCGGGATTTACCTGATTCAGGTAATGTTTTAGCACGTGTGAGACATAAAGAGCACACTTGTTTCTAGGTGGTATGGGAAGTTGAGCAGTGGCAGTCATCTGAGATTGAGCCATTAGTTTCTACTCACAACCAACCATAAAGCTTGCGTTAATTTAGCAGTCGCGAAGAGTCTTTAAATACAGGAGTCTCAATCTCGACCTTAAGCTCTAAGTTTCAATGTAATCGCTTGGTGAGGTTTTCCTCCAAATCTTTATACAGTGCTGGTAAGTGCTTTCAAAACTTCTGCGAAATATCTGCAGTAACAAGGTGTACTCCACGCGCGGCGGAATGTTTGAGAAGGCCACAGCTCCCCAATTTTTTCATCTTCCACAAGGTTACCTTTGTTGTTATCAATGAAAAGATATGAGTTTGAGGGAAGCTGACTTTTCTCGATAGCCAATTGAAAGTCTGTATTTCCAGGTGATTGAACGGGGTATTGATCTTTCATTGAAAGTTCGATGACAATCACCACACTCATTGCGCTGATAGCCAAAAATAGTATTGCCTATCGAATTGAATTCCTCTGATTCGCAGTGAATACAATGAGTTATCTCCTTATACCAAGTGTCCATTATATACCTCCGCGTTTCAGTATCGGAAGACATCTTTCAACTAGTGAGTTTTGACAGATTCGCTCTCGGGAATCCTCTGCTCAAGGTTCGGTAGTTCCTTTGCATACTCCTTGATTTCTGAAGGATCGGAAATTCCCATCTGCTTTGCATCATCAACGAGCTTCCCAATCTCAACCGGATTCAATAGAACTGGGTGATTTTCCTAGCTTTAGTCATTATCTCTGATTTGGTTATTTCCTCAAAGACCATTTTTGGAATTGTACTGCCGATTATCAGAAGTTCATGTACGGATCTGGAAGCAGTTCGAGGGGAAGTTCCTCTTACTGACTCGACATTAATGCCGTTTTGAGGTGAGCTGGAGGCAAATAGGGGGACTGGAGAAAATTGTGCAATGTTTTAACAAAGAGCTCAGGCTTGTTGAAGTGTAGATAGTGACCGCAATCTTCAAAAATCTTTAATTGAATGCCTTCAAAGTTTTTCACCATGCGCTTACCGTGAGCAATTGGAATAATGGAGTCTAGCGCACCCCACATAATCAGGACGGGTGGTAGTTCAGGAACTTCCTGAACTCGCTGGATGTAGGTGTGTTTTTGCCCACGCCAATTAATAATATCATCGACCGTTCGCGCAAAGGCTCGTGCCGATCCTCGTTTACCACTTAGCGCACTAAGTTGTGCGATATCTTCGTAGGGCCTACCATCACGCGCGAGTGTTAACGCTAGCTTTGTGGCAACTTTCATGAATGGTTGTCCTAAATGTTCCACTACAAATGGAATCGATGCCAAACGCAGAATCATGGCAATTTCTCGCCCAAGGCCTCCCGAAGAAACCAAAACCATTCTCCTAATAAGCTCACGACATTCTAGGAGCATCATCAGAGCGATACCACCACCAAACGAATGCCCAACTAGATCAAATACTGAGTACCCCAGATTCCTCAACCACAAAGACATAATATGTGCATACCACGACAATTCATAAGTAGCATCCGGTCGATCCGATCGTCCGTGCCCAGGTAAATCGGGAAGGAGCACTAAACGATCTTTGGCAATTTTAGGAGCAACCCGACGCCAAGTCAGAGAACTGTCGTTCAGACCATGCAACATAACAACTGTTGGGAGCGAAGACTCCTTGCCTACGATATCCCAGTGAATACGAACACCGTCGATCAAAGCCGACTTGTGCCGTATCTTAGAAAAAGCCTCACTATATTCTCCTGCAACCATACTCGATACCTATTTCTACTTTTAATTACGCTAAACTCTTGTAGTCCAGTGTTTCCAAATTTCGCGGCAAGAGCTGAGTAGTACTTCTAGCTTTTTCAAGAACTACGCGGTACGCCGTGAGATCTTGAGACTGAAATCCAAACACTGATGCCCATAGATAGATTCTAAATAGACGATAGAGACGCTCACCCCAACGGTTGGCTATCTCATCATGTCGTCGATCAAGATTTTCTGCCCAGGATTTACATGTGAGAAGATAGTTTTTTCTATCATTATAAACCGAGATAACTTCAAAATTTTCTTTTGCAACCTTTGTAAGAAAATCGTGAAGGCAAAAGAATGAATGTCTTCCAGGAAAGATATACTTTGATACAAAAGTCGAGCTATCAAATTTCCGTGAAGATGCGCTCGCGTCCAGATAAACTCGTCCGCCTGGTTTGAGCAAACGATCAAATTTCTGAATAACAGTTTGATAGTCTGGTAGATGTTCCATAACACCAAGAACAACAATTGCGTCGTACAAATGTTTCTCATGATAGGCAAGGAAATCAATATTTTCTATTCGACAAGGAAGCTTCTCCCTATCGATCAATTCGCGTATGTAGATTTCTGAGTTTTTTGATATTGTCAGCGAAGTAACCTCTATACCTTTTTTACCGGCAAGCTCAACGAATGATCCCCAACCACCACCAACATCTAGTACACGATCTCCCTGCTTTAAATCACATGCTTTAATGGCTAATTCCAATTTGCGTTTTTGAGCCACCTCCAGCGGTTCGTTGTCGAAAGTAAATACCGCATGAGAATAGCTTCGTGATGAATCTAAGAACGAAAAATAGAACTCATTATCATACTCATAATGAACAGCAATAGCTTTTCGATTTCGTCGCAATGTCTTGGTTAGGAAAGGCATAACAATTTGCCATAGCCGCACTAATCTGTGAGTATCTTTTAGATATTTACGTAAGGCGATTAAGTTTAATATATTACCTTCGAAGTCAATTAACTCATTCACATATGCTTCGCTAATATGCAATTCGTCTAGACTGCTTAGAATAGCTAATCCAGTTTTATTTTTGATAAGAATTTTAAACTGAGACTTTCCACATCCATATGAATATACGCTTCCATTCCACAGCTCGATACTAAATGGAACCTGAATGCTGTCACTAATTCTCTTATCAATAATTTCAGTGAAATGTTCAAGATTTGGAATTGGTTTACTTTTTAATACTTTGCTTGTAAACATTTTTGAGACTCCTTTTGAGCCAAAAAATACGTTACGAAGTAACAATATCAGATAATATTCTTATGTCAATGCCAACTGAAAGTTAACCTTGTCGCAGAATTATCATTGCTGCGGCAAATTTACCGAGTACATGTAGCTTTCCATATGGAAAAAGACTATTTCACGGAGAAGCTATTAGCTGATAATTCAAGAGACCTGGCGTTGTTCACTCTCGGAATTAATTCAGCTCTTAGAGCCTCGGACCTAGTAGCCATTCCTGTGCTGGAGAGAAACTCTAACATTTTAATATCATAGATATTTTTATTTTTGATACAGGTATGCTAAAAAGTCAGATATGAAAGAATTTCAGACTAAAATCAGGTGGACATTTAATTATTTCAAGCGGCTTATGTGGGAATTGCTGCAGGATCTATGGAATTACTTTGTAAATCCATATCCAATCCTTTTGATTGTTGGTACCTACCGGCGGTTTAAGCGGAGACTGAAGATCATTTGGTGCTCAAAAAAGCCTAAAGGCAGGCCAACAGATCACGAAAATGTTGTCGATCTAGTCATTGAGATGAAGCGTTGTAACTGGCTTTGGGGTGCACAACGAATTTCTGATGAGTTAAAGATTTTAGGTATCTCGGTTTCGAAGAAAACAGTCTTAAAAATTCTTAGAGAGAGCAGTTATGTACCGCCAAAAACTAAGTTTTGTCCACCAAATTGGAGTTCAGTTCTAGATAGCTACAAACGCTATGGGGCGATGGATTTCACGATGGTCTTTGATAGCAAGGGTGTCCAGCTGTTTATTTTCGCAATTATTGAAATTCCGTCACGTAAATTGATTTTAATTAACGTGACTGCGACTCCTAATAAAGAATGGATTATTCAACAATTCAGAAATACATTTCCTGCGGAATTTCCATCAGCTATGCTTCATGA
>JBNKNM010000099.1:5160-19240 GCA_050293845.1 Pseudobacteriovorax sp. | reverse complement strand
TTGCTAGTGGTCTGGGCAACTAGTCTCCCTTGCGAGTCACCTCACAAGCCCCCTCCTTTAGGTGGGGGTAATTGACCCTCAGTATCCCCTCGCTAAAATGGTTATCATGCAATAATTAACCAGAAAAACTCACAAATTTCCAGGGCAGGAGGAGGACGAAGTAATTGCTTGCTCTCATCCTGTATACCATGTATAGTCTCCCCTCGCTTCGGTTTGACAAGCTGAGTAAAAAATACAAATTGCTTTGAATTGGTAGGGATAGTAGAGCATGAAAAAAAATAGACCACCCCGTAATAGAAGAAAGACGGCCAAACTACGCGCCAAGAAAAAAGCACGCGTTTTACGTAAAAAACGTCTGAGCCCCCATGGAAAACGCTGTTAATACTGCGTTAAAATGAGGTAGTTGTGAGCCCGCCCAGGTACTACTGGTTCGGGACTTGTCTGTAAGAATACTCTGACGCATTAAAGCTGTAGAGTGCTCGCAACTTTAACTCCTTGTGTATGCTTCACCGACGCAGATACCAATCGCTTTAGCGGTCTCTAAATGGAGGTCGTTGGCAGCAATGGGCCGAAACTTACCAGCGACAGCCTTGTAATCCAGTTCTTCCATGCGACCGCCGCGGAATGAAGCGATTTTGCCATATTTTTTTTGGCTCGCCATTTCAATGGCCTTAACGCCATAAGCAGTTCCCAGTATTCTATCATAATGTGTGGGGGTTCCTCCCCTTTGTATATGGCCTAATACTGTAACACGAGTCTCTAATTTGATCCGATTATATAGCTCTTGGGCCACCATTTGACCAATCCCACCTAAATTTTGTCGCCCGGATACCTCCTGCTTAAACATTTCCTGGCCCCCTTTAGGGAAGGCGCCCTCGGCGACGACAACGACGCTAAAATTTTTCCCCCTTTGTTGTCGCTCATGGATTTTTTGTACGATGGCCTCATATGCAAAAGGTATCTCCGGGATAAGGATGCAATGGGCCCCTCCAGCAATGCCAGCATGAAGGGCTATATGACCTGCATTTCTCCCCATCACCTCAAGAATCATGACCCTTGCGTGAGACTCCGCTGTCGTTTGTAAGCGAGAAATGGCATCAGCAGCTACTTGGACAGCGGTATCAAAGCCAACGGTCTGGTCGGTAGAAGCAAGATCATTGTCGATAGTTTTGGGAATGCCAATGATATTGATCCCCAACTTTGATAATTCGTAGGCGATACCTTGAGTGCCGTCTCCCCCGATTACGATAATACAGTCAAGTCCAAGCTCTTTATAAGCTGAAACAACACTTTGGCTTACGTTATGACTATTTTTCCTTTGGTTATTATCATTCTTGAGACTGAATGGATTACCTGCATTGGTCGTTCCCAGAATGGTTCCCCCACGACTGAGGATGCCCGAAACCTTTTCGACATCCAATTCCCAGACTCCGTAGGGTTTTGCGAATAATCCATTAAAGCTATCTTTAATTCCCCAGATTTCATAGTTGAACCGCTCTTTAGCGCAGCGTACAGCGGCTCGGATAATGCTGTTTAGGCCAGGGCAATCACCCCCCCCTGTTGAGATACCTATTTTCATCAAATTTCTCCAAGAAACCCGGTCTCTTTAGGGCCGGGAGGAATGGAGACGCCTTGCGGCGAGCATCGAATCGTAGATGCGAAATTCTCCATTGCGGTTAACGTCTAATAACATATTGTACTGCACATCCTTTCTTGTCAGAGGTCTGGTCAACTAGTCTCCCTTGTAAGTCACCTCACAGGCCCCCTCCTTTAGGTGGGGGGTAAGTAGCTGTTGTGTCTATCCTAAACCCATGAAGTGCTCGCTTGTCAATCACTAGAAGCTAATAAACTTACTGTTTTATGATCATAATCTGGCATGGTTTGCAGCTAGGCCAAAGGACTGTCTGAGAACATTGATATTGCCAAATCTTGGTCCTTCTCTATCATGGGGACGTCAACAGGTTTCACATAGGGGTTATAAACTTATGAAAGCAAATATAAAAAAGCAAATTCAATTATTTACTCAGGTTCTGGAATCCCAAAGATTACCATTCCTAGTCGATAATCTTTGCCCCTATGTGTATCGCTTGAGCCCGAAGAATCGAAGACCTGAGAAGATTCCTGGGAAAGAGCTTGCTCTAACAGTAATGGCTGTTACCCATGGCAATGAAGTAGGAGGAATTCGGGTACTGAATAGATTGCTTGAATTATTGGCCAGTGGTATGTGGCAGCCTAACTTTTCCTTTGTGCTGGCATTAGGGAATCCATGGGCTTCCCTTGAGGAAAAACGATATCTGGAAAGAGATCTTAACCGCTCTTTTGCCAGGGATAAGCAGGCACAGCACGAAGATCGGCGTGCCCGAGAGCTGGAAACGGTTTTGCAGACAACCGCATTTTTTGTTGATATCCATCAGACCATTGAAGCATCGGATAGGCCATTTTTTATATTCCCATACAACGCCAAATGCTATCGATTTGCTCGCAGCCTCGCTGATGATATTCCCATAGTTACACATTGGGGCGGAGGGTTTTCCCGAGATGGAGCCTGTACCGATGAATATGTTAATAAATATGGTGGAGTCGGTATTACGGTGGAGCTGGGAAAAAAGGGCTTTCACCCCTACCAAGAAGGTGTGGGTCTAAAGGTATGTTTGGAAGCCTTTAACAGCGTCAATAAGGAGATCACAGGTCAAGAACTCACGGTATCAGAGCTAGAGCCAGAAATTTTAACTTGGGCTGAAGTGATTCCCTATCCTGACGGAGAAGAGGCGAGGCTCGACGAAGGATGGTATAATTTTAAGTGGGTTGAAAAAGATCAGCGTTTGGGTATTGGCAATAATGGTAAAGATATTATCGCCCCCTGTTCTGGGCCTGTTCTGTTTCCAAAGTATTTGAGAGATAGTTCAGGCTCCCAACGTCCCAAAGAAATCTGTCGCATCATGAAATTTGTCACCGAGGATCAATTAGGACATTAATTTTGTAGAGTCTACAGCGTCCCTAAAGGTGGCTTTTCTCTGGAGTCGTACAGAGTAGGGGGTGATCTTCACATCCGGGCTATAGGAGGGGACATCAGTGAAGGTATTTTTTTGGATTTTTTTGCTCTCTCCTTACTTGGTGCACGCTGCTGAAGAGGGGGCGCTCCCCCGTGGTAAAGACCCAGGTCCTGGCGTCAAGTATAAGATCCCCCAGTTCCAGGACCCTGATGGTGACTGCCATCAGTATCATCTTAACCCTGAGCATGGCTATATCGGATACAATCCATTTGCAAAAACGATTTACTTTTTTGGGAAAAATAAAACCCTACCTACGGGGGAAAAGGCTCGCTCCTATGTTATGGAACTTCATTTGAAAGATCGGACTATTAAGAAGCGACTCTTGCTGAAAGTAAGCGATACAGCTAGTCTAATAGCGGATCGTGAACCCACGGAAGCGGTGACAGTTTTGAACTTTAAAAAGGCTAGCTTTGCTTGTGGCCAGGGGGTGTCGTCAGGAGTAGGAGTCAGGTGGACTGGCAAACAGGAGGTCGTAAAAAGCTTTATACCAAGCCGCTATAAGATTCTCCGCGCATCCACCGGGCATGAGCTTGTGGACCGTAATGATAATGGAGTCCGCATTTTCGATTTGCGCAGTATGCAGCGTCGTTTGCTCGCAACCCTTCCGGATACTGGAATTCCCCTTTATTTGGATCTGAATAGTAACGAGTCGATTCACTTTGATCGCGATAGAAACGGAATTTTGAAAAGATTTGATCTCAGCAAAAAAAATCAACTCAAAGGAGAGCTCAGACTGGCTAAAGGGATGCGTATTATTCAACAGCAAGAAAAGTTTGCTGTGGCCTATCTCGATCCTGAAAATCAGTTGATAAAAGTGAATGCTGTAAGAGGCTGGACTGGAAATGAAAAGGCTCAGTTCAGTTTTAAAAGTTCGGTGATTCCTATAGAGAAAGTGCGGCTGTCCGTTGATTTCGAAACAGGAGTAGGACTTCTATCCGGCCGCCACCAGGAGATCGCCAGAGACTGGCGTGATGCTGAAATAGTTCATGGGGGGACAGGTCAAGGAATTAGGCGTATTAAGGCCCCGCAAGGGGAATATGTGGCGCTTCTTGAGCTTCTGCCCCATAGCCCGTGGGCTATTGTCATTACTAAAAATATAACCGATGACAGTTTTGGGACAGTCTCGCTCTACCACATGAAAGAGGACCGGGTGGATCAAATCCACCTCAAATAGTCATCGTTTGAGGGCTCTCTCAATCTCGCGGTTGGCTGTTTTCTTTTTATCCGATTCCCGTTTATCGTAGGATTTTTTTCCTTTACCGAGGGCGATCTCTACTTTGATATAGCGTCCTTTGAAGTAAACTTTAATCGGGACTACACTGAAGCCCTTTTCTAATATGGCGCGATTCAGCTTGTTGATTTCCCTTTTGTGGAGCAACAGCCGACGGTCGCGACGTTCCTCATGGTTCATGCGGTTGCCAAAGTTATAGTGGCCAATATGTACCTCTTTCATAATGGCCTCCCCATCTTTGGTGATATCGATCCAGCCGTCTCCTAAGTTGACTTTTGCTGCCCGTAAAGCTTTGACTTCAGTACCAAGAAGCTCAATTCCAGCCTCCCATTTGTCGCCGATTTCAAAGTTATGAAACGCTTTACGGTTCTTGCTAATTATTTTGATTCCCATGGCACCTTTAGTATGCTAACTTGTTGCACCTCGCTGCTCACTCGAGGTAATGGATTTAAATGCCAGATATTATTAAAGAATTTGACCCTAAATCCGACGAGTTTCGACCCTTAGGCTCACCCATAAAGGAAGAAGCTGTTGGCCTGCGTATCGATGCTTATCTTTCCACGAACTTTCCTTTTTATTCAAGAGCTACTTGGCAAAAGCGGATGAAAGAAGGTCGCTTACTGGTTGATGGTAAGCCTGTTAAGCCGTCAAATAGACTTGTTTTAGGTCAAGTCATCAAGATTCATCACCCACAGCTTCATGAACCAGCGGTAGATAACGGCATCTATCCTATTTGGAAGCAGGGGCAGGTCATGGCGGTTTTTAAGCCGGGCAATCTACCCATGCATGAAAACGGTCCTTATCGCAATAATACCTTTGCAGCGCTTATTCGGGACAAAATAGGTGAGCAATGGGCTGCTGTTCACAGACTGGATCGCGAAACCAGCGGCATCGTTCTATGTGGAGCCAGCCACGAAGTGCGGCAGGGCCTATCAGCATCCCTGGCGAAAAAAAATCTGGGGAAGGAATATACAGCGATAGTTCATGGCACCGTTAAAGATGATCAATGGGAGCATATGGGGGCTATTGGTGACCTTGAAAATAGTAAAATTCGGATTAAAAAATGGGTCGTTCCCGGTGGTCAAGCGGCCGAGACTGCGTTTGAGACTATCGCACGTAAGGGCGCTTTTTCCCGTTTGCGGGTATTTCCAAAAACGGGCCGTACGAATCAAATCCGCATCCATGCTGCCCATGTTGGCCACCACCTTGTCGGTGATATCACTTACCATCCTAACGAAGCTGTTTTTTTAGAGTGGTTCGCTAACGGCAAAAGTCATTGGGTGAAAAGCCAGACAGGCTATGATCGGTGCTTGCTTCATGCTGCTGCTGTGACCTTTGTGCACCCGGAAACACAACAGCTTTGCTATGTGAGATGCCCGGAGCCCCATGATATGACGTCATTTTGGGACTCCATACCTCCCACAGCAGAAATCTGAGAAACGAACTCCCAAATCCATACGGGGAAGAGGCATTTTATCGGGGACCTATTCGGTGCCTCCGCACTCTACGTGATAGAGTATAAACGCTGCCGCGATAGCAGATGGGGTGATATTTGCGCTTGGGGAACTGCTATAGGCCCCATTATACACCGATTCAGTGGATAGGCGATTGAATGCGGGTGCTGCAAAATAACGAGCGACTCCAGATAGATTGCTATCCTGGTTCCCGATACATGTCGCCGCAGAATTAAAGTTATCGATATTTATCGAAGAGTCTTGCGTGTTGTTAATGATGGACGATTGGGCGTCTGTAATACCGACGAGTTCTCCTGTAAGGAAACTATCGTCGGCAACATGATTATAGTCATCACTATCATCCGACCATACCCAGCCGTCAGCATCTTCGGCACAGGATGCGAGGATATCTTCATCCGTGGCGCTATTACAATCGTTCCAGTTAGTTTTAGCTTGAAAGGCATAGGTAACATGATTGTATCCAGGAAGGGTTTGCGTTTTGGCATTTTTGGCTGCAACTGCGGCTTGAATTGCAGTTCTCGTACCATCCCCGATTTGAGCTTGGGAGAAGGGGACAACCAAGTCCTCAGTTCCGTGGAGGGTGATGGAAAGTCCTTTTGCTGCATCCGCGGTATCGCTGGCATGTCCCCAGTGTCTGAGCGCTACCGGTACAAATTGCTCCATAAATACCATATCTCGGGTGGCGATTTCTGCAGCTATGGTGGCTATCGCTGTTGTGTCATCGGGGTCTCGGTAGGTATGGAACAGGGAAGCCCTTAGCAATGCCCAGCCAGGAAGGCTATCGAAAAGAGTGTTATCGGTGATCAGGGAATGTAGGGTAACCTGATTTCTCCCCATGGTCATGCTGTAGTTCCCCCCCAGATTTAGGATGCCATTAACAAAGGGGTAAATTTGGGCCGAAGAATCGCTGATCTGCGTTTTATAAGCTTTGATATTGGAACTATCCCCTAAGGAGGTATCGTATAGGTAGTAGCCAGCCCTTGCTAAAGCCAGTTGTGCGGTTAACGCTCCTCGATCGGCCCCCGCAAACAATACGTAAGGTTGGTCTGTGGCAAAAGCATTATCCACGGTCTTAAGTTTTGCGGCAATCCCACTCGCCGTATTAAAAGTGCCGCTATTAGCGGAAAGGGTTGCGTTCAACTCGTTGATGCTGCCCTGCTTTAGAGCTGTGGCTAAGCAGCTATAAAGCCCTAAGAACTCGTTAGCATCTTGATCCCAAATATGGGAACCAGCCTGAGTCGTAATCGCATCGGCTACGGTGGTATTACTAGCGCAAGTCGCAGTACTCAATTCATCTGTGGGTCCACACATTTTTTCCCCAGGAAAGGTAGGCGAGGCTGAGATTATCTTGGTTTGCAAGGTGCTAAAGATCCCCGTTACTTCGCGGTATCCCAAGCCAATAACAGATCCATGACCATAGAGCACCAATGGATAGTTGTTTCCCGCTGTGGGAATCGTGAGAAGGGCGGTGCGTACGGCGCTCTCAGTGGCACCGTTGGCATCTTTTAACTGATATTTAAAGTAACGGTATTCCACCGTCGGAAGGGCCCCTGAAGTGGTGAACCCTGTGTTCGCAGGACCAATACCGACAACATTGCCGCATTGGGAGGTGATGGCACTGGGGACCAGCTTGGCACCAACAGCTTGTAGTAGGGATGTGTAATTGGTCGATGGCTCACTGGCACTAATGTTCTTGTCATAAAGGGTTGGCGTTGTTCCTAATGCAGTGGCAATATCGGCAGACGAAGAGCTGTCAGCTACGGCAAACCCAAAAAAATTAGCTACATCATTCCAAACATGCTTCACGGAATCTTGACTCGAGATGTCTTCGTAGTAATTATCCCTTGCTGAATCATTATAGAGGTCGACGTTTTCGGGTATGCGACCACAGGATAGCAGGGAAATAGCTAGCCCCATAAGGGAGAATTTTTGTGTCTGTTTCATGGCCCCTCCTTAAAACTTATAGTAGCCGATGAATTGGATGCGATTGGTGGTAGGTGCCACGGTAGCCAGGCTGCCACTGATAGGTGTTTCATATTCATATTTAAATGATAAAGGCACTAAAGGATTCATGCCGAGTCCGTCCCAGCTCATGGCGAATCCGGCAAACCTCAGACGGGTGATTTCATCATAGCGCCAGCCGTTGCCGTCAAAAGCTTGGCCATCATATCGAGTCTCCCGCCCTTCATACCAACGGTAACTGAGTCCTATGCCCATGGGCTGGAGGGTGTCGGCTAAAGGGGTCAGAGCAAAGTTGAAACGCAGAAATCCATCATGACCGAGGCCCCATCTTTCGAATTCTTGATTGTTATCGAAGCCGTCACCACCAATAGCAATAGCGAGGGGATCGGTAGGATCACCGGTATTGGTGCGATCGTTATAAATGGAAGAATCTTTAATAGATTCTCCTTTGATAATCATCTGCTCAATCTGGTGTTGCAAGGCGACGACCCCCCAATTGGCGAAGTGATAGTCAACGTTGAAGCGGATGCCTAGGTCCGTAACACCCCCTCCTATGGCACGTTGACCTGACGGCACATTTTTAAACTTGCCTGTGGGGAGTCGTATTCCCAGTCCTGTTGATAGTGACAGGTTATTGGCAGAGTAAAAATTGTAGAGACCTCCTACGGTTACATCACCTAGTCCCGTTTCACCATCTTTGGGTGTGATGGAGCGAAACAGAAGAGAGTCGATCTGCCGAGCGACAGGCTCATGGGAGCTGGCAAGAACTTTTTCTCCAGTAGTTGTTGTAACTTCTTGGTTAGCAGGTATCGCATAATTGCTGGAATAAATCTTCGCTTCACAGTCAGAATCGGTAGTGCACAGGTTTTGAGACTGCATGAGAGACTTTACGGCATCCTTGTAGCGACCAAACTCACGATGAAATTTGCGGCTGTTTAAGCGGATGGTGTTGGCGTTAAGCCCAGCTTCACTGTTGACCACAAAGGGGGCAACAACTGCAAGTGATATTTTATCGGTGAGTCCATATTCAGCTGCTAGAGCTAGGGCATCGATATTGATTTCGAAACCAAGGCTTTCTTTATTGCCATTCTCATCGAATCCTTCTTTACCATAAAGGTTTTGATAAGGAAGACGGACTCGCAGTACTTTTGCTGGCAGGGTTTTTCCAGACCCAACCGCTGCATAGAACTTCCGCGGAGGAGGGGTCTCAGGTTCGTTGGAAGATTCAGAGCTTGTTGCTGTAGTGTCACCACTTGTGGTGACGGCATTTACTGCACTGGGATCAGGATCACTGCTTTCTTCCTTCCCATAACTAAGGGTGGGGGCCATCAATAGATGGACGACGATACTAATCAACCAATAGTATTGGGGAAAGCGTTTCATAGCCTGCCTCCGATTTGAACGAATGGATAAGGTGAGTCGGTGCCAATGTCTACTATTTTATGCCGAATGGCTCGGTTTGTATATAGGAGGGTAATATTTGCAGGACAAGGCGAGAATGTTTAGGGCTTAAAATTTTTTTTCGCTCAGCCAATTCTTTGCTGCCATGTGAAATACATCATCTGCGCTCATGCCGAGAGGCTTTAGTAGAGTCTGCGAATTTTGTGGAATATTGGGTTGAATGTTTTCGATAAGGCTACGAATACCACTAGTACCTTCGATTTTAATGATCGTTTGAATTAAATGATAGCTCTGCGCATACGCAGTATTAATTTCTAGTTGGGACAGGGCAAAGAAAGAGGATTCTAACTTTTCCATGGGAAGAAATTGATCTCTATTTACTGAAGGGGAGAATGGTCTATTCTGGCAATAGGGGTGACATTCCAATAAAGAGGCAAGACCCTCGTGGAACCAAGTGGGAAGAATACCAGCTCCGGAAGCTTCCGTCAGTAAAGCATGAGTTAACTCGTGACGCAGGATACGGCTTACTTTGTTATAGTCAATATTCTCTTGTTGCAGGGGGACAGGGATACGAATGCGTCCGTCGAATAAACCCGATACCCAGAACGGGGTATGGGACAACTTTTTAAACGCCTCTACAGGATAAAGTACGGCTTCGATGGTACCTGTAGGTCTGGGAAGAGAGAAATTTTGAAAAAATTCGTCAACGGACTGCTCTAGTTCCTGAAGGGCCCATGGGCCCAACTCATCATGTTCGATGGCACGGTAGGAGATGGTGATATAGGAGCCGGATAAACTCGTCTGGTGATAGCTTTCACGATGCTTTTCACGCATACTTGCTAGCTTTTGAGTTAAGATATCGCGTTCATCAACCTTGAGAGTTTTTTGTTTGATGGAACGCGCCAGTAGCTGTTCGGCTTGATCGAATTGATTCAGGGACTCAAGGACATCTAGCAGCAGAAGAAGACCATCAAGCTCAAATCCATGGACTTCAAAAAATTTTCGCAGATAGAGTTCCGCTTGCCAGTAATCCTGGTTTTGGTAGGCGCAGGTTCCTATACCCTTGAAAGCAAAGGGGGCGGAACCATGGTGGAGCGCTTTATCAAACATGATAAAAGCCTCGTCGCATTTCTGGTCCTGTAGAAGTTGCCATCCTTGAGAGGAGTATATGATTGGAATTTGTCGGGTCAACCAATTGCGATAGGATGTACTGATGCCATAGGAGTCAAGCTCGGCATGAACTAATGCAAGGGCTTTCTTAAAATGTTTTTTTACGAAAGCTGATTGGATATTCTCCTTTTGAAGAGTCTCTGACTGGTTGATTTCAGCCTGTTGCGGCTCGATCTCAGGGTGTTTTTGCGTTGGCAAAGTTATGGTATCCGAAAGGGGCGCTGTTTCGGGTGGTACCTGATGAAACAGCGAGATAAAAAAAAGGCTTGTAATTCCCAAACCCAGACAGACGACAAAAGCCCTCATTTTAACTTTCCATTCTTATAAAAATCGACCAGATCTGTGTACCCCCCTACAAATTGCTCGTCGATAAATATCATAGGTACGGTAGGGAAGTTCCCATGTGCGGCGGAAACTTTATTACGTAATTCTGGGTCGTTATCGACAGGAATCTCCTTATAACTTAGGTTGAGACGTTTCAATAGCATTTTTGTCATGTTGCAGAATCCACAGTAGCGGGTTGTGTAGATCACAATATTCTTCACCTTGAGATGTACTCCAATTTTTAGTAATGAGGTCGCAGGACGCTGTTTCGCCCGACTGTTATAATATTTATCACAAGGTTATAATGAAGCAAAATTACCAAAGTCTCAAAGACTTCATCAGTGAAAAGTTAGAAAAAGCGCCTAGCAAAGAGATATTGGGCCTACAAGAAGATCATGACCCTTTGGCGCGGTTGCTTGCCATTGAAGGTCAGGATGATGGGTTTGTGGTAACACTTTCAGGTGAAAATTTGCAGACTTCCCATAAGGTGGCTTTGGAAAGCTACCTTCTTGATGGTGCAGAAGCATTCGGTAATGTACTCATTTATTTCAAGAGAAAATTAAATCAGGGACCTCAGGGGCGCCGCCGTCCTGCTGCATTCACCGCAGTTAAAAAAGACAGGGGTCCCTTTGGCTTTCCTCTCCGTAAGAAGGCCGTTCCTGGCGTACAGCACATCATAGCGGTCTCCTCAGGAAAGGGGGGGGTTGGCAAGTCAACGGTAAGTGTCAATTTGGCTGTTTCTTTGGCACGACAAGGCAAAAAAGTGGGTCTGCTTGATGCTGATATATACGGGCCTTCTGCTCCCCTGATGCTCGGTTTGCGAGGTCCCATGGCAGTTGTGGGAGGAAACAAAATTAAGCCATTAGTGGGTTTCGGCGTCGAATGTGTGTCTTTTGGATTTATGGCGGATGAAAAAAATCCTGTCATTTGGCGGGGGCCTATGGTTTCCCGAGCCTTAGAGCAGTTATTTTATCAAACGGCTTGGTCAGATCTGGAGTATTTGATTGTAGATATGCCCCCAGGAACTGGCGACGTCCAGCTAACTATGATTGAACGTTTGCCTATCCACAGTGCTATTATAGTCAGCACTCCCCAAAACGTTGCATTGTTAGATGCCCACAAAGGTCTAGCCATGTTTCAAAAGCTGGGAGTTCCGGTTTTAGGGATTGTAGAAAATATGGCCTTCCACGTGTGTTCAGCTTGCGGTCATGAAGACAGAGTTTTTGGTGACCATATAGATGAGTTTTCTGCAGGTAGCAACCTACCAGTGATTGCACGCATCCCTCTTGTTGGAGCCATTCGTGAAGCTTCAGATAGCGGTGAACCCATTGCAGCCGGTCAATCGGCTTTGTCTAGGTGTTATTTTGACTTGTCGTCCCTAGTCGTAAGTTCGTCGCTACTTTAAAAGTAAATAGGAAAAGTAGATGGAAACGCTAAGGAAAAAGGTGTCTAGAATCTTTTCATCTGATCTTGAATCAGAGAATCTCTTGGTAAAAGGGAGCTTTTTGCCTATGGAATTTATCGCTCCTTAAAATTTAACATCCTAATTTGATTGACTGCCAACTTCTGGCATAGGGACTGCATGGGAAAGAGAGAGCTGTCACATTATGCTCTAGGAAGCAAAGGTTAGCTGTCCACTTTGGTTTAAATGAGAAAAAAATATTTTTAAACTGTCGTTGATGTTCCTGTTGATCTCTTGCCTGTATTGCTGATCCCAAAACTTTCCCTTAAGCTAACCAGCTTCCTTCTATAGTTTGCGACCAAGAGCTTTTAAAAGCTCTTGGACCGAGCTTTTCATATGTTCCCCAAGAGGTTCATGACCTTGCCCACAAAAAAATATCTGAACTTTTCCAGGAAATTCTAAACTAATACTAGGCGTGTGGTTTAAAAAACTTAACGATTTGTGGCTGCAATGGAAAGTGTGCCATTGATCGGGAGAGCCTTGTAATTGATTCAGGAGAGCTGCTCCTAAAGAGTCATCCCAGTTCAATTTTTGACCTTGGTGCCAGATGCGGGTGAGGGTTTGATTCTGTGTTACCAGCATGAGTGCTGCACTGCTAAAGCCGGAGCGGAGATGGTCTGCGGCAACCTGGATAGCCTTATCTTGGGAACTGCATAAACTGAGCTTGATGAGACCACTATTGATTTTTGCTGCTGAAGCCCGACTGATCAATGCTTCTTTTGTTGTGGTTTGATTCCTTAAAGAGCTTGGAGATGGTAGGGTTGTTGGTGGCTCTGAGGTAATGGTTAGATCATTTTGTCCCAAGTCTGCCATGACATTTTCATTTTCTAAGTCTTGGGCATGTAGGCTTTGAATAGGCGTGTCTTCTTCATTTAACTTACTAACCTGAGTCTTGAGAATAGGGCTATCGGTAGCTCCTGTGGCCACATCTAATGCCACTTCAGGCTCTTTGGGAAGCATTACATCTTCTGGGATATCAATATCTTCAAGTACAGCTTGGTCAGCTGTAATATCTGCAGAGAGGTCATCAATGCTAGGCTCATAACCTTCTGATAATGAATCAAGGTTTACCATAGGGCTAGGATCGTTTTCCAAACCTGAAGTGACCACAGAGTCACTGTGCTCCATTTCCGCTAAGGCGGGGTCACTCAATAACTCTTGGTCAATGGCAAAGGATTCATCGCTTGGCTCTTGGTTGGGGTTCTCACTACTCTCAGGGATTTCATCAGGACCCGTAGGGGAGGGATCTTCTAGATCTTCTAGATCTTCTAGATCTTCTAGATCCTCCAGGTCAAACTCTGAGTCATTTTCAGTAGGAGGTGATGGAGTTGGTAGGCCCGTATCAGGACTCTCCAAGGCTGACTTTAGGGTGTCCAGGGAAGAGTCGGTATGAAGTTGCTCAGAAGGATTTTCTTCAGCAAGTAAATCATTAGTGTCATCAGAAAGTAGCGATGTTCTATCTCCTTGCCCCTCTTCGAGATTTAGGGCACTCATATCTTCTGGTGGGGTTGGCTCATCATGTTGACTATCTTCGGAATCAAGAAAATTATCCGCGGTGGCGGAGGGTTGGGGTGTTGACTCCGTCTGCGGTTCTTCCATCAATGAATCCAGATCGCTTTGCTCTTTCTCCTGTGGCTCTGCAGTTGCCATCTTGGTTACCAGCTGGTCAACTAGATCGGAACCGTCATGGTCTGACAGGGCTGGCTTATTTTCTTGGAGCAGATCACCTAGCTCATCCTTCGGGTCAATATCAAGGGATGATAGCTCTTCAGCAAGGCTACTTAGCTTGGTAGGAGTTAATTCATTGTCCATAGTGAGGTCAGAGTTATTATTGTGAGTAAAGTCATCACTGGCCTGTTCTAGAGTAGGTTCATCTGTCAGTTGGGTAAAAGGATCGTCTTCACCCTGATCCATTGCAACCAGAGGATCGTCTTCACCCTGATCCATTGCAACCAGAGGATCGTCTTCACCCTGATCCATTGCAACCAGAGGATCGTCTTCA
>JBNKNM010000099.1:0-5063 GCA_050293845.1 Pseudobacteriovorax sp. | reverse complement strand
TCACCCTGATCCATTGTAGCCAGAAGATCGTCTTCACCCTGATCCATTGTAGCCAGAAGATCGTCCTCGGCTGCTATATCTGTAGAAATGTCTTCCTCAAGCTCTGCTGTATGATGCTGGAGATCACTTTCGGTGGACTCCTTTTGCGAATCTGTGGAATCGTCTCCGGCATCGCCAAATACATCGATAGAATCGTCATCGAAGCTACCAAGCTCATCATCTTCGTCTATCTCTGTTTTTTGCTCATTAAATGCCGTAATGTCATCGTCCTGTGATTCATTTTTTGCAAGGCTGTCAGTAAGTTCAAGGTCTTCAGCATCATCAAAGCTAATATCACCGAAATCATCATCAAGCTCTTCAATATCGTTGTCATCCAATGCTGTGGTGAAGGTCGCTTCGTCATCGTCGTCCTTGAAAAGGTCGTCGACGTCTTTGGATTCTCCACGGCTGTCGGGTAGCGGTGAGGGGGTATCGACCTGCTGAATCTGGTGCATGTTTTCCGCAATTCGCTGACGTTGCCAGGCCGAAGCGGCATGATTCTCCAGAAAGTCTTTAAGATCGGTACTGTGAGGTTCAAATTCGGCAAGAATACGCTTTAAGCCTTCATGGATTTGGGATAGAGGGGCTATGACGGGTTCAGCCTGAAGGCCAGTAAAAAACTCAAGCTGTCGGATAGTTCCCTTATCGAGGGGGTCAACGACAGCTACTTCAACAATATCGAGGTTGGCACGAATGGGAAGCATTTCAAGGCGTGCAGCCATCCTAGCATCAATGCGCTGGAGGATAACAGTGTCAATTTCTTCAATAAAGTCACGAGGAGCTACGCTGAATTTGGTGTGATCAGCAAAAAAAGCAGCGAGTTCATCTTCGTCAAGCATACCCATGGCAAGAATACACTTAGCGAAAGCCCAGCTGTTTTGACCACATGTTCTTGAAATTGTCTGCCGATCTTGTTCTGAAAGCAGACCTTCTTTGACAAGCAGCGTCCCAAGGCCTGAAGCACCCATTCTTTCTCCACTTTTTCCCAAAAATTGGGGATTGAACAAATCTGTGGAATATACTAGTCAAACAGTCCTATTATCTATAGTATCACAACTTACATTGAGGGACTGCAGTCGCTGAGGTTTGAGAGGAAGGTATGAATAAAAAGAAGAGAGACCAACTAAACCTAAAAGGTCCAGACGTATTCCAAGTAAAGGCGTCTGAATCTATTGAATTTGTAAAAAAAAATAGCAAAGTGGTGTACCTGGCTATTACCGTCGCTGTGGTGGCGGTGCTAGCATCTTTTGGTATCCAACAATACCAATCGAGTGGCGCTGAGAAGCGTCAAAGTGGATTGTCAGCTATTGATCTTGCCTATAATGACGAGCTGAAGGCCCATGAAGAAAAAAAGACAGATTTAGAAAAACAAATTGACGATCTCAAGTTGCTGCAAAAAGAAAAGAAGTCGGAGGCGAATACCGCCAAACTGAAAACGCTAGAAGAGCAGCTGGCGAAGCTGGGAGAGGCTAGTCACGATAAAAGCCTTGCCCTCTACAAAGAGTTCTATGACAATCACTTATCACATCCTGAAGGATGGGTGGCAGGTATTCGCTATGCTTATTCCCTTGCGGAAGATAATAAGTTTGATGAGGCCGAAGCCATTGTCCGTAATATTTTTGAGCGATCTAAGGGTTATTCTCTTGTTAGCCACCAAAGTGGCTTGATGCTTATATCGATCCTCGAAGATCAAGGAAAGTTTGCGGATTCTGTTACAATTGCGGATGCTTTGGTACAATCCTCAGGAGAAGAGCTTAAACCTCACTACTTGCTAGCAAAGGCAAGGGGGTTATTTTTACAAAAGAAAAATGCAGAGGCGAAAGCCGTAGCCCATGAAATTATTGAGAAATATGAGAATTCTCAAGAATCTGAAAAAGCTCGTGGTCTTTTAGCTCTGATCAACTAAATTCTTGGAATCCCTATGAAGAGTAGTCCATTTTTTGTAATTGCTGTGTTGTGGGGTGCATTGCAAGTGTCTTGCACCTCAATGTCGTCCAAGTATGTTTGCCTTAAGGATAAAGCTGGAGTTTATCCTTGCCGTCCCTTTCGTGCTGGCCTTATGAAACTTAATCCCGAGCTTGATGAAGCTAAGCCTTTGGCAGCTATAGACGAGGCTGGCTGGGTCACCTTTGAACGCCAGCTGATTGGCTCACCACATCCTCGTTGGTTGATGAGTATAGCTGTAGATACTGAGAAAGCTAAGTGGAAGCATGAGCTTTCTAGTTCTCCGGTTAGTCCCATTGCGATTTTCAACGGCTTTGTCATTGTTGGCTTACGTGACGGCACTCTCAAGAAGATCGATGCTAAAACAGGTAAGCAAATTTGGCAGCAAAATGTCGGGAAATTTGTGGCTAGGCGTCCCATTCTGCATAATGGCAAACTGTTTGCTGTCAGTGTCCAGCAAAAAGTTTTTTGTATCGACTTTGCTACAGGTAAGACGCAATGGATTTATGATGCGGTTCAGCCATCAGGGCTCATTATTAGCGGTGGTAGTGAACCTATCATCCTGGGGAATACCTTAATTGTAGGAACTAATGAGGGCGTCCTCCATGGTGTTGATGTCAAACAAGGGAAGAGGGCTTGGCTCTTCGATCCTGGCTCTAAGGAGTTTCGATTTCGCGATGTTATTGGACAGTTAGCCATTGTTGATGGGGCGGTATTGGTTTCTAGATATGATGGTCTTGTCTATCTGTTGAATGTTAAGGGCAAGCGTCGTATATTATGGCAAAAAAAACTCATGAACCTCACTGCTAGCCATACTCGGAAAGGAATTACCTATTTAAGTGGCCTTAATGGAGAGTTCTTATCTCTTGACGCAAAGTCCGGGCGTATCATTTGGAAAACTGAAGTGGGGCAGCCTGTCCGTTCCATTACTTCGGGAGATAAAGTGGTATATCTCGGAGGAACCGAGGGTCGTATCACTGCTTTAGATACTAAACTCGGAAAAATTCTTTGGCATGATGATATTGGTGGCTCCACCACTAACGCGCCTGTACTCTTTGGCGATATTTTGTACTTTGCTACGGGACTTAAGGTGCTCTATGGCTACAAAGTCCTGTGATCTTTCTGTTAAGGGATCTCCACTTCTTAGAGTAGATCCCTTATCCGAAATTTTCGTCTGAATCTTTGTCGTTGCTGCGAAAAAAATATCCATACTAACGAGGCTAACTCCCACCTATAGGTATTCGCTACGACCGTTCTCCTGTAGATGACCCACAATTTGTTTTACATCTTGAGCACGGTTTTGATCACAGACCAAAATAGCTCCTTTGGATTTTACGACGATGAGGTTATGAAGTCCCACGCAGGCGACAAGATCTCCATCGGTATCGACCGTGGTTTGATGGCAATCTATTAAAATGGTATCGCCATATGAAATATTTCCATCACAGTTTTTGGGAAAACATTTGGCCAGGGCATCCCAAGTTCCTACATCCTGCCAGCCAATAGCGGCTTCGATGACTGCAACTTTATGACTTAGTTCGAGCACGGCATGATCTATAGATATTTTAGGTAATTGGCTATAGGCCTCTTCCATAACTTTACTGTCAACTTTAGTAAAGCTATCGATAGGTCCCTTCAGCAAGGAGCCTAATCTTTCTATGGTTGGTGCGAGATATTGATGTAACTCCTCCAGTATGCAGTTCACATCCCAAACGAAAATTCCTGCGTTCCAAAAGAAATTTCCGGCCTTGATGTATTGCTCGGCTAATGTGCGCTGGGGCTTTTCTCTAAAGCTAGCAACCTCAGCTGCAAGCTTATTTATAGGTTTGCCTTTTTCGATATAGCCATAACCTGTCTCTGGATATTCAGGAACAATTCCCAAAAGGGTTATAAAACCTTCCTTAGCAGTTTCGATACCATTCTCCAGAGATTTTTTAAACGCAGCGACGTCTTTGATCACATGATCCGCATGAAGGGAAATCATAATAGGAGGGGTCTTTCCTTTATGCATCGATTTTAACTCTAGAGCTGCTAAGGCCAGTGCATTGGCAGTATTTCTGGCATCCGGCTCCGCTAAAAAATACTTACACCGATCTCCCACAATGGAGCGCGTACTATCAATCTGCTCACGGTGGGTGACAATCATTCGTCTTGCTGCAGGTATGAATCCATCCAAACGGTGCAGGGTTGTTTCAATCATTGTTTCCGACGTGCTACCTATACTACATAATTGCTTGGGAGATTTTTGTCGCGATTTGGGCCAAAACCTTGTCCCACTTCCCCCTGCAAGGATAACAGCATATACATTTTCAGCTAAAGCCATGTTGAACCCCGATCCTAACCAAATTGTGAGTAAGGCTCCAAGCTAGCAAAATTTTGGGGGAGGATTCAAGAACTGACTAAAAAAAATTGGTTTAATCAGTATTCGAATGCATAATTTGCAGCAAGGTTGTTGTTCGAAAACTCCATGGAAGGACTAGTTGGTCGAGAATTTTGCAACAGAAAACGCAAAAAACTCTCGGCGTTGTAGTTGTTTGTGGAAGTAGTTTCCGATAGCACGCAAGTACTCTGGTGAACTGACTTGCTCATCTAAAAGAATGGCAGTCTCAAGGGCATAGTTTAACATAATAGAAGCTTCATCTGGATGATCATGGGCAAGAGCCTTACCAGCATCATTATAAAGAGTCGTTAGCCAAAGTAAGCAGTAGGGGAGTATAGGAGACTGGGAGTACTTTGCACAGAAAAATTGCCAGCGGCTAATGGCAGTAGTAATATTGCCGGTAACCTCTAACTTTTTCCAGTCTTTCTGGATATCCAAGGATAGCGGGTTTATATTCAATTGATCTTGTGGATTGATGTTTGTATCGACGATGGACTTGGTTTCCTGAAAGTTATCGATACTAAAGCCGGTATCTGTGATCACCAGTTTGAAAAGGTTTTTAAATTGGAAATATTCCACAGGATTCAAGGATATGGTGTCCATAGGATAGGCAAAAAAATAGACAGCATTGTCTAAGTGATCACTGTGGCTCAAAGCTAAATAGTATTTATCTTGTTCATAAGAAAAATAAGTTTGTTGT
>JBNKNM010000098.1:0-19503 GCA_050293845.1 Pseudobacteriovorax sp. | reverse complement strand
TGAACTGCAAGGCCAGGTGGTCACCTATTCTTCTCAAGCTGATGAGTTGGGAGAAAAAGTTAATGATCTTACAGCAGAGCTACAGGCTAAGGACATCCCTACGTGTGACTGGGAAGCGGAACGACAAGAGATTCAGCAAGAGAAAGACTACATTTCTGAAAAATTGGAAGCTATAAAGCAGCAACTAACCAGTGACACTAGAGATTTAAAAGATCTATCTGATGATATAAAAAACATTTCTAAAGAGATCCATAGCCGAAAACTTGAAGAGCAGAAGTTAAGCTTCCAGGTTCAATCTGCCGATACCGCAGCAGAGGATATTCGCGGTCAAGCAGCTTATCAAAGATATTTTGACGAGTCGATGGGATTTGATGAAACATCTCAACTGCGTCTCGAAGAAATCTATAGCAGACAAATTGATCGCTTACAGCAAACTCGCCATCGCATTAAAGCCCTACAAGATGAGCTTTCCATAGTAGAGGAACGAAAATCTCTGCTAGTGAGCGACAATGTAGCTGCTGCTCTAGACTTTTTACATGAATCTGGTATTGAATCAGCAGAGGCCTTTCCTATTTTTCTATCCCAGCACCCAGGACTCACGACTCAACAAATCGCCGACCTTTTTGCGCAAGATCCAGGCAGGTTTCTCGGCATTGCCATTCGTAATGAAGGAGAGATGCCTCGCATTGCTGAGCTAGCTAAAAGCATTGCCGTTCTCAACCAACCCGTTCAGGTAAGCTTTTGTGAATTATCTGATAGAAATCCTTCTCCAGCAAGCAACAGCTTCACTCTACCTGTAGCAGACAACTCCATTTATAGTCAGTCGGCCTATATTGAAAAAATTGAAGGACTAAGGCAACAAATAACAGAAACCACAGACACAGCCCTTGACTTGGATGAACAGCTTAAAAAGCTTGACTCTTTAATAAACAAATTAGGTCTGTATCTAGACAAATATGTTACATTCCATAGCGAATCTTTTTTAAACCGTTGGAATGAGTCTAAGGAATATATTGAAAAGTTAAATACTCAACTGGAGCAAAACCAGAGTCAACAACAAGAGTTACAACTCAGAATAAAAACCAATCAAGAAAATTTGGAACGCCTAATTGAATCCAAGAAAGTCATGGAAACTAGGCTTCAAAACTGGATTAACCTTCTAAATCTTTCTGATAAAATGCAAAGCATAAAAAATCAGATCACCGCATTTAGACAACAAATACAAGGAATAAACGTTCGCACTCAAAACCTTGACCAAGAACATGCCAGTTTAAAAACTTTGCGAGATCAACACTTTGCTCGTGCAGGTCATCTTAAGCGTCAAGTTCAAGAGTATAAAAATGAGGCTGCTACCCTTAGTGCTCTGACAGTGATACCAGAAGGGATACAGCAACAGCTGCCAAGCCTCGAACTAACAACCGTTCGGCAAAATTACATATTTGCTAAAAAAGCCTATGACCAAAACCGCAACGATGAGACCATTACTAATATTAAGAATGATATAGATACTTTCCAGAGAGCTATCAAAGATCTTCGTAGTAAATTTGGCCAGGGTATAGATGAAATTCAAGAGTCTCAGGATAAGGATACTTTTTCCGCACTGGTCAACCGTGCATATGATGACCTCATCCAGGACAGCCAGGAAAATCAGGTTCTAACAACAGATTTCAATAAAGACCTGGCTCGTTTCGATAGTCGCTATGAAGAGCTAAGTTTACAACAACAAGAACACACAGCCAAGCGCCGTTTTAAAACAATAGTATTGCCTTCCCATTTAACAGACGAAGAATCCATTGAGAGTAGACTGGAAGAAGTCAGAAGAACAATAAGAAATGTACAAGAACAGAGGGAGCAATTAAAAAAATCAGCTGTACAAAAGCAGGAACGCCGCCATCTACTTGAAAAAGCATCTGCAGATTATAAACATGCAGAATCTTCACTGGTTTCTATGGCCCGTGCAGAGCCAGGGCTGCAAGGAAACTTCGCAAATGTCACATTTGATGACCAAAAATCTGTCATTGACTATAAAAATTCAGTCCTAGCACAGTATAAAAAAATCGATCGAGATTTAGACATCCATCGAGCCAAATTAAAACAGAAACTTAATAAATTAAAAGAAGATCCATCTTACAGTTCGCTCGGGAAGCATTTACCTAAATTCCACCAGGATATCGATAGCTTCGCCGCCGATGCCATTAATGAGGTGTACCTTGAAAAATTACACTACCAACTAACAGAGTTTTTGCAATCCACCTTAGGTCAAATCAAAAAAATTGAAGAGGGCTACCATAGGCAGCTAGAAGGTGTTGTGCGTCATATCAAGGACTGCATAGATATTTTAGATAAGTCCCAACGTGTTGTTATACCCATGGATGGATTTAAGGACAAAGCTAAAATTCTAAAATACAGCTATTCTTTAAAATCCCTTAGCCACGAAGAAATTTTTTCACGTGCCAAAGTTTATATGGATCGATTGCAGCATGAATTCTCCCAAGGTCTAAAGGCTGTCCCCTCTGTGGCAACCCTCAGAAATGAGCTTTCCACAGAGTTACTTCTAGCCCTTACTAATAGTGGATTAGGTCTCAAAGTTATCAAAGGGGGAACAACCCAGTACACTGCTGTCAATGAATTAAAAGCTTCGGGAGGCGAACTAATCACGACTTCTATTCTAATCATGCTACTCATTGGCCATGCTCGCCATCAGAAGAGTAGTGACACACGTTCCAAGAGCGGAGGCTTCCTTTTACTGGACAATCCCATTGGTGCAGCGAATCGATCCGATCTAGTAGCGTCATGGGTGAGGCTTGCGGACCGTGTTGGATTTCAGCTGGTATTCTACACTGGTATACGAGATTTAGGACCATTAAGCAAGTTTCCCAAAATTATTGTGGTAAAAAAGAAAAAACGTGACATCACTCATAAGAGAGATATTTTAGAGGTAGACGATATAAAAGAGAACGATTACGAAGAAGATTTTGAACTCGCTCTTCAGGACCTTTCTCATGCAAGCGTCACCAAAGTTGACGTCGAAGATATCAGCCCGATTGACATTGTCGCTGATTTAGATATTGAGGTAGATTTGGAAGTTCATGACACAGCTGAGAAGTCGCTATGATTAGTTCATTAGATTCGCATTTTCTCGACAAGCTAAGAGAAATTCATACCTCAAGGAAACCTATTAATGAAGTACGCGATCTATTCTTATCAGTATACCAACCCCCTCAGGAAACATTAGACAGACTACTTTTGCAAAAATTATCATTTCTAGAGCAAGAGAAGTGTATTAGCACTCCCAATACGACGGAGGCTTTATTACCTAGTTTTATTAAGCTAGAGGATCAAACAATACCTGTAAAGACTTCTACTCCTAAATTTTTTGATCCAAGAGTCATGCGTATTTTTTTCGATAAAAAAACACAAAAAACACAAAACTTAATTGCAGCCCTTGTAAAGATAGATAACTATCTCACCCGCAATCAGAATTTCCCCCCTACAACAATAAGAGAGTTGAGCTATAAAATATTTGGTCATGAAAAAACACTCGACGGATACCATGATAAGAATACTGGCAACTTATTTGGCCTTTCTTATCTTAAGCTCAAAGATTTGAATGCGCAGTATAGACCGCCACCTCTGGCTTTTACAAAAGTGTCGGAAAGTGAATCCAAGGACGTACTAATTCTTGAAAATTGCGATACCTATTGGACCTATACTGACTGGAATCAAAAAACTAAAAAGTTTGCGGGAACCGTTTTAGGTCGGGGACAGGAAATCAATGCCAGTTATATTTTATTAGATGAAATCTTTGCCAATCATCGTTTTTTTTACTTAGGTGATTTAGACCCTACGGGACTGCGGATCTTAGGGACTTTGATGCGAAATAGTCAAGAATTACCCACGTTCATCGTGGACCCCTATCTATTCGGCTATAGAGCGATGCTTCATCCGACATTTCAACGGCTGAGTGATGAAAGTACTGCTTCCATATCGCCTATAGAAATTGCATCGATTTTTTATAGCGATACCGACCTAACAAATGACATATGTGAACTTTTCGCAAAAAAGCAGAGAATCCCTCAAGAAGCTCTCACTATCGATTTTTTACTTAGTTTGATTTAAGGCAAAGTTCAATCGCCCCCTTGCCTATATGCCGATTCCTTTCAAATTCGCATTTGTGAATGAGCAAGCCTTGCAGGCAGTGCTATGAGGCATTTAACTCTGCTATAATGAAGTTTGTAAAATCAAAAACAAAGTTATCAAAATCCATGGGAAACTCAAGTGAGTAATGAATGGAACGTCCACCGTGGTCCTCACTAAGCGCTTCATTTAAGAGACTTCCGATTTGCGTTGCTTGCTGCAAAGGGGAACCATCGATCACCGCGTGAGTGAAATAGGTGTTTTTAAATCTTTCTCGTTGATCGATCCAAAAGTTGACTAAAGGAAAAATGTCAGCTGAGTAAGGATTGAGGTTATAGCTGAGTTCATCAGAGATCAGCACAATAAACTTACGATGATCCGTACCTATCTGATCGCTGGGATTTAGTATTGTTAATGCTTCCTTGACAGCGGCTAGTCCCACCTCGATACCGCCAGCGATTTCAATCTCATCCATAAACTTGCTGAATTCATCCAAGTCAGTGCTAGGTAACTGACGTTTTTCATCGACGGCAGCCTCATAAGTCAAGGCACCGACGCGGGGATAACAGCCTTTATCCTTCAATCTAGCTACGAGAAATTTGGTCCAAAATTTGACTTTATCAGCATGAGGACCCATAGAACCAGAGCGATCGATAACAAACATGATGTCTAGATCTTTACTGTCAGCTGAGCACGATAGTCCATCATCATCATTAGTATGGGTAGAACTACCCCAGCAACTATTAGCGAAAAGCCGTGCCTCTTCATAGGCATATCGGTAGTTTCCCGTCCCATTGGTAACACCTTGGTGAAGTAGTAGAGGAAGATAGACTGAGTCACGTTTGCTAGCCGAGAGAGGGAAAGTTTCCCAGGCATGGTTAAAAGTTGCGGTGCCGTAAACCTGGCAGAGGGTCGAGTTCCGCAAAAGTCGGAAAGCTTTTCCAAGGTTGATGACATCGCTGGCATCAGCTTGCTCTAGAGCTGTACGCTGGGCATTGATTATTGTCTGAAAAAAGGAGTTCCGCAAAAATAGCTTATTTTCAAAGGAAGTCCTTGTATTATTAAGTCCTTCGAAATGGTTCAAGAAGACTTGAACCGCATCTTTAAAAAATATAAACCTATCGTTCCGATAATCTTCGTGGGCTAATATATCCACGTATAGTTCCATAAAATCTTCTTTGGCTTGAAACTCAGGACCAGCTGGATCGGTGTTGAGGGCTTCCAATGCCAGCACGAGAAATCCAAGGTCATCAAAGCTTCTTAAGTCCAAGTAGTCTAATGTCTGTTTCCTCGATAGCTCGTTGAAGTTTAAGAGGTTCGTTACCGATAGCTCTTGGATTTCCTGGGAGTATAGTTGGTGATTAGACTCGTCGATGGTATCGAGTATTGTTTTTGATAATTGTTCGCTGCTTTGCTGCAGTTCGCAATTATAAATACCCTGATCAACACCATTGGGATTCGGGTCGAGATTGTATTTGTCAGCATGAACGGGTGATAAGCACTGACGGAAATGGCGAGGCTTGGTCATCATAATTTCATAGCTGGAAAGCCTCTGGGCTTGATAGTCACATGGTACCCAAAAATCAATAAGATCGACATCTAGGTCGGCGTTCATCAAGATATTAGGATGATCCCATTCGAGGCAATTAGCCTTAGAAGGAGCTGTATTTATATCCACAAGTATCAGTCTGTCGCGGATGTAATCAAGCGCTGCGATTTCACCATCTTCTTGTTGCCCCAGTAATTCAAAAAAATGATTGTCATTGACTCCGTTGATATAGACTCTGTTGGCAGTTTTAAAGTCTTTGGTTGTAAAGACACCTTGGGGGTTCCACTGGTTACTACTGGCGACAGCTGCAAGATTGATAAGACCAACTGTACTGGGGCCATGAGCTCTAACATAACGCTGGGCTGATGATTTAAGGTAACTTAAATCTAAATGGAACATATCGTCGCTGATGATTTTTCCGGGAATCCAATCATTGTCGCGGAGGTATGAAATTCCAGGCTTGTACATGGCGATTGGACGCCAGTATCTGACGGGATTAATTACCGAGCTCAGACTATCAAGAGTTGCCATGATATTACTTTCAAGCTCCATAGCTTTACTGGATAACTCAGTTCCACGTAACTTATCTAAGAGGCGAAGTATGGGAACGAAATGGTATGAGTTATGATCTTCTAGCCAGGAACTGTGACTCTGGTACACAGTGGAATAGCTATCATCGAGTGTCTGTGTCATAAAATCCAGCCCGAACTTACTGATCCCCACTTTAAGGATTTCAGCTAACAGCTCTAGCTTTTCTTCTGAGCCTCTACCACTCCTTTTTTGCATCTCGTAGTCGAATATTTCTGAGGTGATGACATAGTGAGTGAACTTCGAAAATAAATCTCTTACTTGCTGCGAGTCACTAGCTAAGGCTAAGTGTCTCATCAAAGAAATATTTATGTTGAGCCATTCTCCCGAGCTATAGTCAGCGGAAAACAAACCGACAAGGCTCGTTAATTGTAATAGGGAAGGTATAAGTTCATCGACCTGAGTCTGAATGAAGTTCAGGGCTAATGGGGAGTTGGCTAAGGTTTCAAAACCCGCCTCTAGGCGATGCATTGCGGCTCGATCGGCTAGCTCGTTGTAGTGAAAATCGATCATCAGTTTTGTTCGTCTGATGTGAGCCATAGTTTGCTCTTCATCACTCGGGTGGCATAGAGTAAGACTTCTGCGAACGGTTTTGCGACATTGATCCACGGCCTCACTCGTTCTAAGTGGGGTTGTACTGTTTGCCTCTAGCAAGCTTTGACAGCTTTGAGTCTCTTCTTTTAATCGTACAGGACAGAGCTGAGATTGCATTTCAGAGCTACTCCATTCCTGACCAAGGAGGTTCTGGTTTTCGGCAACGGCACGCGCCATAGAAGTGGCACGCAAGCCATTGGGTACCCCTGCAAGCTGGGAACGGTTAAGAATGTCGATAGACAGATCAATTTTTTCACTAGGGTCAAGAACACTCCAATATTGGGAATTGAATGTTCTGACAGTGGCAGCGATTTCTGCCAAAAGCGATGTGACCACAGGGGCAGCGAAGCTTGTTCCAGAGATTTCCCTATCAAATATTTGTAGTTTGGTGCCCGGTGCTTTAATTTCTCCCAAAGAAGAATAGGATGAATAGTACCCAATTGATCCAGTAGCTCCGACCCGGAGTAAGGCATTTTTCAGTTCTACCTCTCTTTTTGATTCGATAACGCTCTCGGTTGGAAAAAGGTTATCCGCGACTCTGGGCAAGTAGAATGGTGCGAGCAAGCGTTTAAATACAGTAGCTTCTTCTAAATGCTTTTCACGCATGGATTTATAGAGCTGATTCGACATATTATAGCGTCGGATATAAGAATCATTACCAGAGGCCTGGACAACCAAGCAGCCCTTTTCCCGCCATTTTGGCAATTTATCTCGAAAGGGCTTGTTGGGTAAACCACGTTCGTCATAACCGACTTCATCGGCTAGTGAGCCTATGCTCACGTTTATGATTTTAAAGTCATCTTGGGTTCTACTGGCTCGTTCACAAACCTTATCGATAGCGGCAACAAGGTCATCTTGCTGGGGGTTACAAGCATTGCCTAGCTCAAAGCGGAAAGAACTTAGGATAATATTTTTAGCAACCCCATTTTGAGAGCAACCAGCGACAGTGGCATTGACATGGGTTCCGTGTAGGTCAGTGGTATCAGCGTAACCATTTCTTAAGGTACCATTGACAAAGTCAGCCCTGGCGGCCTGTTCCACCCTGTCCGCATAAAGTTCTATTTTAGTACTCACTTGACCGTGCCCATCGCGATAAATTTGACCCATCGCAAAATCAACTTCGGGAATGGCATCAGCATATGGACTTTTAACTAGGGTACTAGAATCCTGGATGTAGTACTCGTATCCGGAGTCGAGAACGATTACTTCGACTTTCCGTTGATTTAAGTTTTGGGTCTGCCTGTGAGCTTCATACTGCTCTAACATCAAGTCGCCATCAATTTTTTTTCGGTACCAGGGGATACTGCTACTAGTGTCACAGCCGCCGAAGTGATAGGTCGGCGCTGGTAGTGTACAAGTGAGAGTACCTGGTAGAGTTGGCAACTCACCGATTGGCGGCGTGCCTGGTATAATAATGGTACCAGTAGGCCATTCGCGTGGAGGATCGTCGCCGGTACCATCTGGAATTGGTGGTTCACAGTTGTTGTCATCGCAAATGGGCGTGTCCGAACGTGTACCGAGATTCGGGGAGACTGTAGCAGATCTGCTGGTACTGCTGTTTGCTGAGATGCTGCTATTTTCTTGCACACTAGTGCTATCAACGTTACCTGCATTACAAGCCAGTAGTAGCAGAATCTGAAGAAAAATGGGGTAGTGACGCATAGTGTTTAATCCAAACAATTGGGGAGTTCACTGTTACTGGGGAGGTTGTTAAACATGCAGTCATTAATTTGCTTATCATCAATATTGACCATATTCCCTTCCCTTTTAAGCTCTAAAAAGAGCTGTTTCGAGTCGGCAGAAAGTTTTTCTATGACCTGAATTTCGTGAGTCCGTTGCCCTTCTAGGTTGCTTAGTCTATCCAATAAAGTAGCTATATCAGCAAAACCTTCAATAGTACTTTCTAGTTCAGCTATTCGCTGTTCCAAGTTTTTGATGTGCTGCTCTTGTTGTTGATGCCTATCATCTATCTTTTTATCTAAGGCTTCTACGCTATCATCTATCTTTTTATCTAAGGCTTCTGCGAGTTGGCGGCTGTACTCGGCAATAAACTGAAGGCCAGTACAGCCGGCTATTGTTTCGTCAAAATCAATTGTCCAAGGTGCGGCTAGTGAGAACTGAAACTGGGGATTTTTCCTTAGGCATGTTTCTAAGAAATCAATTTTTTGATCTTGATTGAGATTTTTTGCAAAGAGAGCATCGATTGCCGCGCAAAAGTCAGAATTCTGCGGATTGGGGGAACTAAGGCACGATTTGATTTCTTGTATAACCAGGCAACTACTGTTATCGAGATTATTCAGGCAATCGTATAGGGGTTGGAATTGTTTCTCTACAGCTATATTGAAGGCTTCAGAGCTGATTGCCGTTTCGTGAACCATATTGCGCCAGTCCTGGAGAGCGCGTACGTCTCCCTCTAGGTTTTGGGATAGATCACGACTATTCAGTTTTTCAGCATTGACAGAACGATTAAGCTCCTCAATTTCTTTCTGATTGTGATGGGCTAGATCACCAACATTTGAATTGTTTTGATCGTCTAATTTTTCACAAGCAGCTAAATAACTGATGCTGATCATAATTAAGAGTAATTTCATCTACCTTCCTCTTGAGCTAGATATGGTTCGCAAATATGTGCGATAGTGTGGGAACGATTTCGAAATCGTGCCATACATAGTGTTTTACTTGGAAAAAAGCTTACATTCATTCTCGATAACAGCTGGATCAAATCATTTGCGTTGTTAAGTGAGTTCCAAGAAAGATCTAGAGTTGTCGCCGACTCAGGCAGTGCAAAGAAAGCGCTCACTGATCGAATTCCAGCTTTCTTAAGAGATAGTGTCTTGATATTGCTTAGCTTACCCAAGCCTCTGATATTGACTTTTTCGTGAGAGAAATCTATGCGGAGAACCTCAAGACTTGGCGTCTCGCGCGTCACATTAAAGCTTTCAATTTTATTTTGAGATAAGTCTAACTCACGAATATTATTTAGGTATAGCAAAGATTCTGCGCTTTTGATGTTATTATCTTTGAGCTTGATGATCTCAATATTTTCTAAGGCTAGCAAAGGCTTGACATTCTCAATGCCTCTTGAAGAGAGATCGATGGTCTTAATAGACTTTAGGTGATGCTCTTGTTCAGGGCAGCTTAAACCTTGTATAGCCAATTTTTTGATAATGACTTGACGCGTGAATTCATAGGAATTGCTCTGCGGCTTCGAGCAGTAATCTGAACCGTAAGCACTTGCAGAAACTAGCTCTAGTAATATCGCTACAATATATACAGGGTGGAAAAATTTCATAAATCAGGTGCCCTCACAGATTAAGTTTGCACCAGACAACCGGCATTGATAGGTTACTCCGCAGTAGCCATGGAGTCGCATGCCGGCCATATTCTTAATCATTTCAGGTGTCATTACGACAGTCCCATACCCAAAAGGTGCTGGCGTATCGGGATGGGTGTGCATTCGTGATGGTGTAACAACTGCGCGACTGGTACATGGTTGCTTACGCTGAAATATCCACTCATAAAAGTAGTCACCTAGGGGGCCATGGATATAAGATCCGCTGAAACTAGCACCTTCGACCATTGTTTTAAAAGGATTCGCTTCCCAAGGGACAACACTGGTAAATGCAAAATTTTCACTCTGAATACCATCGATCTTTGAGTCAGAGATAGCGTGAAAACTAATGTTGGAGTTTTTTACAAAACTTTCGGACATATCTGACGAGAAAAAGTTAATAACCGCATCGCCGATATTCTCCCACTTAGAGTTTGTGACAGTAGTTTCATAAAATTGGCTGTCAAAATCTACGATTGCGTTAAACTGGGCCGCTTGAAAAGCACTGGTATGAAAATTGACTCCGTTCATTTTCACTTCGGAGAAGCTAGCTGAATTACCTTCAACTCCAGAAAACCTAACGTCCTGCAGTTGACCTCCAAAAAATATACTTGAGTTAAGAAAACTACCAACAAAGCTGCTTCCATTGAGGTTTGATTCTTTGAATTCTGCTTTGCTAAGATTGCTTTGATTACTGAAGCTTGATTCGGTAAAAGTCGACTGTAAGAATTTTGATGATTCCAAGTTGGAGTTATCAACTAAAATCTGCCCTGTACTCGAATCGAAAACGACCATTGCAAGATGGCTATTGTTTATTGCTAAACGATCAAGATTGGAGGAAACAAAATTTATTTTTTCGACATTGATCTCGGGAGCATCGAAGTTAAAGTCACCTTCATAGTTGGTGTGCCACGGAGGGCCCGGATTATTATCAGCATCTGTGGAGAAGGTTGAGTCAGTGATAGTAGAATTGCTGATCCTAGCATTGCTAAATTTAATGTCAGCTACACTGACGTTTATAAACTGGCTGCTATCAATATTAACTTGGTCAAAAATATTTCCCATCATTAGTGTGCTGTCAGTAAAAATAACTGAACTTAAACGACTACTTGTCCAGTCGTTTTGGTGGATTTGAGAATTTGAAAATTTCACATTGCTAAATCCAGTGCGCTCGCTACTGTGACTAATAATAGAATCCTGAATTGTCGTGCCTAATACTTCAGAAAAGGCCAGCATTGTATCACTTAGTTGAGTCCTATAAAGGACCGAATTTTCAAATAGAACTTGATGGCCACGACTACGGCGTAGGTCGACCGATTCCAAAGTAGTGTTTAACCAGTGACTGTCGTGGAGGGTGCTGCTAGAAAAATCACTATTGATGAAGTGAGCCTCGTCGAAGGTAACTGAATCCAGTTTTGCCCCTGTAAAGAGAACCCCTTCACCATGAACCCGAGTGAAAGTTGAACCATCTAAAATAGCATGAGAGAAATTTGCGCCATCAAGATTGGTATCACTGAACTTTATACCTGCTAAGTTCCTATAGCTGAAATCGCAAGCACTAAGATCTTTATCTTTTAAGTCTGCACCTGATAGGCTTGTGTCTGGACCAGGGCAGGAACCTACATAGTCCTCACCTTCATACTTTGAACAAGCAAAAAGTTGAAGAGACAAAAGAATGAAATAAATATTCCTAGTGAAATTCATTATCGCAAGTCCTGAATAAAGGTATCGTAGATTCGAAGTTCTCCTAGAGAGTCGTAACTTACCAGGAAATCACCACTTGAACCGATACTAAAGTTTTCAATTTCATAGTCGGTAACATAGATAGGTCGTGTCACGGAATCATTTTCATTTAAAATCGATAAATAGCTCTCACGTTGAGAAATTTTTTCGCTAACATAGAGTAGATCATTGAACGGGACCATCTTGGTGACAGCTCCATGAGTGGTGATTGTTCGAGTATGACGGTAAGAACCATTGTTAATCGCGAAAATTTTTATTCCGTCTCTGGCAGTGGAAACTGCAATAGTAGAAGAATTTACAGCAACGATATCCGAATTATAATCACTAATTGATATACTTTGTTCCAAGCGTGGTGTTAAAGGATCAGATAAACTAAAAACCCATATTCCAAAATCAAAATCCAGAAGAATGAGCTTCGAGCGATGAACGATCATTTTTCGCGGGCTGACAGCTGAGTCAATGAGCTGAGTATCAATAAAGGCAGTGAAGTCAGTCTGTTCAGGGGCAGTGGCCAACAGACCCATACCCCTTAGGTAGGTATAAATTAAGCCCGTATTATTATCTTGGGTAGCAGCTCCAATAGGATTTTTTTCTGGGTTAAAAAGAATTATAGGTGCTGCAAGGCTGAGTTGAACATCTTCCCCTTCCTCAGGAAGGTCGTCTTCCAAGGGAGTTTGATCTAGGAGAGACTCCCTGTCTTCTAAAAGAAGATAGTTGATACCATTTTGAGAAAGGATAGGCAGGATCTGACGGTTGATCGTTTCTTTTTTAGAGAGATTCAAAGAGCCTTCTAATGTAAAACTTACGGAACTGGATTTGCTAGATAAATATACGCTCCGCCCTAATAGCTCCATAGACTCAATATCGTCGTCGATCTTTGCAGAATCTTTTTGAATGAGAAAAGTTGGATCAGGAGGAGACGATTTCTCCTTGCAGGCAATCAGGTTTACTAGCAAAGCGAAAATAATTATTTGTTTCATGTAGCTTCCATTTCAGCAGTGAGGATGCAGCAGTTCGGCTAGCACATCTGAAGCAAATTTCATGCCGAAAGTCCTCTGGGCCAGGAGGCTGCCCTCTCTGTGGTCCTTATCGTATACCTATGAATCCAAATTTCAGAATCATGGGAGGCCCAATGTCAAGACTCTTACCAAGTGGTTATATTGCGTTAGACATCTGAAAAAAATTTGTTAATGCCTTTGCTCTAATTCTTCAGCCTTGGACCGTCACCCCTGCTTAGATTAACTAGTATCTAGTTATTATTTAATGGCATTTGTAACAAGTCTGTCGGGAACTTTTTTTCGACTAATTGGAATGGCTGTTGCAATATCTGTGGCAGATGTGGTTCCAAGTTGAGACTGACATGGTTAATGTGGAGATGAAAATTGAAAGCCAAAATTCTGCAGATATTATTTCCTGCTTTTTTAAGCCTACTACTAGCTAGCCCAATCACTGTGATCGCAGCAAGTGATAATGACCTTAGTAAGATATCTAGGTCGAAAAGTTATGCGGCCATAGCCGAATTGACATCCCTGTTCACAGCTGATATAGGAGCCATTGCGGCAAAGCTTCCGAAAGTGACGTTGGCTCGCTACTCACAGAGTAAGAGTTTTCCCAGTCATCTTAGGGAGTACCTGGTCAATCGCATCGAACAAAGCACAATTTTTGAAAAGAAAGATTCAAAAAATAAAAAAACCCTGACCTTCATGAGGTGCGTTGGCTGCTTTAAGCCACGGGCTTTGACTGACGGCCGCGATATTTATATTCGCAAAGGCTTTGTTGATAACTCTGAGATGCTCGATGCCCTCAAAAGGCTTGGTGTGGATGGCTATCTCACCGTTCACCTTGATAGTTCTGACGATGAAATCATCATGCAGGTGGGAGCGTATTCTATAGAAGACCAAAAGTTGGTGTACTCGAGAGAGTACAAAATCTTGAATCAAGGGCCAGCGCGGTCCGGATTTGTTATGGGTATAAGTATTCAGTCTATGATTTTTCATGAAAGTGACTTGCCCGCCCCTATGGGAGGCCGCTTGACCATGGGCCAGCGCTTAGTGGGCCTAGGTGATGTCGGTGTTAGCGCAACTTATATGGGGGCATTGAATGGGTTGCCGAGCCAAACCACCTTTGGCTTCTATACCGATTTGAACTACAACGAAATTTCGGGTAAGCATTGGAAATATGTGACATTGATCTACCCATTGGAATTTGGTGTGACCGATTTTAATGGCGATACACAAATTCAGCTGCAAGCAGGTATGAAGTTTAGGTTCGGGAGTGCTCTTTACCTGGGTATAACAGAAAGAGTGCACGTTTTCATGTCTGAGCCTAAGAACGATGGTGTTGTTGGGGGTAGTGATAAGGACCCAGAATCTGGGTATTTTGATAGTGACGAGGCTATACCCGCACACTTGATGTTTGGTATTGGCGTAGATTTTACATTCTAGAAGGGAACGTTATGCATCGGGTATTGTCCATTATAGTACTATCCACCTTATTGAGCTTCCAATTATCGGCTAGTGAAGAAGTTTTGAAAGAAGTCACCGTAGAATCTGTCTATGAAGATGGTGATTACATCGTTCTTGAGACTGATGCAGGGATTCAGAAAATTAAGCTGAAAGAAGCTTTGAAAAATGAAGAAAGCTACAATATCAAGGTTCATGAAAGAGCATTTATCAAAACAGATAAAAAAATCTTAAAACGAGCTTTAACGCTAGCGGAAAAAACTAAGCTTCATCGATTGCTGTACTCAGCAGAGCTTTCCTATCAAAAAAAGGACTTCGAGAAAGCATGGAAGCTAGTTGAAAAAGCCCAAAGAATAGATCCGTGGAATACCAAACTTATCAATATGAAAGGTTCGATCCTTTTTGTTACTGGGGCTAAAGAATTAGCTGTTGAACATTGGAAGTATTCCCTACAAATCAAACCTAAGCAACCTGAACTGGCTACATTAATAGTAAAATATAGTGAAACAGAGGAAAAAGCCACTATAGAACCGACAGCTGTAAAGCAAGGCAAAGTCGAAGCAAAAGATGGAGAAACAAAGAAGAATGGCTAAGTATATACTTATTCTCTTATCTTTTATTTTCTCGGTAGCTCTCACCAACAAAGTAGACCGAGTCAAAAGTTTAGAGTCTGATTTAGAAAGAGAGCTGAATACGCACTTAGAAAGTATTCTGCGAAAAGAAGATTTTAATTTAATGATCTCGGTATTCAGTCGGGTAGAACGAACTAAAATCCCTGTCTCGGTTGGTTCTAAAGAGCAAAAGTCCGAACTTAAGGAAATTGAGGAGCCACCAGCTTTACCAGGCTTTCAAAACAAACCTACTCTACCTGAGGCTGATGCTAAGAAGAATATAGATAGTGAAGAAACATTTAAGTTCGAGGATAAACTCATTATCTCGGCAGCGAAACTCAGGTTGTTTTTACGCCAAAATATCTCTCAAGAGATGGAAACTATGGCTAAGGAACTAATCACGGAAAGAGTTCAAAGTCGTATTGATCAGATTCCGGAAATTGTCGTGAGTCGGGTTGAACATCTCTATCCTAACCAAGAGAAGACAGTGCAGACATCTAACTTGTTTATCGACTTCATCGAAGAAAATTTCTCAAGCCTGGTGCTAGGCTTAGGACTCTTTCTAGCGATGCTAGCAGTAGTTTTTATCGTCGGAAATATGTTAAAAGATTTGGCGCGTATAGGTAAAAAGTTGAAAACTGACCATACTGATCATTCGGAAAATGACAATAAGGACTCTTCTGAAGACCAAAGCTATGCGGTGCCAGGCTATGTAGCTGTGATACTAGAATTCATGAGCGAATTCCCCTTACTTGGTAATGAATTTCTCAAAGGTTTGAATAAGGAGCAAGCCTGTGCCTTGTATAAATCTATTAGTACGGAAAAGAATCGTTCGATGATTGCTCGCAATCTAAAATTCGAAGAAGAAGATCTGATGAAGTCTGAAGATTCTAGCGATATGACAGAAGAAAATGCCCACCGGACTCTTCGTGACTTAGCGACGGAGGTCGAGCATTTCAAGAAAATTTACAAAGCCCAAAGTGGTCAACGTTTCGGCTTTCTTGGGCTGCTTGCTGGAGAAGCGATTTTTAGGCTTATACCAGCAGAAAATAAAGGGCTTTTCCTTGCCGTGCTCGGCGATTATGTTAGTAATGTACAGATGCAACAAATGCTAAAACAAGCTACTTCGGATGATAAAGCCAAAATGATGGCTTGCCTCTATGAAAATGCAGTAAGCGAATCTCAATTGGATGATTGTGAAAAAGTACTAAAAGAAAAATACGACCTAGAGAAGTCTTCACTTCATAACAAAGATCTGTCATTACCGGAAAATAGAATTAGATCGCTATTGGATAATGATCTTGAAGCTAAAAACACAGTCTTAAAGCTAAATGAATTAGGAGTTCAGCTAGCAGAGCTAGACGCTTATAAAATTGGTTGCAAAGAGCTTTTTATGGAGAAGGAAGAACAAGTCGGTTCACTTCTTGAAGATCTGGAAAATAGCCAGATTGTATCCTTGATCCAGTCCTACCCAGAGTTTGAAGGGACTATTGTTGACCGTCTTACAAATGTCCGTAGATCACTGATTAATAGTTTATTAAACACCTACAAGGCGAGTGGCAAGGAAAAGGCCGAGGCGCAGATTACCTTACTTAAAAAATTTCGAAACAAAGCAGTGAAAGGATATAAACCATGAATAGTATAGCTCAGATGCTACTTTCCATGATGGGCATGGGAACAATTTTAGCGTCACTCTTCCTAGGAGTTTTCGTTTTAGATAATGTTAAACCAGTTGCTTATTTCCTGCATTTCCCTTCATTCTTGGTTGTTTGGGGAGGAGTAGTTGGCATTGCTCTTTGCACAACTCCTATTGGTGTAATCTGCGATCTAGTAAAAAATATTACGACAAGATCAGCAACTCAGGTTAGACAGAAAGTCCATAAAATAGAAGGCAAGCTTTCTGATATGACTGATATGTATTATCGTAAAGGCCCTAAAAATCTAGCTGAAGCTTTGCGCTCTGATAGCCAATTCACAAGTACATGGCGCATGATCGCTGACAAACTAGATGCTAGGGTGGGCTTGCCAGACATCCAAATGATCGTTTCACTCCGGAAAAAGCGAATGGAAGCCGACTTAGCTGTACAAATCAATGTCTTAAGAAAACTGACAACCTTAGCGCCATCGTTTGGAATGTTTGGAACTATCTTGGGCTTAGTGAAGTTATTGGGTAACCTTACCGACTTTTCCAGTATTGGGCCGAACATGTCCCTTGCCTTGTTAACAACTCTATATGGAATATTTGTTTCACAAGTTATGATTAGTCCCTTGGTCGCTAAAATTGAAAACTTAAAGGTTGAGCGTTTGAAAAATTTTCAGCAGGCTTTACTCTGGCTTTATATGATTGAGAATAAAAAACCAGCTTTTTACCTGGAGTCGACCAGAAATGTAAAGGAAACTAAAGGTGCATAATTTATCCGAACGTTTTGATTTCGAAGGGGATCAAGAAACATATTTCGATGATGATTCCTCATCAAACGAAGGATGGTTGACTAGTTTCGGCGATCTTATGAGCTTACTGCTAGTTTTCTTCATTCTGTTGATGTCAGCATCGAAAGTAAGTCAAATAAAATTTGAGCAGATCAAGAACTCGGTATCTGGTCGAGATCTTGAGGGTGAGGTCGATCTCGTGACCTTATCTGAAAATCTCAAAAATGAGATTAAAGTTGCCGGACTAGACAAGAAGGTATCCGTCGATCTAACAGATGATGCCGTAAAACTTATTTTCCATGAATCTTTACTGTTTTCTTCAGGAAAAGCTGATCTTATTCAGGAAAATATCCCTTTGGTTAGAAAAATCATTGCACTTCTTCATGCTGTACCGGAATATGCTCAAATTGTAGTGGAAGGACATACTGACAATGTTCCCATTCGTAGCTATCAGTTTAGGAATAACTGGGAACTGTCATCGGCGAGGGCTTTAGCAGTAGTTCAAGAAATTATTAATTCAGGCTTTCCCGGAAAAAGAATTTCGTTACAAGGTTACGGCAGCTACCGACCCATAGCTCCTAATACGGACGAAGATGATAAACCCATCGAGGAAAATCAGAAAAAAAATCGTAGGGTCGTCATAAAGGTTTTTTAATGAAAATCACATTCTTTGGCTTGATTTGCTTACTCTGTCCCGGTTGTTTAACAAGGAAAAATCCCTACCCAGATCCCCCTCATGTTAGTGCAGTTCCGGGCCCCGGTATGTTCGACCTAACAGTGTGGGAGTATCGCTGCTTTCCCATGCCGAAGCTTACCTTAGAGCTTTGGGAGGATGCCTTGAACCACTACGGTAAAAAAGGTTGGGAACTATCGGGTTTGATCAACAAAAATGGGAACACGATTAAGTATTGCTTAAAGAGACAGAAATGAAAAATATTTTACTTCAACTATTTGTACTATCCTTGTCAACTCTAAGTCTTGCTAAAGGTCACAGTCAGGATAGCCATACGGGTAATAGAGATCAACAAAAGACATTAGTTTATAGCTGCAACATACTGTTCCCTCACAATAGTATTGTCTTTCGCCAGGAAAGGGTGGAAGAATGTATAAACAATATTGACCCAGAGCATATTACCTACGTTCACGTAGTAGCCACAGCCACAACCTCTGGCAGTGCTAACTATAACCTTGAGTTGTCCAACCGACGGGCTAAAGTGATAGGAGATGCTATCAAAAAATCCTTAAAAATCGTCGATAACGTTCACGTATTTGGCGGTGGTCAAAACCCTCGGTTTGGGCGTCAAGCTAGGATTTTCATTGTGGTGCAACCCCACAATGAAGGTGATAAAGAAGAAACTCCAGTTGTAAAAACAGAAATCGAGATTAAACGTGAGTTAGTTCTAGCAAAGCGTTCAGCGCGTGGTTTAGACTTTCAATTAGAGACAGGCTATGCTGACATCGATGGTGGTTCCTTTAATCATGACTACCTGAATCTAAAGTTGAGAAAGATTTTTTTCTTGCCGGAACGTGTGAATTGGCGCTGGTTTGTCGGTGGCAATTACGCCCTACTGACAAGCACCGAGCGCAGGGACTTTACCCTGCTACTTGCTGAGCTTGGGGCACGTTATGTTTGGTCTATACCCAAATACGAAGACAGTTACCTCTACTGCGAATCTTCCTTATTGTCGGGAGTCACCAGTAATCAGAGTGAGGAGTCCTTTGATTTTGGCGTAAGTGCTCTGTGTGGAGTCAAGATGTCGGGTTATGGCTTAGGTATCAGCTATTATTATGGGTATCAATCAAGACAAGTTGGTATAGCTATAAATATTGAAATCTAGTTTTTGAGTGATATAGGGTAGTAACACCACTGAAAAGTTTTCTAATGACATTAAGTTCATCAAGTGAATTAGTGAACTACTCGGCCCTAAAGGACCGAGCTTCCAATACTAAGCGGCTTTCGTCGCTTTTCTCTTCTTTTTTAACGCTTCTCTGCTACGTGCACGGGTTGCTTTCGCTTGCCGCGTCTTAGATGTAGCTCCACGTCCTGTATCCGCAAGA